>NZ_MKSL01000011.1:94481-129596 GCF_001897265.1 Microbacterium sp. 71-23
GGCAGGCCGTCCAACCGGCCGGACACCACAGCCCTGCCCGAACGCGCAGAGGGGGCGGATGCCTCGCATCCGCCCCCTCCCGCGCACGACCGCGCGGTCGCGATCACCCGAAGCGGCCCGAGACGTAGTCCTCGGTCGCCTTCTGGGTGGGGTTGGTGAAGATCGTTCCGGTCTCGGCGAACTCGATGAGCTTGCCGGGCTTGCCGGTGCCGGCGATGTTGAAGAAGGCCGTCTTGTCGCTCACGCGCGAGGCCTGCTGCATGTTGTGGGTCACGATCACGATCGTGAACTCGTTCTTGAGCTCCTCGATCAGCTCTTCGATCGCGTAGGTCGAGATCGGGTCGAGCGCCGAGCACGGCTCATCCATCAGCACGACATCGGGGGAGACGGCGATCGTGCGGGCGATGCACAGTCGCTGCTGCTGACCGCCCGACAGTCCTGCGCCCGGCTTGTCGAGGCGGTCCTTGACCTCTTCCCAGAGGTTCGCGCCGCGCAGCGACTGCTCGACCAGGGCGTCGGCGTCGCTCTTCGAGATGCGCTTGTTGTTCAGGCGCACACCCGCGAGCACGTTCTCCTTGATCGACATCGTGGGGAACGGGTTCGGACGCTGGAAGACCATGCCGACCTGACGGCGCACGAGCACCGGGTCGACGCCGGGGGCGTAGAGGTCCTCACCGTCGACGAGCACCGAGCCCTCGACGCGGGCGCCGGGGATGACCTCGTGCATGCGGTTCAGCGTGCGCAGGAACGTGGACTTGCCGCATCCCGACGGGCCGATGAAGGCGGTCACGGTGCGGGGCTCGATGTTCATCGAGACCCCTTCGACCGCGAGGAAGTCGCCGTAGTAGACGTTGAGGTCCTCGACCTCGATGCGCTTGGACACCTGGGGGCTCCTTGATCAGCGGGACTTCGGCGCGAACATGGTCGCGACGATGCGGGCGATGAGGTTGAAGATGACGACGAGGATGACCAGCAGCAGGGCGGCGCCCCACGACTGCGCCTGCGAGGCGGCGATGTCCTGGCCGGGGAAGCTGTAGGCGGTGTACGCCATGACGGGCAGGGTCTGCATCGGTCCGTCGAACGGGTTCGCGTTGAAGTTGTCGGTGAAGCTCGCCGCGATGAAGATCGGCGCGGTCTCGCCGACCACACGCGCCACGGCAAGCACCACGCCGGTGACGATGCCGCTCGCCGCGGTGCGCAGCACGATCTTGACGATCGTCGTGGAGCGGGGAACACCGAGTGCGAGGGATGCCTCGCGCAGCTCGCTCGGGACGAGTCGCAGCATCTCTTCGGTCGAGCGCACGACGATCGGGATCATCAGCACGCACAGCGCGATCGATGCGGAGAAGCCGCTGAACGCCTTCGGGCCGACGATGAGCGAGAACAGCGAGAAGGCGAACAGACCGGCGACGATGGAGGGAATGCCGGTCATCACGTCGACGAGGAACGTGATCATGCGACGCAGCGGGTTGTTCGGCTGCGCGTACTCGACGAGGTAGACCGCGGTCAGGATGCCGATGGGAACCGAGATGAGCGCGGCGATGCCGGTGATGATCAGGGTTCCGACGACGGCCTGCAGGGCGCCGGGCGTGGCCACCACCGACAGGGTGTCGGGGTCGAACTTCGTGCCGCCGGTCTGGGTGATGAAGCTCCAGCTGAGCACCCCGATGCCCTGGGAGACGACGGTCCACAGCGTGGAGATGAGCGGCGCGACGGCCAGCACGAAGGCGCTCGTCACGAGTCCGCGGACGACCCGATCGGTCGCCTTACGGCGGTTCTCGACGATGGTGGATGCCACGCCGATGCCGACGAGGTAGAGCACCGCCGTGAGCACCAGCCACAGCGCGATGTTGAACGGCGCGAGGAGGGCGATGATCCCGGCCGAGATGACGAGGGCGATCACCACGCCGATCGGCTCGGAGAAGCGGGGGAGCTGCCCGCTGGTGAGGCCGGCTGCGCGGGTCAAGGGGCCGGCGGTGGAGGTGGTCACGAGCGCTTCCCCTTCTTCTTGCGGCCCTTCGCGCCGGGACCGGTCGCGGCGATGATGTAGCGCGCGAGCATGTTGACGGCGAGGGAGACGACGAACAGCATCAGGCCCGTGCCGATGAGCGCGGAGCGCTGGATGCCTGACGAGATCGGGAAGTTCAGCGCGATGTTCGCGGCGATCGTCTGCGAGTTGTAGCCGTCGGTGAGCAGTTGCACCGAGAACAGGAGGGCAGGGGAGATGATGAGGGCGATCGCCATCGTCTCGCCGAGCGCCCGGCCGAGCCCGAGGAGGGTCGCCGAGACCATTCCGCTGCGCGCGTAGGGAAGCACCGACAGGCGGATCATCTCCCAGCGGGTCGCCCCGAGAGCGAGGGCTGCCTCCTCGTGGAGGCGCGGGGTCTGCAGGAAGATCTCACGGGTGATCGAGGTGACGATCGGGAGGATCATCACCGCGAGCACCACGCCACCGGCGAGCATCGTGGAGCCCGTCGAAGTGACCTGTCCGCTGAACAGCGGGATCCAGCCGAAGTACTCGTTCAAGAACTGCGACAGGGGCAGGAGGAACGGGCGGATGACGATGATGCCCCAGAGGCCGAACACGATCGACGGGACCGCGGCGAGAAGATCGACGATGTAGCCGAGCAGCCCGGCGAGCCGGCGCGGGGCATAGTGCGAGATGAACAGTGCGATGCCGATCGCGACGGGGGCGCCGAGGATCATGGCGATCACTGCCGACCAGAGGCTTCCCCACAGCAACGGCGCGACGTACGCCCAGAAGCTCGACCAGCCGTTGCCGAGGGGGTTGTGGATGGCGGCCAGGTCCTGGTTGGAGCTCCAGTTCGCGGTGATCGCGGGGAGTCCCTGGATGATGAGGAAGATCGCGACTCCGGCGAGGATCACCATGATCGAGATCGCGGAGCCCGTGGAGAGTCCGAGGAAGACGGTGTCGCTCGCCCGGCGCTTGCCGATCAGTGATCGGGACGGAGAGGTCGTGGTGGTCGCCGCGTCAGCCACGGCTTCCCTCGTCTTCTCGCAGAGGCACGGCGTTCTCCTTCTCGGGTCGGGCGTCGTGTGGAGCTCCGAAGACGACACTAATGCGAACGGCTCGGACTCAGTCACCCCACCGAGCAGGCTCGGGAGGGCCACTCAGTCCGCCCGGATCCGATGAGCGGATCCGGGCGGGCCGAAGGGTGTTACTTGATGGTGGCGAGGGTCGCCTGGACCTGCGTCAGGATCTCGTCCGGAACCGGAGCGGAGCCGGCGTTCTTCGCGGCGACCTGCTGGCCGAGCGTCGACGCGACGAAGCCGAGGTACGACTTGACGAGCTTGGCCTGCGTGGCGTCCTTGAACGTGGTGCAGGTGATCGCGTAGGAGAGCAGCGGGATCGGGTAGGTGTCGGCGGTGAGCTTCGAGTAGTCGAAGACCTGCGACAGGTCGCCGGCCACACCGTTGGACTTGGTGGTCGCCGCGACCGCGAAGGTCTTGGAGACGGCCTCGGCCGAGTACGAGATGGCGGTGCCGCTCTGGATGATCGAGGCGGCGGTCAGCGAGCCGATGCCCGAGTGGTCGGCGTAACCGATGGTGCCGTTGCCCGACTTGACGGCGCCGACGACGCCCGAGGTGCCCTTCTGGAGCGACACGTTGCCGGTGATCGGCCATGCCGAGCCCGCCTTGTGCGTCCACACCGACGGTGCGGTGCCCACGAGGTAGTTGGTGAAGTTCTGGGTGGTGCCGGAGCCGTCCGAGCGCGCGACCGTCGTGATCGGGCCGGCGGGGAGGGCGGTGCCGTTGTCGGCGGTGATGGCCGGGTCGGACCAGTCGGTGATCTCCAGCGCGAAGATCTTGGCGATGGTGGTCGCGCTGAGCTTGAGGCTGGTGACGCCCGAGATGTTGAAGATGATCGCGACACCGTCGAGGTAGATCGGCAGGTTCACGCCGCCCTCGGTGCACAGGGCAGCCGACTTGGTGGTCTCGTCGGCCGACAGCGGAGCGTCGGAACCGGCGAAGTCGTAGGCGCCGTTGAGCCAGTTGGTGCGGCCGCCACCGGAGCCCTGCGACTTGTCGTAGTTGATCGTGACGTTCTTGTTGGTGGCGTTGTAGGCGGTGATCCAGGCGGTCTCCGCGTTGGCCTGCGCGCTCGAGCCACCGGCGGTGATGGTGCCGGAGAGCGTCGTGTCGATGGTCGAGGTCACGCCGGCGGCCGAGGCCGACGCCGAAGCGCCGCCGTTCGAGCCCGACGACGAGCAGCCTGCGAGTGCGATCGCGGCAACGGCGGCGAAGGCGCCGACCTGCGCAATGCGGGTGATCTTCACTGTGGAATCCTCACGTTTATCGGGTGTGCCCGGTGCATGGGCACGCCTGACGGTAAACGTCGGCCCTTAAGCGACGGCGGTGCACAGGTGAACAACGGGTGAACGTGGCCTGTGCGCCCGCCGCCCGCATCAGAGTGCGGGGGTGTGCGTCTCGATCGCCGCGATGCCGGCGCCGGGGTTCGTCGCGGACAGGTGCACGACCGAGAATCCGCCCACGGGGAGCGCCGATGCGCTGCCGAGGTAGGCGCCCCGCAGCGTGCCCGTCGCGAGTGCGAGCTCGGCGAGAATGTCGGGGAGCACGGGGCCGTGGCTGCAGAGCACCGCGGGCTTGCGGGAGCGCACCCGCTTGCCGATGACCGTGCGGGCGTCGCTGCGCCCCTCCTCCCAGAGGTCTTGGCTGATGAGGGGCGTCGTGCGCACGTCGCGCTCGAGGGCGGCGGCGAGCGGCGCGACGGTCGCGAGGCAGCGCACCGCCGGACTCGAGACGATCCGTCGCACCCCAAAGCTGCGCAGCGGCCCCACGAGCGCCTCGGCCTGGCGCGCGCCGCGGTCGGTGAGGGGTCGGTCGGCGTCCTCGCCCTTCCAGCTCTCGCGAGCGACGGCCTTCGCGTGGCGCAGGGCGATGACGGGGAAGGTCTGCAGCACGCCGCGATCGACGAAGTCGAGGAACTTCGTGACGATCTCGACGTCGACCGGGTAGCTGAGGTATCCGAGCGCGCGCTTCGGGGTGACCCACTCGAGCGCCGCGATCTCCTTGTTGGGCACGAACGCGCTCGCGCGGATCGCGGCATCCGTCGCCTCTGCCGCCCAGTAGTGCACGACCTTCTCGCGCCGGCTCGGCAGGTGGTAGCGCGAGACGCCGACGGGCACGCCGAGCGCGACCTTGATGCCGGTCTCCTCGAAGATCTCGCGCACGGCCGTCTCCAGCAGGCTCTCTCCGGGGTCGAGCTTGCCCTTGGGCAGGGTCACGTCGCGGTACTGCGTGCGATGGATGAGCAGGATGTGCAGGCGCCCCTCGACGAGGCGCCACACCACGCCGCCGGCCGCGTAGACGGTCGTCGTCATCGGGTCGCGCGCGGACGACGTCGCTTCTGCACGGCGGTCATCGTCGCCTCTTGGAGATCGAGCAGGGGCTTGCCCTCGGCGTCGCGGCTGCGCCGCGTCCAAACGCCGTCCCCGCCGAGCCACCAGGAGCTGGTCGACTCGCTCATGGCGAGGTCGAACAGGTCGGTGAGCTCGGTGAGCTGGGCGGGCGCCGTGACGCGCACGAGCGCTTCGACCCGGCGATCGAGGTTGCGGTGCATCATGTCGGCGCTGCCGATGTACACCTGCGGGTCGCCGCCGTTCGCGAACGCGAAGATGCGGGAGTGCTCGAGGTAACGCCCCAGGATCGATCGGACCGTGATGTTCTCGCTCATCCCCTCGACGCCCGGCTTGATGCTGCAGATGCCGCGCACCCACACCTCCACCGTCACGCCCGCGTTGCTGGCCTGGTAGAGCGCATCGATGATCTGCTCATCGACCATCGAGTTGACCTTGATGCGCACCGACGCGGGCTTGCCCGCGAGGGCGTGCCGACGCTCGCGGTCGATGAGGCGCAGCAGCCCCTTGCGAAGGTGCAGGGGTGCGACGAGCAGGCGCTTGAACTTCTTCTCGATCGCGTACCCGCTGAGCTCGTTGAACAGACGCGTGAGGTCGCCGCCGACCTCGTCGCTCGCGGTGAACAGGCCGAAGTCCTCGTAGATGCGGCTGGTCTTCGGGTTGTAGTTGCCGGTGCCGACGTGGCTGTAGCTGCGAAGCACCCCGCCCTCCTCGCGGATGACGTGCACCAGCTTGCTGTGGGTCTTCAGCCCGACGAGACCGTAGACGACGTGCACGCCGGCCTTCTCGAGCTTGCGCGCCCAGATGATGTTGTTCGCCTCGTCGAAGCGCGCCTTCACCTCGACGAGCGCGAGCACCTGCTTGCCCGCCTCCGCCGCGTCGATGAGCGCCTGCACGATGGGGCTGTCGCCCGAGGTGCGGTAGAGCGTCTGCTTGATGGCGAGCACCTGGGGGTCTTTCGCCGCCTGCTCGAGGAAGGCCTGCACGCTCGTCGCGAACGACTCGTAGGGGTGGTGCACCAGCACGTCGCCCTTGCGGATCGCCGCGAAGATGTCGGGGCGCTCGTTGTTGTCACCGGGCTGGAACGCGATCGCGGTCGTCGGCACGTGGGGTGCGTATTTGAGGTCGGGGCGGTCGATCTTGGACAGGTCGAACAGGCCGCGAAGATCGAGCGGCGCGGGCAGCCGGTAGACCTCCTGCTCGGTGATGTCGAGCTCGCGCAGCAGCAGGTCGAGCGTGACCTCGTCCATGTCGTCGGCGATCTCGAGGCGGATCGGCGGGCCGAAGCGGCGCCGCATCAGCTCGGCCTCGAGGGCCTGGATGAGGTTCTCGGTCTCGTCCTCCTCGATCACCACGTCCTCGTTGCGGGTGAGTCGGAAGGCATGGTGGTCGACGATCTCCATGCCCGGGAAGAGGTCGGCGAGGTGGTTGGCGATGAGGTCTTCGAGAGTGAGGTAGCGCACGCGCTCACCCGGCACCTCGACGAAGCGCGGCAGCATCGGCGGCACCTTCAAGCGCGCGAACTCCTGGCGTCCGGTGCGGGCGTTGCGCACCCGGATGGCGAGGTTGAGGCTGAGGCCGGAGATGTAGGGGAACGGATGCGCCGGGTCGACGGCGAGCGGCATGAGCACCGGGAACACGTGAGCCTGGAAGTACCCGTAGAGCCGGCCCTTGTCGGCGTCGCTGAGATCGTCCCAGCTGACGATGTCGATGCCCGACTCGCTGAGGGCGGGCTTGACGTGGTCGTTCCAGGCGCGTGCGTGCCGCACCTGCAGCGCGTGGGCGGCGGCGGAGATGTCGGCGAGCACGTCGATGGGCGCGCGTCCGACGTTCGTCGGCACGGCGAGTCCGGTCATGATGCGTCGCTTGAGCCCGGCGACGCGCACCATGAAGAACTCGTCGAGGTTCGAGCCGAAGATCGCGAGGAAGTTGCTGCGCTCGAGCACGGGCAGCGCCGGGTCCTCGGCGAGCTCGAGCACACGCTGGTTGAACGAGAGCCAGCTCAGCTCGCGGTCGAGGTAGCGGCCCTCCGGAAGCTCGGCGACGGACTCCTCGACGATCTCGTCGAAGTCGTCGTCATCCGAGTCGCCCAGACCAGCGTCGAGCACATCCTGATCCATCACCTCTTCATCATGTCAGCAGGAGGTGACGCCCGTGTGAACGGTTTTCCGACGGGCCGTCCGAGCGGGACGCGGCGGATCGTGAGCGGATGCCGCGGCTACGCGCGGGCGCCCGGCGCCGTCGCGGGCAGCTGGTCGTCTTCGTACACGTTGAAGCGGTACCCGACGTTGCGCACCGTGCCGATGAGCTGTTCGAGGTCGCCGAGCTTCGCGCGCAGACGCCTCACGTGCACGTCGACGGTGCGGGTGCCGCCGAAATAGTCGTAGCCCCAGACTTCGCTGAGCAGCTGCTCGCGCGTGAACACCCGCGACGGGTGGGTCGCGAAGAAGTGCAGCAGCTGGAACTCCTTGTAGGTGAGATCGAGCGGCTTGCCGTGCACCTTCGCCGAGTAGGAGGATTCGTCGATCGTGATGCCGGAGGTCTGGATGCGCGAGGAGACCTGATCCTTGGAGAGCCGGCCGATCGCGAGGCGGATGCGCGCATCGACCTCGGCGGGTCCGGCGGTCACGAGGATCACATCATCCACTCCCCAGTCCGTCGAGACGGCGGTGAGTCCGCCCTCGGTCACGATGAGGATGAGCGGAGCGTCGAGTCCGGTCGTCGTCAGGATCTTGCACAGCGACTTCGCGCCGACGAGGTCGGATCGCGCGTCGACGAACACCACGTCCGCGCTCGGCGCGTTCACGAGCTGGGCGGGCTCGGCGGGGATCTGCCGGGTGCGGTGGCTCAGCAGCTCGAGGGACGGCAAGATGGGCGTACTGCCCTGCGCCGAACTCAAGATGAGCAGCTGTGCCATGCAACCTCCCGGCCCTGCGGCCACGTGTGCCCCAATCCTAGGCGCTTCGAGGGCGCGGCTCGCGCGGGCGTCCGCCGTGCGGGATGCGCGCGTGAGCGCGCGTGGGTGAGAATGATCGCGTGAGCTCTCCCGAACTGGCGCCGCCCCGCTCGACCGCGGGCATCGTGACCGTGTGGGTCGTGGCCCTCGTGGCGGGCATCGTGGTGTCCGTCCTCGCGCCGGACGGCTGGCGTTCCGCGGGGATCGCGTTGGTGCTGGCCGGATGCCTCGTGCTGTCGTTCGTCGTGCAGCTCGTCGGCGGACGTCCGCACCGGTTCATCCAGCGCATGGCGATCAGCGTCGCCGGGAGCTTCCTCATCCTGGGCGCGGTAAGCCTGGTCGTCGCGATCGTCGCCGTCTTCCCGTAACCAGGGCGCGGCCGGGTGCGAAGGGGGCGACTAGACTGGGCGGCATGGATCTCGTCGCGCTCGAACTGTTCTTCGTGGGCCTTCTCGGACTCGCGTCGCTGGCCATCGTCTTCGTGTCGGGCGTGGTGCTGAAGAACCTCTTCCGCGGCCAGCGCTGACGGAGTCGGTCGTGATCGACATCCCGACCGAGCTCCCCGCCGACCTGGTGCCATTGTCGTGGCTCATCGGAGCCTGGCAGGGCACGGGTGTCATCGACTACGAGGCATCCGGTCATCGTTTCGAGGGCGAGTTCGAGCATCGCGTGACGTTCGCCCATGACGGCGGCGATGCGCTGACCTACACCGCGCACGCGTGGCTTCTGCAGGGCGAGACCCGCGTGCCGCTCGTGGCCGAGACCGGGTTCTGGCGGCTCTCGCGACCCGCGACCGACGGCGACGCCGGGCCGGGGCTGCTGCCGCCGACCGCGCTCACCGAGCCCCGAACGGCCGACGACGTGGAGGCCCTGCGCACCCCCGAAGGCGGGTTCCCGATCGAGGTGGTGCTCGCGCACGCCGACGGCATCAGCGAGCTGTACCTCGGACAGATCCGCGGACCGCGCATCGACATCGCGACCGACGCTGTCGTGCGCGGAGCGGGCGCGAAGCACTACGCCGCCGCGACCCGCATGTACGGGCTCGTCGACGGCCACCTGCTGTGGGCATGGGATGTCGCGGCCCTCGGCACCGAGCTGTCCTCGCACGCGTCGGCGCGGCTCGCCAAGGCCGACGCATGAGCGCCGACTGGTCGCAGGTGCCGGCGGCGGTGCTCGACGAGGCGGGCGTGCTGCAGCACGTCGGCAGCCCCCTGCGGGAGCAGCGCACCCTGCGCGACGGCCTCGCCATCGTCCCTCGTGCCGACCGTCGGGTGCTCGCCGTTCCCGGTGAGGACCGACTCAGCTGGCTCGACTCGATCTCGACGCAGGCGTTGAAGACCCTCGCGCCGGGTGAGAGCAGCGAGCTGCTCGTGCTCGACCCGCAGGGGCACGTGGAGCACGCGGCATCCGTTCTCGACGACGGCGAGACCACGTGGCTCATCGTCGACGCGGCCGATGCCGAGCCCCTGCTGACGTTCCTGCTGCGCATGCGGTTCCGGCTGCGCGTCGCGCCCCGTGATGCGAGCGACGAGTTCGCCGTGATCGGATGCCGCGCCCCCGCGCTCGCGCACCTCGAAGCCGCGTCGCCGGCGGGCGTGCGTCTCGTGTGGCGCGATCTGTGGCCGGAGATCGGCATCGGCGGTGTCGGCTACGCGGCCGACGAGGATCATCCGGGCCACGGCTACGGCGCGATCGAGGTGCTCGTCACCCGGGAGACCGAGGCCGCGCTCGTTCGCGCTGCGGCGGCCGGCGAGATCGCCGTCGCGGGCGTGCTCGCCGCCGAGGCGCTGCGCATCGCCGCCTGGCGGCCCCGGTGGGCGGCCGAGATCGACGAGCGCACGATTCCGCACGAGCTCGACTGGCTGCGCACCGCGGTGCATCTCGACAAGGGCTGCTACCGCGGGCAGGAGACGGTCGCGAAGGTGCACAACCTGGGGCATCCTCCCCGCCGGCTCGTCTCCGTGCAGCTCGACGGCAGCGACGCCGTGCTTCCCGCGGCGGGGGCGGAGGTGCGCGTCGGTGACGCCGTCGTCGGGCGTCTCACCTCGGTGGCACAGCACGTCGACGACGGTCCGATCGGGCTCGCGGTGGTGAGCCGTCGCGCCGACGTCGCCACCCCGGCGACGGTGGACACCCCCGACGGACCCGTCGCCGCCGCACTCATCGAGATCGTCCCGCGGGACGCGGGGGCCGCGGCATCCGTGCCCCGCCTCACCCGGCTCTCGCGCCGCACGTGAGCGGCGAGCCGCCGTCGATCACCGCACCGATCGCGGTGGGCTGGCGGGCCCGACTCGATCCCGCTCCCGCGCTTCACCGCGTGCGCGGCTCCCTCATACCGATCACCCAGATCGTGGTCGCTGTCGTGGTGTCGTTCTCGGTCGCGCATTTCGGCATCGGGCATGCCGCGCCGCTCCTGGCGGCGACGGTGCCGATCTCGAGCCTCGGCCTCGTGCGCGACGCGCGCCCGCGGCTCGTGCTCGAGACGGTCGTGGGGATGCTGTTCGGCATCCTGGTGTCCGAGCTCATCGTGCTCGTGGCCGGGATCGGCTGGTGGCAGCTGGCGATCGCGATGTTCGTCGCCATGGCGATCGCGCGCTTCATCTCACCGCGGCCGGGGTTCGCGATCGCGGCGGCGACGCAGTCGGCGATCGTGATGATCCTGCCGATCACGGTGCCGTTCACCCGGCTGCTCGATGCGGCGGTCGGCGGCGCGGTGGCGCTGCTCGTGACCGCGCTCGTGCCGCGCAGCACCCGCCGCACCGAGCTCGCCGACGCGCAGGCGACGTTCGCGGGGTTCACCGCGGCCGTCGACACGGTCGTCGCGGGACTTCGCGCCGGCAGCCGTGAGCGCGCCGACCGTGGGCTCGAGAAGGCGCGCGCGTTGGGCGGCGCGATCTCCGCCTGGGGCGCCGCACTCGAGTCGAGCGCGGAGATCGCCCGCATCTCGCCGTTCCTGCGACGCCAGCGGGAGGAGATCGCCCGCCATGCGCGGGTGCAGCGCGCCATGGACCTCGCGATCCGCAACCTCCGCGTCGTCGCCCGGCGCTCCGCCTACCTCGTCGACGACGGGATGCCGCGCCCGCTGGCCGCGGACGTGCTCGCCGAGATCTCGACGGCGGCGGGGCTGGTGCGCCTCGCGCTCGACGACATCTCGTACGAGCCGGCCGCGCGCGACGTGCTGCGGGCGGTCGCGGGGCGCCTCGACCCCGCCGCGCTGCTGCCCGACGCGGCCCTGGGCGACCACAACCTGCTGGCGTCGCTGCGCCCGCTGCTGGTCGACCTGCTCGTCGCGACCGGCATGCCCGAGGCCGACGCCCGCGGCGCGATCCCGCGCATCTGACGTCGTCAGCGAGCGGATGCCGCGGGCGCCACAGCCGACCACGGCACCGTGACCTCGCCCAGCCGCCAGCGCGAACGCGCGAGCAGGGGAGTGCCCGAGCGCGCGAGCGCGTCGAGCGCGGCCCGCCAGCGCTGCTCGGCGCTGAAGGTCGCGAGCGGTGCCGCACGCGTCCACTCGCGGTCGAGCGCGGCGAACAGGGCGTGCACCGCCTCGCCGGGAACGTTGTGGTGGATCAGCGCCTTCGGCAGGCGCTCGGCGGCGATCGACGGTGCCTCGAGTCCGGCGAGGCGCAGCGAGATCGTGAGGGTGCGGGGGACGGCGTCCGCGCCGAGCTCGACCCACGTGCACACCCGGCCGATCTCGTCGCACGTGCCGTCGACGACGACGCCGCGCGGGTCGAGCCGGGACGCCATGAGCGACCAGGCGGCCGCGACATCCGCCTCGTCGTACTGCCGCAGCACGTTGAACGCGCGGATGACCGCGGGCGGCCGCGGGGCCCGCGCCTCGAAGCCGCCACGGGCGAACCAGACCCGCGCATCGGCGGGGAACGACGTGCGTCCCGCCCGCACCGCGGCGAGCTGCGCGTCGGCGCGCGCCACGCGCTCCGGATCGATCTCGATGCCGAGCACCTCGACACCCGGATGCGCCCGCCGCAGCCGCGACTCCAGCTCGAACGCGGTCACCCCGCTCGCCCCGAAGCCGAGGTCGACGACCAGGGGTTCCTCGACCTGCCGCAGCGCCGGATGCCCCGCGATCCAGCGGTCGACGCGCCGCAGCCGGTTCGTGCCGGTCGTGCCGCGCGTCGCGTGCCCCACGGGCTTCGCGGACGGGCTCATCCGACCATGATCGCAGGCCGGGGAGGGGCATCCGCGCTCGATATCATGGGGGCATGACCGCGCCTTACACGCTGATCCTGCTCCGCCACGGGCAGAGCGAATGGAACGAACTGAACCTCTTCACCGGCTGGGTCGATGTGCGCCTGACCGACCAGGGCAAGGCCGAGGCCGCGCGCGGCGGGCGACTCCTCGCCGAGGCCGGCATCCTCCCCGACGTGCTGCACACGTCGCTGCTGAGCCGCGCTATCCAGACCGCGAACATCGCCCTCGACGCCGCCGACCGCCTCTGGATCCCGGTGACCCGCTCGTGGCGCCTCAACGAGCGTCACTACGGCGCCCTGCAGGGCAAGGACAAGGCCGCGACGCTCGCCGAATACGGCCAGGAGCAGTTCATGCTGTGGCGCCGCTCGTTCGACGTGCCGCCGCCCCCGCTCGCCGACGACGACGAGTTCAGCCAGGTCGACGACCCGCGCTACGCCGGCATCGACGGCGACGTGCCCCGCACCGAGTCGCTCAAGCTCGTCATCGACCGCCTGCTGCCGTACTGGCACGAGGCGATCGTCCCCGACCTCCTTGCCGGCAAGACGGTGCTCGTCACCGCCCACGGCAACTCGCTGCGCGGTCTCGTGAAGCACCTCGACGGCATCAGCGACGCCGACATCGCCGAGCTCAACATCCCCACCGGAATCCCGTTGGTCTACCGCCTCGACGAGAACCTCGTGCCCCTCGGCCCGGGCGAGTACCTCGACCCCGAGGCTGCCGCCGCCGGTGCCGCCGCGGTCGCGAACCAGGGCAACAAGTAAGCGACACGAAGGGGGCGGATGCCGCGGCATCCGCCCCCTTCGTCGTGTTCGCGCTCAGTCCTCGATGGAGTCGGCGGTCCAGTCGCCCGTGGCGAGGTAGACCATCTTCTTCGCGATCGAGACCGCGTGGTCGCCGAAGCGCTCGTGGTAGCGGCTCGCGAGCGTGGCGTCGATCGTCGCCGACGCCTCGCCCTTCCACGAGTCGCTGAGCACCTTCTCGAAGACGCTGACGTGCAGCTCGTCGAGCTTGTCGTCCTCGTTGCGGATGGCCTCCGCGAGGGCGAGGTCGCGCGTCTCGAGCAGGGTGGTGAGCTTGCGCGCCAGGTCGACGTCGATCTCGCCCATCTTGGTGAACGTGCTCTTCAGGCCCTTGGGGATCGCACGGTCGGGGAAGCGCATGCGGGTCAGCTGCGCGATGTGCTCGGCGATGTCGCCCATGCGCTCGAGCGACGCGCTGATGCGCAAGGCCGAGACGACCATGCGCAGGTCGGTGGCGACCGGCTGCTGGCGGGCGAGGATGTCGATCGCGAGCTCGTCGAGCGCGACCGCCTTCTCGTCGATGATGGTGTCGTTGTCGATGACCTCTTCGGCCAGGGCGACGTCGCTCGTGCCGAACGCCGTCGTGGCCTTCTCGATGGCTTCGCCGACAAGGCCGGAGATCTCGACGAGACGCTCACGCACCTCGTCGAGCGACTGCTGGAATACCTCGCGCATGGATGTTGACCTTCCTGTCGGGGAGGGGCGGCGCGGGGCCGCAACCCGCCCGATTGTCGTCACCGAAGGTTAACGATCGGTTCCCGACGCATGAATAATCCCATGTCCTCGCCCGGGACGGCGCGAGACGGGCCGGTGGGATGTTTCCGAGCGTTCTACTCTGGGACACATGCAGGACACGCCGCTGGCGCTGCTCGCGCTCGCCACCGGAGTGGTCATCGGGGGCGTGATCGCCGCGCTCATCGCCGTCGCCATCAGCGCACGTCGCCGTGCGTTCGAACAGGCGTCGCTCGACGTGCCGCCCGGCATCTCCGACGTGCTGGCCGCCATGGACGACGCCGCCGTCGTGGTCGACGGCGGCGGCACCGTGCGCGCTGCGTCGCTCGCGGCCGCGGCGTTCGGCATGCGGGTGGACGACCACCTGGTCGATGAGACCCTCCGCCGCCTCGCGCGCTCGGCCCGCGAGGCCGGGGCGTCCGCGGCATCCACCCTCACGATCCGCCGTGCGGCGCCGCCCGCTGAGGAGCGCCTGGTGTCGGCCCGTGCCACGCAGGTATCGCCCCGGCTCGTGCTGATGGTGATCCGCGACATCACCGAGCGCGAGCGCGTCGAGCAGATGCGCCGCGATTTCGTCGCCAACACGAGTCACGAGCTGAAGACGCCGGTCGGCGCTGTCACGCTGCTCGCAGAGGCCATCGAATCCGCCGCGGAGGACCCGGACCAGGTGCGCAACTTCGCGGGCCGGCTCTCGGCGGAGGCCGCCCGGCTCGCCTCGCTCACCTCGCGCGTCATGAACCTCTCGCGCCTGCAGTCGGCGGACGAACTCAGCGAGCGGCGCGACAGCTCGGTCGACAGCATCATCACCTCGGCGATCGAGGCCAACGCGACGTCGGCGGATGCCGCCAAGGTGACCCTCGTCCGCGGGGGCGAGCGTGGCATCTACGTGCACGGCGACTCGCAGGTGCTCGCCGAGGCCGTCAGCAACCTGATCTCCAATGCGATCGCCTACTCACCGGCCGGGTCGAGCGTGGGCATCGGCGTCAAACGCGTCGAGGGAACGGTCGAGATCGCCGTCGCCGACCGCGGCATCGGGATGTCGCCCGAGGACCAGGAGCGCATCTTCGAGCGCTTCTTCCGCAGCGACCAGGCGCGCTCCCGCCGCACCGGCGGCTCAGGGCTCGGCCTCGCGATCGTCAAGCACGCCGTGCAGCGCCACGGCGGCGAGGTGCGCGTGTGGTCGCGTCTCGGTCGCGGTTCGACCTTCACCATTCAGCTGCCTGCTGTCGCCCCGCCCGCCGATGCCCCTCTCGATCGCGGAGCGGGCGTCGCCGGGGTGCGCACGCCCGCACGCCCCGAGCCGGTGGCCGCCTGGACACCCCCGTCGAACGGAAAGAAGAAATGACCCACGTGCTTCTCGTCGAGGACGAGCCCGACCTCGCCGACCCGCTCGCGTACCTGCTGCGACGGGAGGGCTTCGAGGTGGAGATCGCCGAGGACGGCCAGGCCGCGCTCACCGCGTTCCGCGAGCGCGCCGCCGACATCGTGCTGCTCGACCTGATGCTGCCGGGCATCCCCGGTACCGAGGTGTGCCGTCAGCTACGCGCGACGACGCAGGTGCCGATCATCATGCTGACCGCGAAGGACAGCGAGGTGGACATCGTCGTGGGGCTCGAGCTCGGCGCGGACGACTACGTCACCAAGCCCTACTCGACGCGCGAGCTGCTCGCCCGCATGCGGGCGGTGCTGCGCCGCTTCGCCCACCTGGAGGCGGACCTCGACGAGCACGTCCTGAGCGGGGGTCGGGTGACCCTCGACATCGACCGGCATACCGTGGCCGTCGACGGGCGGGAGATCGCGATGCCCCTCAAGGAGTTCGAACTCCTCGAGGTGCTGATGCGCAATGCCGGCCGTGTCATGACCCGCGGCCAGCTCATCGACCGGGTGTGGGGCACCGACTACTTCGGTGACACCAAGACGCTCGATGTGCACATCAAGCGCATCCGTTCGCGCATCGAGGCGGCCCCCGGCGACCCGGAGATGCTCGTCACCGTGCGCGGGCTCGGCTACCGATTCGAGGCGTGACAGACCCGGCGCCGCACGTCTGTCGGAACGAGGAAGGCCGGGGAGCTCACGCTCCCCGGCCTTCCTCGTCGTGAGGGCTCAGTTGCTCGCCGACGGCGTCGGAGCCGGGGTCGGCACGAGCGTCGAGAGGTAGCTCAGCTGTCCGGTCAGCACAGGGGTCTCCACGCGGGCGCCCTCGCCCGTGCCGGACTGGAAGTAGATGGACACCGTCGACCCAGGGGCGGAGTCGAGCGGGGAGATCGGCAGCGGCGCGGTCGAGCCGGTGCCGAGGCTGAGGGTGGATCCGGCCGAGACCAGGATGGCCGTCTTCACCGCGCTCGAGCCGTCGCCGACGGTGACGTTCAGCACCTCACCGCTGTCGGTCGGGTTCACGACGGTGGCGACCAGGTTGCCGTTCGCGCCCGACGAGTCGGCGACGACCAGCACGTTGCGCACAGCGAGGGGTCCGCTCGACGCGGGGACGTTCACGCCGCCCGACGGGGCGTAGTCCTTGTCCATCGACTGATTGGTCGTCTCCTGGGGAGTCAGGAACGTGCATCCCGTCGTTCCGAGGACGACGAGTGCGCCCACTGCCAGCGACGCGATCAGGCGCGTTTTCACGGTACCTCCCAGGGTGAAGACAGACGTCAGCATTCTATGCGGTGCGGCGCGTAGCTCCCGACCGTGAGGCGGCGCGCGATACGCGGCGGCGAACCTTAGCGCACGATCCCGTGTGGTAGACTGGCCGACGCCGAAAGGACATAACTCCATGCTTTTTGAGGTTGGCGAGACGGTCGTTTACCCCCACCACGGTGCGGCGACGATCGCGGAAGTGAAGACCCGAGTCATCAAAGGCGAAGAAAAGGTCTATCTCAAACTCCGAGTCACCCAGGGCGATCTGACCATCGAGGTTCCGGCCGACAACGTCGACCTCGTCGGCGTTCGCGACGTGATCGGCAAGGAAGGCCTCGAGCGCGTCTTCGACGTGCTGCGTGCCCCCTTCACCGAGGAGCCCACGAACTGGTCCCGCCGTTACAAGGCCAACCTCGAGAAGCTCGCCTCCGGCGACGTCATCAAGGTGAGCGAGGTCGTGCGCGACCTGTGGCGTCGCGACCAGGACCGCGGTCTCTCGGCCGGCGAGAAGCGCATGCTCGCAAAGGCGAAGCAGATCCTCGTCTCCGAGCTCGCGCTCGCCGAGAAGACCGACGAGGAGAAGGCCAGCGTCCTCCTCGAAGAGGTCCTCGCCTCCTGACCCCCGCATCGGGACGCTCGTGATCCATCCTGCGCCCCGTCGGGCGATCATCGTGGTCGCCGCCGGCTCCGGAACGCGGCTCGCCGCAGGCGCTCCGAAGGCCTTCGTGGGCCTCGGTGCGCACACGATCCTCCGACACGCCCTCGACGGGGTGTTCCATGCCCCCGAAGCGCAGGTCGTCGTCGTCGCCCCGGCAGATCGTGTCGGCGAAGCCGAGACCGATGCCCGCCTGGCGGCAGGCGACCGGTCCGATCTCGTGACGGTCGTCGCGGGGGGCGCCACCCGCCAGCAGTCGGTCGCCGCGGGCCTCGCGGCCCTCTGGGGCGATGTGGAGGTCGTGCTCGTGCACGATGCGGCCCGCGCCCTCACGCCGCCCGAGGTGTTCGCCCGCGTGTTCGCCGCGGTGGATGAGACCGGCTGGGGGATCGTTCCCGTGCTTCCGGTCATCGACACGATCAAGCGCGTCGACGGCCCGCACATCACGGGCGGAGTCGATCGTGCCGAGCTCGCGGCCGCGCAGACGCCGCAGGGGTTCCGACGCGACATCCTCACTCAGGCCTACGCCCTGGCCGACCGCGACCACACCGACGACGCCGCGGTGGTCGCCCAGGCCGGCCACCAGGTCGGCGTCGTCGACGGCGACGCGGCGTCGTTCAAGATCACGACGCCCGAAGACCTCGCGCGCGCCGAGCACCTTCTCCGGAGCGCACCGGGGCCCGCGGCGACCGACCTTCCCCGAATCGGACTCGGCACCGACGTGCACGCGTTCGGGGGCGACGGCGAACTTTGGCTCGGCGGCATCGCGTGGCCGGGTGAGCAGGCGCTCGCGGGGCATTCCGACGGCGACGCGGTCGCGCACGCGATCGTCGACGCCCTGCTGGGCGCCGCGGGACTCGGTGACATCGGCACGCACTTCGGCACGTCGCATCCCGAGTACGCGGGCGCCCACGCCGACGTCTTCCTCGCGCGCACCCGTGCCCTGATAGGCGAGGCGGGCTGGCGGGTCGGCAATGTGTCGGTGCAGGTGCAGGCCAACCGCCCGCGCATCGGTGCCCGCCGAGCGGAGGCCGAGACGGCGCTGTCGGCGGCGCTCGGCGGCGCGCCGGTGACGCTGTCGGCAACCACGACCGACGGGCTGGGGTTCCCCGGGCGCGGCGAGGGCGTGCAAGCGATCGCCGTCGCGCTGATCGTGCCTGCGCGCTTCTGAGCGCGCCACCGGGCGTCAGAGCGTGCGTGTCATGAAGATCGAGAACGGGTCCTCGCGGTAGTCGCCGAACGGCCCGGTGACAGCGAAGCCTTCGCTCTCATAGAGCCGCACCGCCGGGAGGAAGTCCGGGGTGCTTCCGGTCTCGAGCCACAGCGAGGAGAAGCCCCGGCTGCGCGACTCGGCGATCAGGTGCTGCAGCAGCGCGCGCCCGATGCCACGCCCCAGGAACGCGGGCGCGACCCGCATCGACTTCAGCTCGCCCGAGACGTGGTCGATCGTGCGCAGCGCGCCGATGCCGGCGAGCTCGCCGTCGACGCGCGCCGCGAAGAACGAGATCGACGGATGCCGCAGCGCGCCCAGGTCGAGAGCGTGCACGCTCTCCGCGGGCGAGGTCGCGTGCATACCGTCCAGGTGCGCGACGATGAGCGCCTGCACGTCGGGCGAGGACAGGTCGTCGGGGAGGATGCTCAACGTGGTCACCGTCACGCCTCCGCTGCGAAAGGACGCGGTTCGCGACGGGCGCGCGATCCGGCGCTGAGCAGCACGAGTCCCGCCGCCAGCACGCACAGCCCGATCACGCCGCCGAGCGTGAGGTGCTCGCCGAGCACGAGGATGCCGAGAAGCGTCGCCGTGAGGGGCTCGGCGAGTGTCAGGGTCGCGGCGGTGGCCGCCGACATCCGCTCGAGACCCCAGGTGAACAGCACGTATGCCACCGCGATCGTCGCCACCCCGAGCCAGAGGGCCATCGCGACGCCCCGGGGATCGGCGAGCCACGCGAACGAGGCGAACGGCACCATCGCGAGAGCCGCGAGCGCCGAGGTGAGTCCCATGGCGCCCGCGACGGTGAACGGATCCCAGCCGTCGTCCATGAGCCGCCGCTGCGCGTTCGCGTACATCGCGAACGCGGCCCCGGCGCCGACGGATCCCACGACGCCGAGCGGGTCGACGGCCCCGGTGCCCTCGCCGCCGAGCGTGATGATCGCGACCCCCGCGAGCGCGAGCACCGTCGCCACCAGCCACACCGGTCGCGGGGCGCGTCGGCGCAGCATCCATTCGAGCAATCCCGCGAGGACGGGGGCGGACCCGAGGGCGACGACCGTGCCGATCGCGACGCCGTTGCGCGAGGTGCCGAGGAAGAACAGCGGCTGATAGCCGGCGAGGCAGACGCCCGTGACCACCATGAGCAGGACCGCGCGCCGCGAGAGCCGGGGATTGCGGATGCCGCGGCGCGCCCGCGCCCGCGCCGCCAGCGCGAAGCCGGCCACCGCCAGCACGGTGCCGCCGACGAGCAGGCGCATCGCGCCGACGCCGAGCGGGGTGGTCCCCGCCGGGCCGAGCGCCTGCGATGTGCCGGTCGTGCCGAACAGAACGGCGGCGGCGAGGACGGCGAGAATGGCGGGCACGTCATCAGTTCTACCGGCTCCGGGGCGCGCGCCCGTGCGCCGGTAGGCTGGGACGGTGACTGTGAGGCTCTACGACACCAAGGCGCAGGCGTTGCGCGACTTCGTGCCGATCGACCCCTCCCACGTCACGATGTACGTCTGCGGCCCGACCGTGCAGTCCGGCCCCCACATCGGTCACGTGCGCGCGGCGCTGAGCTTCGACATCCTCCGTCGCTGGCTCGCGCACCGCTACGGCCGCGTCACCTTCGTGCGCAACGTCACCGACATCGACGACAAGGTGATCGCCAACGCGTCGGCTGCCGAACCCTGGTGGGCGCTGGCGTACCGCATGGAGCAGGAGTTCGCGGCCGCGTATGCCGCGGTCGGCATCCTCGCACCGACGTACGAGCCGCGCGCGACCGGCTCGATTCCGCAGATGATCGAGCTCATCGAGACGCTGATCGCGCGGGGGCACGCCTACGTGGCCCCCGACGGCTCAGGCGACGTCTACTTCGACGTGCGCTCGTGGCCGTCGTACGGCAGCCTCACCCGGCAGGGCCTCGACGCGATGGAGGCGGCCGCCGACGCCGACCCGCGCGGCAAGCGCGATCCGCACGACTTCGCTCTGTGGAAGGGCGCGAAGCCCGACGAGCCCGCCGACGCCACCTGGGGTGCGCCCTGGGGTGCGGGTCGCCCCGGGTGGCATATCGAGTGCTCGGCGATGTCGCGCCGCTACCTGGGCGGCGCCTTCGACATCCACGGCGGCGGACTCGACCTGCGCTTCCCCCATCACGAGAACGAACTCGCCCAGTCGACGGCCGCAGGCGACGCGTTCGCGACCTACTGGGTGCACAACGGCCTGGTGACTGTCGAGGGCCAGAAGATGTCGAAGTCGCTCGGCAACTTCGTGCTCGCCGCCGACGTGCTCGCCGAGCGTCCCTCGCTCGTCGTGCGCTACGCGCTCGCCGCCGCGCACTACCGCTCGAGCCTCGACATCTCCGACCGTGCGTTCGACGAGGCCGCCGCCGCGCTCGACCGCATCGCCGCCTTCCGCACGCGGGCGCTGCGCACCCTCGGCGAGGTGCCCGACGCCGTGCTGCCCGCCGCCTTCGGCGCGGCCCTCGACGACGACCTCGGCGTGCCGCAGGCGCTCGCCGTGCTGCACGAGACCGTCCGGACCGGCAACGCCGCACTCGACGAGGGCGATCGGGATGCCGCGGCCACCGCGGCCGGCGCCGTGCTCGCGATGACCGCGGTGCTCGGCCTCGACGCGCCCGCCCCCGGCGCCGGGCAGGGGGCCGCGGCATCCGCTCTCGACGTGCTCGTGCGTCAGCTCATCGACCAGCGCGCCCAGGCGCGCACCGACAAGGACTGGGCGGCCGCCGACCGCATCCGCGACGCGATCGCGGGAGCCGGCATCGCCCTCGAAGACACTCCCGACGGAACCCACTGGAGCATCGAATGACCAAGCCAGCAGGACGACCCGGCGCACGCAAGTCGCTGAAGAAGGGCGCCGTCAAGGGATCGGGCGGCCAGGGCCGCAAGGCTCTCGAGGGCAAAGGCCCCACCCCCAAGGCCGAGGACCGCGCCTGGCACGTCGCCGGCAAGCGCAAGGCGGCGCAGGAGCGCTACGCCGCCGCGGGCGGCAAGGGCAAGCCCGGCCAGCGGATCGCCGGCTCGAACCCCAACCGCGGCGGGCGCCCGAAGCAGAGCGACGACACCGAGACCGTCACCGGCCGCAATTCGGTGCTCGAGGCGCTGCGCGCACGCATCCCGGCGACCGCGTTCTACATCGCGCAGCGCGTCGAGATGGACGACCGCGTCAAGGAGATGCTGTCGATCGTGTCGCACCGCGGCATCCCCGTGCTCGAGGTCACCCGGCCCGAGCTCGACCGCATGGCGGGCTTCGACGGCGTGCACCAGGGCGTCGCGCTCAAGGTTCCGCCGTACGAGTACGCGCACCCGCAGGACCTCCTCGAGCAGGTCGTCGGCCGCGGCCAGACGCCGCTGTTCGTCGCGCTCGACGGCGTGACCGACCCGCGCAATCTGGGTGCCATCATCCGCTCGACGGCCGCCTTCGGCGGGCACGGCGTCATCATCCCGCAGCGCCGCAGCGCGGGCGTCAACTCGGCCGCCTGGAAGACGAGCGCCGGCGCCGCGGCCCGGGTCCCGGTGGCGCTCGCCGGCAACCTGACCGCCACGCTCAAGGAGCTCAAGAAGCAGGGCGTGTTCGTGCTCGGTCTCGACGGGGGCGGCGATGTGGCGCTTCCCGCGCTCGAGCTCGCCGACCGTCCCGTCGTGATCGTCATCGGCTCCGAGGGGGAGGGGCTGTCCCGGCTCGTCACCGAGACCTGCGACCAGATCGTGTCGATCCCGATCTCGGCGGCGACCGAGTCGCTGAACGCCGGCATCGCGGCATCCGTCGCCCTCTACCAGATCGCGACGATGCGGGGCGGGGCGGCCTGACGCGGCCGGCCGCCCGGTACGGCGCCGGCGGCCTGACGCAGCCGACGGCCTGGCGGCCCGCCGCGGCCGGCGCGCGCCTCAGACGTGGACGCCGACGCGCAGCAGCAGGTCGAGGTTATGGCGGCCGCGCTCGAGCTCGCCCGCCTCGATGCGTCGGGCGATCTCGACGACGTGGGCGTTGACCGGGGCGGCCTCGCCCACCCGCTCGAGCACGTCGACGACGAGGCCGTTGACCTCTCGGTACTCCGAGTGGCGGCCCTTCATCCAGTCGTGCAGCACCGTGGTGCGGGTGTCGGGCAGCGAGTACTTGTCGAGCACCTCGCCGAGCAGGTCGGCCGCGTACTGATCGGGACCGGTGACCTGGTCGTGCGTGAGGCCGAAGATGGGCACGAGCGTCGACCCGTCGGCCACGGCGGCCCGCGCCGCCTCCTTGCCGCACTCGATCATGAACTCGTGCACGCCGGGCATCCGCACGGCGTCGAACAGAGTCTCGTCGAGGATGGCCGACGGCACGAGCTCGCCGGCGTTGGCGACGAGCTTCATCCACTTCGACGAGCGGATGTCGGCGGACACCTCCACGACCCCCGCGTGCCGCAGCACCGCCTGCACCTCGTGCGCGCGTGCCTGGGCGGAGGGCACGATGCCGCCCACCGCGAACCACGAGTTCTCGGGCGCGTTCTGGCGGGTCACGACACCGGGCTCGAACATGTTCGAGGCCATCTCGATGACCGCGCCGATCGTGCGCTCGGCGCCCACGATCTCGGCGATGTCGTCGAGCGACATGCCGTTCTGCAGCCCCACCACGAGGCCGTCGGGGGCGAGGTGCGGGGCGATGAGCTCGACGGCCCATCGGGTGTCGTACGCCTTGACCAGCACGAACACGATGTCGAACGGCGCGCGCAGCGTCGCGACCTCGCACAGGTGGAGGGCGTCGACGGGCGTGTTCTGCGTCTCGGTCGGCAGGTGCACGGTGATGCCGTTCGCGCGCATCGCCTCGACGTGGGCGGGCCACTGCTCGATGAAGGTCACGTCGAGGCCGGCACGGATCAGATCGGCGCCGATACCGGCGCCCTGAGCGCCGGTTCCGACGAAGGCGATGCGGGGAGAGGACATGCGTGCTCCTTTGCGACGGGTCAGCTTGACTGTACAGGGTGTTAAGCAATACGCAACAGCGTGAGATTGTCGGGATGCGCCTCGCGCACCCCCTGCTCGATCTCGTGCGCGACGGCGACGATGCGCGCATTGACCGGCGTCGCGACGCCGACGCGCGCGCCCTCGGCGACGACCGTGCCGTTGATGTCGTCGACCTCGCTGTGACGGCCCTTGGTCCAGTCCTGCAGCACCGTGGTCGTGGCCCCGGGGCGCACGAACCCGGTGTAGAGCGTGTCGAGCAGGGTCGAGACGACAGCGTCGGGCCGGCCGAGGTCATCGGCGCTCAGGCCGAAGATCGGCAGGACGTCGCGCCCCGCCGCCGCCCCCACGAGACGCGCCTCCTCGCCCGCGGCGAGCATGACCTCCCGCATGCCCTCCACCAGGATGGCGTCGGCCATGGGGAGCCCGAGGATCGCGGTCGGCACGAGCACCGTCGCATTGCTGATGAGCTTCATCCACTTCGTCGAGAGGATGTCCTCGACCACCTCGACGCGGCCGGCCTCACGCAGCAGCGCGGCGACCTCCTCCTCCCGCCCTGACGCGGCGGAGCGGGGGAGCGCGCCGACCGCGAACCACGACTGGTCGGTGTCGGAATAGCGCGTCACCCGTCCGGGCTCCGTCATCGCCGAGGACACCTCGATGACCGTCCCCATCGTGCGGTCCGCTCCCACCACGTCGGCGATCGCCGCCGTGGACATGCCGTTCTGCACCCCTGCGACGAGGCTCGTCGGCCGCAGGTGGGGACGGATGAGCTCCGCCGCCCAGCGCGAGTCGTAGGCCTTCACGAGCATCAGGACCACATCGAACGGATGCCGCTGCTCCGCGAGTTCGCACAGGTGCAGCACCGGCGGATCGACGTGCACGGTGCGGTGCGGCGTCTCGATCGTCAGGCCGTCGGCGCGCATCGCCTCGACGTGCGCCGGCCACTGCTCGACGAGCGTGACATCGTGTCCGGAGAGCAGCAGGTCGGCACCGATGGAGGCGCCGTTCGCTCCGGAGCCGAGGATGGCGATGCGGGTCATGGGGGTCTCCTTCGACGGCTTCGGCACTGAAGTCTGAATGAACACTCGGGCCCGAGTACTGGACAAATGCCCACATTCGTGGTCAAAGTGTAAATCAACGCTGAACATTCTCGAAGAGGAGAACTCATGAGCGACCCGACCGCCCATGCCGAGGACTTCACGCCCGGCCGGCCTCTCGTCATCCGCAACACCACCGTCATCACCGTCGACACGCCCGGCGTCATCCGCGACGGCGACGTGCTCGTCGTCGATGACCGCATCGCCGCCGTCGGCCCTCGCCTCGAGGTGCCCGACGGCACCGTCGAGATCGACGGCAGCGGCGGCATCCTCATGCCCGGGATGGTGGACACCCACCGCCACATGTGGCAGACGGCGCTGCGCGGCTACGGCGGCGACTGGGCGCTGAGCCAGTACTTCGTCTTCTACTACCTGCAGCACGGCGAGGTGTTCCGTCCCGAGGACATCTACGCCGGCAACCTGCTCAGCGCCCTCGAGTCGGTGGACGTCGGCGTCACCACGACCCTCGACTGGTCGCACGCTCTGCGCACCCCCGACTACGCGGATGCCGCGGTCGCGGCATTCCGGGAGATCCCGGGCAGGTTCGTGCTCGGCTACGGCAACTACCTCGGGGCGCCGTGGGAGTGGAGCGCGGATCCGGCCGTGCGTCGGTGGATCGACGACCTCCCGCGCACCGACCTGCTCGGGCTCGAGCTCGCCTTCGACGTGCCCGACTCCGACGACTTCCCCGAGCGAGCCGCGTTCGACTTCGCGCGCGACCTCGGCATCCGGGTCACCACCCACGCCGGAGTGTGGGGCGCGACCGGAGACGTGGGTATCCGCAACATGTACGACGCGGGCGTCATGACCGATCAGATCACCTACGTGCACTCCGCCAGCCTCGGCGCCGAGAGCTACCAGAAGATCGCCGCGACCGGCGGCACGGTCTCGGTCGCCACCGAGTCGGAGCAGAGCGCGGGCCAGGGGTATCCCTCGACCTGGGAGATCCGCAAGTACGGCATCCCGGCCTCCCTCTCGATGGACACGAGTGTCTGGTGGAGCGCCGACTTCTTCTCGGCCATGCGCGCCACGCTCAGCTCCGACCGCTCCCGCGACCACCTCGAAGCCCACCGCCGCGGTGAGACGGTCAACGTCAACCGGTTGCGCGCCGAGGACGTCGTGTGGATGGCGACCATGGGCGGCGCGCTCTCGCTCGGAATGTCCGACCTGATCGGCTCGATCACGCCGGGCAAGAAGGCCGACCTCGTGCTGCTGAAGAACGATCAGTCGCCCACGATGACGCCGATCCTCAACCCGCACGCGCACGTCGTCTACCAGGCCGGCACCGCCGACATCCACACGGTCGTGATCGACGGCCGTGTCGTGAAGTACCGGGGAACGCGCATCGACCTCGACATCGCGCCCGCCCGCGACGCCGTCGCCGCGTCGGTCGACTACGTGCGCTCCCAGCTCGGCGAGGCCGCCTGGGAGGAAGGGATGCACCCGCCGCTCGACCCCGAAGCCCCCATCGACAACCCCTACCAGTACCAAGAGGACTGACCGCCCGACATGATCCTGCATCTCGCCACCTTCCACTGGAACGACGACGTCACCGACGACGACGTGACCGCGCTCACCGATGCCCTCGCCGGGATGGCGCAGGGCATTCCCGAGCTGCGGGGCTATCGCTGCGGGCCGAACCTGCATCTGCGTCCGCAGGGCGCCGACTACGGCGTCGCCGCTCTCGTCGACGATGCCGCCGGTCTCGACGCGTACCTCGACTCCCATGCGCACGGCGAGGTGTACCGCACCCTGCTCGGACGCATGATCGCCTCGCGCGGCGCCGTGCAGCTCGAGGTGCCCGCCGGGGCGCGACTGTGACCGCGATGCGCGCGGGCGTGCTGCACGCCGCCCGCGATCTGCGCATCGAGGATCGGACCGTGCCCGACCCCGGCCCGGGGGAGGTCCTCGTGCGCGTCTCGGTGTGCGGGGTGTGCGGCAGCGATGCGACGGAGTACGACCGGGGGCCGCAGCTCACCGAGCTGCCCGTCACCCTCGGGCACGAGTTCGCGGGCACGGTGGAGCGGGTGGGCGCCGGTGTCGACCTCGCCGTCGGCGCGCGGGTCGTCTGCGGTGCCGGCATCTCGTGCGGCACCTGCAAGCCGTGCCGCGCCGGCCGCACGAATCTGTGCCGGTCGTACCGCACGGCCGGGCTGCAGCGTGACGGCGGTCTCGCCCAGTACGCGGTCGTGCCCGCCGGCATCCTGCTCGACGTCAGCGCCTCGCCACTCGCGTCCGACACGCTCGGGCTCGCGCAGCCGATGGCGATCGCCGTGCACGCGGTGCGGCGCAGTGGACTCTCGGCCGGCGACGATGCCGTGATCGTCGGAGTCGGAGGGATCGGCGCCTTCCTCACGGTCGCCGCCGCGGCCACCGGCGCGAGGGTGCTCGTGGTCGACCTCAACGCCGACCGTCTCGAGCTCGCCGTGCGCCTGGGCGCACAGGAGACGCTCGTCGCCGGCACCGCCACCCTCGCCGACCGTGTCGCCGAGCTCGGGATGGACGTCGATGTGTTCTTCGAGGTCAGTGGCTCGAAGGCCGGCTGGGAGTCCGTCATCGATGCGGCGCACCCGGGCGCGACGATCGTCCCGGTCGGCATTCAGAAGGGCGAGCCGCCCGCGGCGCTCGCGCACTGGACGCTCGCCGAGCTCACCATCGTCGGCACTGTCGCCCACGTGATGGCCGCCGACCTCCCCGACGCCGTGCGCCTGCTCGAATCCCGCGCCGACTGGAGCGACATCGCCGAGACCGTGCTGCCGCTCGACGAGGTCGTCAGCGGCGGCCTCGTGCCGCTCATCGCCGGTGCGCCCCTCCAGACCAAGACCCTGATCGACCCGTGGATCGACGCGCCCCGCACGGCACGTCACGAAAGGACCCCCGCATGACCGCCCGCACACTGATCCGAGGCGCCGCCGTGGTCTCGATGGACGACTCCATCGGCGACCTCCCCCGTGGCGACATCCTCATCGAGGACGGCACGATCGTCGCCGTCGGACAGGGCCTTGATCAGGTCGACGCGGACATCATCGAGGCCGGGCACATGATCGCGATGCCGGGCATGGTCGACACCCACCGGCACACCTGGCAGACGGCGCTGCGCGGCATCCTCGCCGACGGCAACATCCCCGACTACCTCAGGGGCATCCGCCTGCAGATGGCACCGCGCTATCGCGCCGAGGACATGTACGTCGGCAACTACCTGGGTGCGCTCGACTGCCTGAACGCGGGGGTGACGAGTCTCGTCGACTACTGCCACAACATCCTCGACCCGGACGGCGCGCACGCCGCTGTCACGGGGCTTCTCGACGCCGGCATCCGTGGCCTGTACGGGCACGGCATGACCCCCGTCGTCGAGAACACCTGGTCGGAGAGCCGCGGCGGCGCCGAGTCGGGGGAGGAGTCGGGGAGCTATCCGGCGCGTGCGGCGCTCGCGCGCGAGATCAAGTCGACCTACTTCTCGTCCGACGGCGTGCTGCGGTTCGGCCTCGTGCCCCAGGAGCTTGCGATCACGCCCGCCGCCGAGGTGGTGCGCGAGTTCGCGTTCGCCCGCGAGCTCGGCGCTCGGATGACGCAGCATGCGAACCAGGTGATCGTGCGGCAGCTGTTCTCGGATGTCGCGGTGATGCACCGCCACGATCTGCTCGGCGACGATCTGCTGCTCGTGCACTGCACGTTCAACACGCCCGAGGAGTGGAAACTGCTCGAGGGCACCGGCACGATGGTCTCGGTCTGCGCCGAGACCGAGATGCAGATGGGCATGGGCTATCCGCGTATCGCCGAGGCGACGCGCCATACGCCGGGGCCGAGCCTCGGCATCGACTGCGTGAGCGGCGACGCCGGCGACATGATCTCGCACGCCCGTCTCGTGCTGCAGGCGACGCGGTACCGATCAGATGAGCCCGGCTACGAGCGGATGGTGGCCCCGCAGCAGATGCTGTGGACCACCCGCGACGCGCTGCGCTGGCTGACGATCAACGGTGCGAAGGCGGCCGGCGTGGACGACGTTGTGGGGTCGCTCAGCCCCGGCAAGCGCGCCGACGTGGTGCTGCTCGACATGAGCGGGGTCAGCCAGGCGGGCTGGAACCGGCGGGACCCCGCGGGGGCGATCATCTCGCAGGCCCACGCCGGGCTCGTCGCCACGGTGCTCGTCGACGGTCGCGTCGTCAAGCGCGACGGGCGCCTCGTGCACGTCGACCTCCCGGCGGCGATGCGCCGAATGGATGCCTCGCAGGGCTACCTCTACGACCAGATGGATGCGAACGGCGGCTTCATCCCGCAGCCGCCCATCGACATCCCGCTGTATCGCGAACGCGCCTGACGCCCTCAACTGCGCCAGTTTCAAGGCTCACTGAACATTAGTGTTCAGTGAGCCTTGACACTGTGCAGTGAGGCTATTAGCGTGGCGACAGCACACTCACACGTGAGCCGACCAAGGGGGATCGGCGCACCGGCACCTGGAGTCAATGAAGACTATGAGCACCCGCACCCTGCTCCGCGGCGGAACCGTCATCACCTCGGCCCGCGCGGGAGAAGTCCTTCCCGACACGGACATCCTGATCTCCGCGGACGGCACGATCGAGGCCATCGGCCACGGGCTGTCCGTGGACGACGCCGAGGTGATCGACGTCACCGGACGCATCGTCCTGCCCGGCTTCGTCGACACCCACCGCCACACCTGGCAGTCGGTCGTGCGGAACGTGGCATCCGACTGGTCACTCACCGAGTACCTCGCCGGACTCCACACCGGGCTCTCGAAGTTCTTCCGGCCCGAGGACACCTACACGGGCAACTACCTCGGCGCCCTCGAAGCGCTCGACGCCGGCATCACGACCCTCGTCGACTGGTCGCACAACCTCGCGACCCCGGCCCACGCGGATGCCGCGGTGCAGGCCCTCACCGACACCGGCATGCGCGCCGTGTTCGCGCACGGCGGCGGCAACAAGCAGTGGGGCGCCCCGCTCCCGTCGCCCAACAACCACCCGGCCGAGGACGCCCGGCGCCTGCGGGAGACGGTGTTCAGCAGCAACACGGGACTCGTCACGATGGCCCTCGCCCTGCGCGGCCCGCAGTTCGTGACCCCCGAGGTCAACCGGCACGACTTCGCGCTCGCCGACGAACTCGACCTGCGCGTGACCGTGCACGTCGGCGACGGCTACTGGGGGAAGTCCGGCCCCATCCGCAAGCTGAAGGACGACGGGCTGCTCTCGGACCGCATCACCTACGTGCACTGCTGCACACTCGGCGACGACGAGCTGCAGATGATCGCCGACAGCGGCGGCACCGCCTCCTGCGCCCCCGACGTCGAGATGCAGATGGGACACGGATACCCCGCCACCGGACGTCTGCTGCAGCACGGCATCCGCCCCACCTTCTCCATCGACGTCTGCTCGAGCAACGGCGGAGACATGTTCGGCACGATGCGCACCGCCATCGGCATGCAGCGCGCCCTCGACAACGCCCCCGCCGTCGAGACCGGCGAGGTCGTCGAGCGCATCGGCCTCAGCGTCAACGACGTGCTGCAGTTCGCCACGATCGACGGCGCGCACGCCGCGGGCCTCGACCACCTCACCGGATCGCTCGTCGTCGGAAAGGCCGCTGACATCGTCGTGCTCGACGACCGGGCTCTTGCGATGACCCCGATGAACAACCCCATCGGCGCCGTCGTCTACAACGCCCACCCCGGGCTCGTGCGCGACGTGTTCGTTCAGGGCCGGCGCGTGAAGAAGGACGGTCAGCTCGTCGGTGTCGACTACGCGGCGCTGCGCTCCCGCGCCGAGGCCTCGCGCGACTACATCGTCGGCGAATGGCCCGAGGCGCACCTCGACGGCTCGTGGCACCCCGACCTCACCGTGCAGTCATGACCACCGTGAACGAACCGGCGGAGGTGCGCACGCGCACGGCGCCGGTGGACCGCCGACCCCTCCTCGCCGAGGTGCTGTCGTGGCCGGGCACCCGCGCGTTCATCGCCGTGGCGCTGCTCTTCGCGATCAGCCCGCTCATCGCCCCCGGCAGCGTGGGCACGACGGCGATCGTCTCGATGCTCCCCTTCGCCGCGCTCACGGCGATCGTGGCCATCGGCCAGACCCTCGTCATCCAGCAGGGCGGGCTCGACCTGTCGATCCCCGGCGCCGTGACTCTCGGTGCGCTCATCGCGGCCAAGTTCGGGGCCGACTGGGGGCTCACCACCGCGGTCATCGTCGCGATCGTCGCGACCTCGCTGTTCGGCCTGCTCAGCGGAGTGGTGATCACCGTCTTCGGTCTTCCGCCTCTCGTCGTCACGATCGCCAGCAACGCCCTCATGATCGGCGCCGTCCAGGCGGTCTCGGGCGGATTCGGCGCCCAGTCGGTTCTGGAGCTCAGCAACTTCGCGCTCAGCCGACTCTGGGGCATCCCGGTGCTGACCTTCTTCGCCGTCGCGATCGTCGTGATCATCCACCTCGTCGTCAAGGGCACGCGCGTCGGGCGCCGGTTCGAACTCGTCGGCGAGAACCCGCGCAGCGCCGCGAACATCGGGATCGCGACGCGGGCCTACACGATCAGCGCCTACTGGCTCGCCGCCGCCCTCGCGGCCGGTGCCGGGGTGCTGCTCGCCGGTCTGCTGCGCTCGCCGACCCTGACAGCCGGCAACGACTACCTCCTGCCCTCGATCGCCGCCGTCGTGCTCGGCGGTACCGCCCTCACGGGCGGGAAGGGGAGCTTCATCGGCACCGCGCTGGGTGCGCTCTTCCTCGCCCAGCTCGGCCAGCTCGTGCAGACCTTCACGCAGGCAACCGCCGTGCAGAACATCGTCCAGGCGCTGATCATCGGCGTCGGGATCGTCGCCCAGCTCGAGCTGGGCGGCACGTCGGCGAGGCTGCGACGCCTCGTCCGGCGTCAGAAGTGACCCGTCGCACCCACCCCCACCACCAGTGAACTCAATGAGGAGTGTGCAGTGAATCGCATCATCAAGCGACGTCGCGTCGCCGCAGCAGCGGCCGCGTCACTCGCGATCGTCGCCACAGCGCTCGCGGGCTGTTCGTCCACGAACGCCAGTTCGACCAACGCCACGGCCGGGAACCTCCAGGCCAACATCGCCGCCGGCTCGGTCGGCACCGTGTCCCAGTTCGCCGACATGTCGAGCATCTGCACCGCCAACGCGAAGCCGATGACCGTCGGTGTCGTCGACGGCGGCGGCACCAACAGCTGGTCGAAGACCGTTCTCGCCGAGATCAAGTCCGAAGCCGCGAAGTGCAAGGCGATCACCAGCGTCGACTACGTCGCGGGATCGTTCGATCTCGAGAAGACGACGTCCGGCATCACGAGCCTCGCATCGAAGGGCACGAACATCATCCTCGTGATCCCCGACGCCGGGCCCGGCGACGCCCACCTGCCGGCCATGCGCCAGGCGACCCAGGCCGGATCCTACGTCGTGGCGTTCGCCTCGGACCCGAACGGCAAAGCCGGCACCGACTACCTCGACTACACCGACCAGTCCCCGCAGTTCGTCGGCAAGTCGTGGGCGCAGTGGGTCGTCGACCGTCTCGGCTCAGCCGGCGGCAACGTCGTCTTCCTCGGCGGACCCTCCGGCGTGGCGGTGTCCTCGCAGGAGTTCGAGGGTGTCAAGGAGGTCGTCGCGGCCAACCCGCAGATCAAGCTCCTCAACTCCGAGCCCGTCGTCACCAACTGGGACCCGGCTCAGGCGCAGCAGGCCATGGCGGGACTTCTCGCCCAGTACCCGAAGATCGACGCGGTCATCGCCGACTACGGCGCATCCGCGGCAGGTGTCATCCGCGCCTACCAGGCCGCGGGCATCTCGGTGCCGCTGCTGACCTCGACCGACGACAACTCGCTCTCGTGCGGCTACGACGCGCTGAAGAAGACCAACCCGAGCTACGAGCTGGCGACCGTATCGTCGCGCACGTGGATCGGCCGCGTCGCCCTTCGCAAGGCCGTCGCCGCCTTCCAGGGGACGAGCGACACCGAGCCCTCGATCTACCAGCTCGCGCTCTATGAGGACTCGACCGGCCAGACGTCGGGATCGATCGCGCCCGACAAGGCGTGCCTCGCGTCGGCGCCGCCGGACGCGACGCCGTCCACGCTCCTGACCCCTGCTGAGATCACGCAGCTGTTCGGCTGACGACACGAAGGATTCCGACGATGACTGAACCCGCCCTCGTTCTCACGGGGATCACCAAGTCCTATCCCGGCGTGCGCGCCCTCGACGATGTGAGCGTCGAGATCGCACCGGGGAGGGTCCACGCGATCCTCGGCGAGAACGGGGCGGGCAAGTCGACCCTCGTCGGAGTCGCCGCGGGGTCGGTCGTGCCGGACACCGGCACGATCGGCCTCGCCGGCCGGGAGTTCTCCCGGATCCAGACCGCGGATGCGCGGGAGAACGGTCTCGCGATCGTCTACCAGATCCCCGCGCTCGCCCCCTCCCTCACGGTGGTCGACGCCGTGCTCCTGCTCCTCCCCGCTTCGAAGCGCCCCCGACGCCGGGGCGCGGCGGCGTGGCTCAAGGCCCACTTCGAGAAGCTCGGTCTCGAGATCGATCCTCAGGCGACGATCTCGACCCTCTCGCTGCGCGAGGCGCATCTCATCGAGATCGCCGCTGCGCTCGCATCCGACCCCCGCATCCTCGTGCTCGACGAGCCGACCGAAGCGCTCGGTCCCGACGAGACCCGCTGGCTGTTCGACCGTGTGAGCGAGTTGCTCGCCGACGGTGTCGCGGTCGTCTACATCACCCACCGCATCCCCGAGGTCATCGAGATCGCGACCGATCTGACGGTGCTGCGCGACGGCCGCGTCGTCGGACGCGGCAGCGTCTCCGACTACAGCGCGGACGAGATCGTCGAGCTCATCGTCGGACGCTCGCTGGAGACGACCTTCCCCGACAAGGCGGGGCCGGATGCCGACGGCACTCCGCTCCTCGAGGTGCTCGGCCTCGGTGGCCCGGGCTATCGAGACATCTCGTTCGCCGCGATGCCCGGACAGATCGTCGGACTCGCCGGCGTCGAGGGCAACGGCCAGCGCGCCGTGTTGCGCGGCCTCGCCGGCCTGGGATCGACCGCCGGCCGTGTGCTCCTGTCCGGCCGGCCGCTCGATGTGCGCTCCGCCCGCACCGCGGTGCGCGACGGCGTCGTGTTCCTTCCCGGCGATCGCATCGGCGAGGCGATGTTCGGCAAGATGTCGGTGCGCGAGAACGTCATCGCCCCCTCGATCGCCGAGGCGATGCCCACCGGCTTCGTCGACCGTCGTCGTGAGTACGCGCTCACCCGCACGGCGATCGCCGGTCTCGCCGTGAAGACCCCCACCCTCGAGACTCCTGTCGCCAGCCTCTCCGGCGGCAGTCAGCAGAAGGTGCTTCTGGCCCGCGCGCGCCTCGGCGAACCGAAAGTGCTCCTCGTCGAGGACCCGACGCAGGGCGTCGACGCCGGGGCGCGCGTGGAGATCTACGCCGTGCTGCGCTCGATGGCGGCGGATGGAGTCGCCGTAGTCGTGCTCTCGACCGACGCGGTCGAGCTCGAGGGTCTCTGCGACCGGGTCGTCGTGTTCTCCCGTGGCCAGGTGCAGGACACCTTCACGGGTGCCGCCGTCACCGAGCGCGCGATCACGGGCGCTGCGGTGATGTCCGAGACCGGTTCGGTCGCGACGGTCAGCGCGGTCCCGCGGCGTCGCCGCATCCCTCTGGCGGTGCGCGGCGAGCTGCAGGCCGGCGCCCTGCTGGTGCTGACGGTGCTGCTGGGAATGGCGACGACGTTCTTCTCGACGGCGTTCCTCAGCCCTCTCAACATGTCCCAGCTGCTCGCCAGCTCCTCGGTGCTGATCCTCGTGGGCCTCGCTCAGCTGGTCGTGGTCATGACCGGTGGCATCGATCTGTCGATCGGATCGGTGCTCGCTCTCTCGACCGTCGTCATCTCGTTCTTCGGCGGAGGCGGAATCGGGCTGTTCCTCTTCGGAGTGGTGCTCGCGCTCGTCGCGGGGCTCGCCGTCGGCCTCGTCAACGGTCTGCTCGTGACGCGACTGAACCTGCCGCCGGTCATCGCGACCCTCGTCACCTCGATCGCCGTCGTCGGCGCCGCGCAGGTGCTGCGTCCGAGTCCGGGCGGATCGGCGTCGAACGACATCATGGTGCTGATCGGCACCGCGGTGGCGGGCATCCCGCTCGTGCTCGCGATCGCGATCGTGCTCGCCGTCGTCATGTGGTTCGTGATCCAGCGCACACGTCTGGGGCGCGGTTTCCGCGCCGCGGGATCCGATGCGGTGAAGGCGAACCGCATGGGAGTGAACGTGCGGTCGATGCGGCTGCTGGCCGCGACATCCGCCGGCGTCATCGCGGCCATCGCCGGGCTCGCGCTGTACTCGAAGACCGGCATCGGTGACGCCAACACCGGTCAGGCCCTCACCCTCACCTCGGTGACGGCGATCGTCATCGCCGGGGCGAGCATCTTCGGCGGGTCGGGCTCGGCGCTGGCCGTCGCGGCGGCAG
>NZ_MKSL01000011.1:129611-323485 GCF_001897265.1 Microbacterium sp. 71-23
CAATCACGAACGCGCTGGCCTACCTCTCGCTGGGCCTCGCCTGGCAGTACTGGGTGCAGGGCGTGTTCGTGCTGATCGCGGCGATCCTGCCGATGATCGCGCAGCTGCGCCGCCGGTCCGCCCCGCCACGGGGACTGTGATGGATGCCGCGGGCTCAGCCGTGCAGGTCGTCCATCGCCCGCAGCACGTCGACGGCCGACGCCAGCTGCTCGCCGCGCCCGGCCTCTCCGGGAGCGGTCGGCATGGCCTGGTTCTGCTGGCGTCGGCCGACGACGAACCAGATGCCGCGGGCGGGGACGTCGCCGCGGTTCGAGTAGAGGTGCGGGCGCACCGAGTCGAACTGCAACGAGTCGCCGGCGTGCAGCGTGAAGGTGTCGAAGTCGAGCTGCAGGGTGAGCTCTCCCTCGATGAGGTAGGCGTACTCGATGCCCGAGTGGCGCATCAGTTTGCCCTCGATGGAGCTGGTCGCGCCGGGTGCGTAGGTCACGAGCAGCGCGTCGGCGGGCCCGCCCTCGCCGACGGCGAGTCGCTCCCAGATGACGCCGTTCTCCATCTCGAGCACGGGGTTCTCGTCACCGCGCTGCACGGCGGGCTTGACGGTGCCGGACGGCCGGAAGATCGGCGTGACCGGAGCCTCGTCGACGGCGGTCGCGCTCACGCCGAGCAGCTCGTCCATCGAGACGCCCAGGTGGCTCACGATCGCGTAGAGGGTGGACACGCTGGGCTGGGTCTTGCCCGTCTCGACCTGCGAGATGAGAGATGCCGAGACGCCGAGGGCCTGGGCCACGCTGCGCAGGCTGAGGCCTCGTTCGAGTCGGGCGTCGCGGATCCGCGCGCCGATGTCCTCGGTGGTCATACGTCCTCCAGGGGGTGCTCATCGCGTCGGCGGTGGCCGCGGCATCCAGTCATGGCGTACACGAGCCGATGCGCCCGACAATACACCGCATAAGCGTTAACTTAAACTGCACAATGTACACTTTTACTAAACACTGTGTGTTTGCAACTGACAGGAGAACTCGATGAAGAGTACGGGCACGACGGGTACCAACGCCGTCGACTGGGAGCAGCGCGTGGACTTCGATCGGCTTCGCGACGCGCGACTCGCGCGTCTGCGCGCCGAACTCGACCGCAGCGACGTGGGTGCGGTGCTGGCGTTCGACTTCTCCAACATCCGGTACATGACCGCGACCCACATCGGCACGTGGGCCATGGACAAGCTCATCCGCTTCTCGTTGCTGACCCGCCGCACCGACCCCATCTCGTGGGACTTCGGCTCCGCCGCCAAGCACCACCAGCTCTACAACCCCTGGCTCGACGTCACGAGCATGGAGATGGACGCCGACCCCAATGCCCCGCACGAGGGTGCGAAGCGCCCGCGACTGGAGTCCGGCGCGCGCGCCGGCATCTCGACCCTGCGTGGCGCGTTCAGCCCCGATGCGGAGATCGCCGAGAAGGTCGCGAAGAAGATCAAGCGCGAGTTGGAGAAGTTCGGTCTCGCCCACGAGCCGCTCGGCGTCGACGTGATCGAGCTGCCGATCCTCTTCGCCCTCCAGCGCGAGGGCATCCAGGTCGTCGACGGGCAGCAGATCTTCATGGAGGCCCGACGGGTCAAGACGGGAGACGAGATCCGGCTCCTCACCCAGGCCGCCTCGATGGTGGATGCGGCCTACGACGAGCTGTACCGGTTCCTGCGGCCGGGCGTGCGCGAGAACGAGGCCGTCGGGCTCGTGGCGAAGACCCTCTACGACCTCGGCTCCGAGTACGTCGAGGGAGTGAACGCGATCTCGGGCGAGCGCTGCTCGCCGCACCCGCACGTCTTCTCCGACCGCATCATCCGGCCGGGCGACCCCGCCTTCTTCGACATCCTGCACAGCTTCAACGGCTACCGCACCTGCTACTACCGCACCTTCGCGGTCGGGTCGGCCTCGTCGGCGCAGCGGGATGCTTACACGCGTGCCCGGGAGTACATGGATCGCGCGATCGCCCTCGTGCGCCCGGGCGCGACCACCGCCGACATCGTGTCGGTGTGGCCGACCGCGCAGGAGTTCGGCTTCCCCGACGAAGAGGCGGCCTTCGCGCTGCAGTACGGACACGGCGTGGGGCTCTCGATCTGGGAGAAGCCGATCTTCAGCCGTCTCGTGTCGCTCGATCACCCGGAGGTGCTCGAGGAGGGGATGGTCTTCGCCCTCGAGACCTATTGGCCCTCTGCCGACGGCTGGGGTGCGGCCCGCATCGAGGAGGAGGTCGTCGTCACGGCCACCGGCTGCGAGGTCATCACGAAGTTCCCCGCGGAGGAGCTCATCGTCGCGGGCAAGCGCTACTACTCCGTCGACGGCATCCTGCCGACCGTGCGCGACCCGCAGTCGCACCTCAACACGGTGTGGGGTCGGGGAGAGGCGTAGGCGATGTCGCAGCGCACCATCCTCGTCGTCGGCGGCACCTCGGGCATCGGCCTCGAGCTCGCGCGCACCCTCCTCGCCCGCGGCGATCGCGTGATCATCACGGGGCGTGATGCGGCCCGGGCGGCCGAGATCGCCGAGGGTCTTGGACAGGATGCCTCGTCCCTCGCCCTCGACATCTCGGAGCCCGAGCAGATCGCGCCCGCGCTCGCCGGAGTCAGTGCGATCGACGGGCTCGTGCTCGCCGCGATCGAGCGCGACGCGAACACCATCGCGGACTACGACATCGCGCGGGCGCGACGCCTCGTGACCCTCAAGCTCGTCGGCTACGCGGAGACCGTGCACGCGCTGCTGGATCGGCTGACCCCGAGCGTCGGCACCGGCATCGTGCTCTTCGGCGGTCGCGCGAAGGACCTGCCCTATCCCGGCTCGACCACGGTGTCGACGATCAACGGCGGCGTCGAGGGACTCACGCACACCCTCGCTCTCGAGCTCGCCCCGATCCGTGTGAACGCGCTGCACCCGGGGATCATCGGCGACAGCCCGTTCTGGGCGGGCAAGCCCGACGGCGTTCTGGACGCCTACCGGTCACGCACGCCGGGCGGCGAGCTCGCCACGGTGGCCGACGTGGTCGGCACCGTCGAGTTCCTGCTCGACAACCGCGGGGTCTCCGGTACCAGCCTTTACGTCGATCGGGGCTGGACCCTCACCTGAACCGGGAGGTCACGCCGAGCGCGTGACCTCCGCGATCGCCGACCAGTCGAGGTCTCGCAGCGACGGGTCGGCGATCGCGCTTTCGAACACTCCGTGCAGCGCGGCCGCGGTCGGCATCTCTAACCCGACGGATGCGGCGGCGGCCTCCGCCAGGCGCAGGTCCTTGAATCCGAGCGACATGTGGAAGCCGGGCGGGGAGTAGCGGCGCTGGGCGATCACGTCGCCGTAGATCGAGTACGCGGGCGCGGCGAACAGCGAGTGGGTGAGCAGGTCGACGAACGCGGATGCCTCGACCCCGTGCCGTTCGACGAGTGCAACGGATTCGCCGATGGCCTGCATCGCATGGATGAGGTCGTAGTTGACGGCGATCTTGACGATGTTGGCGGTGCGCGGGACGGCTCCGAACTCCCAGATGCGGGCCGCGAGAGATGCGAGCGCGGGGCGGGCGGTCTCGATCGCCGCGGGATCGCCGGCCGCGAGGATGTTGAGCTGTCCCGCCGCGGCCACCGGGTAGCGTCCGAGCACGGGCGCCGACACGTAGCCGGCGCCGGCCGCTGCCGCCCGCGCCGCGAGCAGGTCGGCCGTGTCGGGGCTCAGTGAGGCGGCGTTCACGTGCACGTGGCCGCGTGCGGCGCCGAGCGCGTCTTCGGTGAGCACGGCCTCGGCGGCCGCGTCGTCGGCGAGCATCGAGATCGACACGGGGGCGCCGAGCGCCTCGGCAGGGGATGCCGCGGCCACGGCGCCGGCGGCGACGAGCTCGGCGACCGGGGCATCCGATCTGTTCCAGACGGTCACGCGGTGCCCGGTCTCGAGGAGGCGGCCGGCCATCGCGCGGCCCATCGTGCCGAGTCCGAGGAATCCGATGTCGGTCATGGTGTGCGTCTCCGTGGGCGTCGGGCGGGCGGCGCGCGACTGCGCGACCGGCCGCGGTCAGGGGGTGGGTCGGAAGATGTCGGGGGTGCGGGCGAGCTGGCGACGGGTGCGGCGGATGTGACCCGCGAGCACACGTTCGGCCTCTTCGATGTCGTCGTCGCGCAGGGCCGCCACGATCAGGTGGTGCTCCTCGTAGGCGATGCGGCGTGACTCGGGCTCCCACGACGTGACGTACGCGCGGCGGTACGGCGCCGTGGTGTTCCAGAGCTTCTGGATGAGGGCGCCGAGCTGCACGGTGTCGGCGGCCGCGTAGGTGCCGAGGTGAAAGGCGCGATCGAGTTCGAGGAACGCGTCGGTGTCGGCGCCGACCACACTGATGCGGTGGGCGAGGGCGGAGAGCTCCTCGATGGCGCCGGCGTCGAGTCGGGGCGCCGAGTACCGCAGCAGGAGGGGTTCGAGACGCTCGCGCATCTCGTACACCTCCTCGCATTCGGCGAGGGAGAGGTGGGAGACCCACGCGCCGGCGTTCGCGACGACCGTGACGAGCCCCTCGTACTCGAGCTGCTGCAGCGCCTGCCGCACCGGCACACGGCTCGCACCGAAGCGGGCGGCGAGATCCTCCTGGCGGATACGCATGCCCGGCGGATAGTCGCCGCCGACGATGCCGCCGCGGATGCTGTCGGCGATGCGCGGTCCGGCGTCTCCGTCGCGGGGGCGGGCGTGCGTGTCGTCGGCATGCGTCGACGCGGTCTGTGCGGTCATCGATGATCCCCTCGGCTCGCCTTCATTCTGCCGGGCGGGCCGGATGCCACAGGATGACGGGGGAGTCGGCCTCGTAGGCCTTGCCGTCGGGGTAGCTGACCAGTTCGAACTGCATGCCCCAGGGGGCTCGGAAGTACAGCCATCGCTGACCGGCGGCGGCACCGGCGCTCGCGATCGGGTCGCCCATGATCTCGACGTCGTACGCGCGCAGGTGGGCGATCGCGGCATCCATGTCGTCGACGTAGAGCGCGAGGTGGTGTCCGCCGATGTCGCTGTTGCGCGGGGGAGGCGACTGCCCGTCGGGCGTCTCATAGGCGAAGACCTCGAGATTGGTGCCGTTGCCGAGACGGTAGAAGCGGATCTCGGTGATCACGGCCCGGGGGTGAACCCCGAGCTGGCGCGACATCCAGTCGTCGTCGGCGCGCTTCGCGCCCAGCGTGTAGACGGGCACGGCGCCGAGCACGTCCACCAGGAAGCGCTCGGCCTCCTCGAGGTCGGGCACGGTGATGCCGAGGTGGTCGGAGCCGCGCAGACCGGGGATTCCTGTCATCGATCGACCTCCTCGTCGTCTGGATCCAGTTTCGGCTCCAGTGTGCGTCAATTCCCGGTTTGAACGCAAGAAGTTCTTGAAATTGGATCCAAACGTGCGTTACCGTGAGTGAGCGCTGACGAGCGGCGCACTGTCGAAGGAGATGGGATGCCCCAACGTCGTCGTCTGCAGACGGGAGTCGACTGGATCTCGCTGTCGACCACCGCCGCCGACTGGAAAGCCGCCGACCCGGAGCTGCTGACAGCCATGTACGGCGAGCTCCACCTCATCCGTGCCTTCGAGGAGGCCGTGCTCGACCTCGCCGCCGCCGGCCTCGTGCACGGTCCCGCGCACTCGAGCATCGGTCAGGAGGGCGGCGCCGTCGGCTCGATCATCGGCCTGCGTCCCACCGATGCCGTCAACGGCTCCCACCGCGGACACCACCAGTTCCTCGCGAAGGCGATCACCTACGTCGCCGGCGGCCGGCTCGACCTCGGTGCCCTCGTCGACCCGGCGCTGAACGCGCTGCTCCAGCGCACGCTCGCCGAGATCCTCGGCCTCGCACCGGGGTTCTCGGGCGGACGCGGCGGGTCGATGCACCTGCAGTGGCTCGAGGCGGGCGCGCTCGGAACGAACGCCATCGTCGGCGGCGGCGCCCCCATCGCCGCCGGCCACGCGTGGGCGCAGAAGCACGCCGGCACGACGGACGTCTCGGTCAACTACTTCGGCGACGGCTCGAGCCAGATCGGCTCGGTGCTCGAGTCGTTCAACCTCGCCGCGACCTGGCACCTCCCGGTCGCGTTCTTCATCGAGAACAACCTCTACGCGGTCTCGACCCATGCCTCGGAGGCCAGCGCCGACGCCCGCTTCTCGGTGCGCGGGCAGGGGTTCTCCATCCCGTCGTGGCGGGTCGACGGCATGGACCCCCTCGCCGTGCACCTCGCGATGACCGAGGCGACCGAGCGGATGCGCGCGGGCGACGGTCCTGCGATCGTCGAGGCGGAGGTCTACCGCTTCTTCCACCAGAACGGCCCCTACCCCGGGAGCGCCTTCGGCTACCGCACGAAGGACGAGGAGGCCAGCTGGCGCGAGCGCGATCCGATCGCCCTCCTCGGCGGCAGGCTCCGTTCGCTCGGCATCGCCTCCGACGCCGAGCTCGAAGCCGTGCGCGACCAGGCCGTCGCGGCGATGGTCGACGCCGTCGCGGCGCTCGTCGAGGACGACCCCGACAACGCCGGTCGTCGTCGCATCCGCCCCGAGCTCTGGCCCGACCCGGCAGTGGTCGACACCGGCATCCGCGGCGACGAGTCCGAACTCGCGGATGCCGCGGCATCCGACCCGATCGTGTTCGACGGGCCGTGGCGGGACATCCGCTTCGTCGACGCCGTCGCCGCGGTGATGGACCGGCGCATGTCCGAGGACGAGCGCATCGTCGTGCTCGGCGAGGACGTCCACCGACTCAACGGCGGTACGAACGGCGCCACGAAGGGGCTCGCGAAGGCATATGGACCCGAGCGGGTCATCGGCACCCCCATCAGCGAGAACGGGTTCTTCGGGCTCGCCGGAGGCATCGCGCTCGACGGCAGGTTCCGGCCGGTCGTCGAGTTCATGTACCCCGACTTCATGTGGGTCGCGGCCGACCAGGTGTTCAACCAGGTCGGCAAGGCCCGCCACATGTTCGGCGACAACAACACGGTGCCGCTCGTGCTGCGCACCAAGGTCGCCATGGGATCCGGCTACGGATCGCAGCACCTGATGGACCCCGCCGGCATCTTCGCGACCCAGCCCGGCTGGCGCATCGTCGCCGCCTCGACCGCGGCGGACTACGTGGGCCTCATGAACGCGGCGCTGCAACTCGATGACCCCGTGCTCGTGATCGAGCACGTCGATCTCTATGGCCAGGCCGACCGCGTGCCCGATGCGCCGCTCGACTACGTCATCCCGCCTCGCAGCGCAGCCGTGCGCCGGGAGGGCGCGGAGCTCACCGTGCTCACCTACCTCTCCATGGTGCAGTCCTCGCTTGACGCCGTCGCCGAGACCGGCGTCGATGCGGAGGTGATCGATCTGCGCTGGCTCGACCGGGCCTCCTTCGACTGGGACACGGTGGGGGAGAGCATTCGCAAGACCAACAACGTGCTCATCGTCGAGCAGGGCTCGCGCGGCCCGTCGTATGGCGCGTGGCTCGCCGACGAGATCCAGCGGCGGTTCTTCGACTGGCTGGACCAGCCCGTCGAGCGGGTCACCGGCGGCGAGGCGAGCCCGAGCATCTCCCGCATCCTCGAACGCGCCGCGATCGCGGGGACCCCCGAGATCGTCACCGAGATCGACGCCATGCGTCGCGCCTGGGGCGGTCGCTGATGGCCGCCGTGATCCGCATGCCGGAGGTCGCCACGGGCACCGGCGAGGCGGCGATTCAGACGTGGCTCGTCGAGATCGGGACGGCCGTCGCCGCCGGCCAGCCGATCGTCGAGATCGAGACCGAGAAGGCCGTCGTCGAGTACGAGACCGAGGTCGCCGGCGAGCTCGCCGCGATCCTCCTCCCGGCCGGGGAAGCGGGCGCCGTCGGTGCGCCGATCGCCGTCGTCGCCGAGGCGGCCGAGTCCCGCGCCGATGCCCTCGCCGCCGCGGAGGCGGAGGGTGTCGTCGTCGGTGGCCCGCCCGCCGACGCGGTTCCCCCTGTGCCTGCACCGACGACGCCGACGACGGCGGCCGCACCCGTCACGGCGTCCGAGGCCGCACCCGTCACGGCGTCCGAGCCCGTGCCGACGGCGGTCACCGAGCCCGTGCCGACACCGGAATCGGCTGCCGAATCGGTGCCCGCACCGCCTGCGCCCGATGCGCCGGCGGACGATGACGCAGGCCCCGATTCCTCGGCTGGGCGCGTGTTCGCCTCCCCGCTCGTGCGTCGACTCGCGGGCGAGCGCGGCATCGATCTCGCCGCCGTGCGCGGCTCGGGCCCGCGCGGTCGCGTCGTGCGGCGCGACCTCGACGATCTGCCCGCGCCGGCGCCCGTGGCCCCGGCGGCGACGGCCCCTGTCTCGACGCCCGTGCCGCCCGCCCCCGCGGGAGCTCAGGCTCCCGCACCGGCCGGCGCTGAGGACATCCCGCACACCGGCATGCGTCGCGCCATCGCGCGTCGGCTCACCGAGGCGAAGACCGAGATCCCCCACATCTACCTGCGGGCGGACTGCCGGGTGGACGCCCTCCTCGATCTGCGCGCACGCATCAACGAGGGTCGTGCCGCCGATGCGCGCGTGTCGGTCAACGACCTCGTCGTCAAGGCGGTCGCCGCCGCGCTCCTCGACGTGCCCGAGGCCAACGCCATCTGGCTCCCGGAGGTCACCCGGCGCTTCTCCGGCGTCGATCTCGCGATCGCAGTCTCGATCCCGGGCGGACTCGTGACCCCGGTCGTCCGCGGGGTCGACACGCTTCCGGTCGGGCGTCTCGGCGCGGTCATCCGCGAACTCGCCGAGCGGGCGCGGGCGGGGCGCCTCAAGCAGAGCGAGCTCGAGGGCGGATCGTTCTCGGTCTCGAACCTCGGCATGTACGGCACCGCAGAGTTCGCGGCCATCATCAATCCGCCGCACTCGGGCATCCTCGCCGTCGGCGCCGCGACGCGGCGGCCGGTCATCGACGATGACGGCGAGCTCTCGGTGGCGACGGTCATGACCGTGACGCTGTCCGCCGATCATCGCGTGCTCGACGGGGCGCTCGCCGCCCAGTGGCTCGCCGCATTCGTCCGGAGGATCGAGCACCCGCTGTCGCTGCTCGTGTGACATGCCGACGGATGCCGCGGCCCCCGGAATGATGGATCCCGCGGGCGCGTTGCGCCTGTCGAACCACACCGAAAGGAACGTCATGGCCCGCATCGCCGTCATCGGAGGAACCGGCTACGCCGGAAGTCACATCGTGCGCGAGGCGGTGAGCCGTGGACACACCGTCATCTCCGTGGCCCGCTCCGTGCCGGCCGAGCGCGTCGAGGGCGCGACCTACGTCGAAGGGACGTTGCTCGACGTGCCGTCGCTCGTCGCCGAGCTGCAGGGCGTCGACGTGGTCGTGTCGGCCGCGGCGCCGCGCGGCGACATGGCGGGCAAGCTCCGGCCCGCGACGGCCGAGCTGCTCGCGGCGCTGCCGGACTCCGTGCGGCTGGGCGTCATCGGCGGCGCGGGCGGCAGCCTCGTCGCCCCGGGTGGCCCGCGCCTGATCGACAGCGGGTTCCCCGAGGAGTACAAGGCGGAGGCGTTCGAGGCGATCGGCATCCTCGAGGACCTCCAGGCGACGGATGCCGCGAAGGACTGGTTCTTCGTGCACCCGGCTGCAGAGTTCGGCGCGTGGGCGCCGGGCGAGCGCACGGGGGCCTACCGCGACGGCGGCGACGTGCTCGTCTCGGACGAGAACGGCAAGTCGTACATCTCCGGCGCCGACCTGGGTGTCGCGGTGGTCGATGAGATCGAGACGCCGGCGCACCACCGCGGGCGCTTCACGATCGGGTACTGACCGACGCCTCCGGGTCAGACGAGGTCGCGCCAGTCGATCTCGTCTGACCCGTCGTCATCCTCATCGTCGTCGTTGAGACGGATGACGGGAAGCGACATCGTCTCCGTCGGCGGACCCATCACGGTGGCCTCGTCGCGGCGATGACGCAGCACGTCGTCGATGTACGACGACACGACCTCCGCGAGGGGGACCGACGCCCCCCGTGCCTGCGACATGTACCAGCGATGCTCGAGCACCTGGTGGAACACCTCGGCGGGCTCGAGCTTCGCGCGCAGATCGAACGGGATCGAGGTCACGACCGGCTCGAAGATGCGGGTCAGCCATTCGTGGGCGACCATGTCCTCGTCCTGCCCGGGGCGGGCGGCCCGCGCGCGGAACTCGTCGAGGTCGTTCAGCAGCCGCCGTGCCTGGTTCTCCTCGACGTCGAGGCCCGTCAGGCGCAGCAGACGCCGCTGATGGTGTCCCGCGTCCACGACCTTCGGACGGATCGCCACGCGAGTGCCGTCGCCGGTGGTCGAGATCGACATCTCTCCGATGTCGAAGCCGAGCGCGTTGAGCTTGTGCACCCGCTCGGTGATGCGCCAGGACTCGCTCGCGCTGAAGCTCTCCTGATCGGTGAGGGCGGCCCACAGCGACCGGTACGACGAGAGGATGCCATCGGCCACCGCGACCGCGTCGATGCCGCCCTCGAGCCGCCCGCCGGCGGCGAGATCCATGATCTCGCCGGCGATGTTGGTGCGCGCGACGTCGAGGTCGTGCTCGCGCTGTCCGCGGGTGAGGCCGCTCTCGTGCAGCTCGCCGGTCTCGGCGTCGACGAGATAGGCCGCGAACGCGCCCGCGTCGCGCCGGAAGAGGGTGTTCGAGAGCGACACGTCGCCCCAGAAGAAGCCGACGTTGTGCAGGCGCACGAGCAGCACGGCGAGCGCGTCGACGAGTCGTGTGGCGGTGTGCGGGCGCAGCACCTGCGTGAACAGCGCCCGGTAGGGGAGCGAGAACTTCAGATGCGCGGTCACGAGGGCGGCGGGAAGCGGTGCGCCGGCGGCATCCCGTCGCCCGCCGATCACTGCGACGCGCTCGACACAGGGCACGTCGAGCCGCGCGAGGTTGCCGAGCATGTCGTACTCGCGGCGCGCCATCCCCTCGGTGGTCTCTTTGATGGCCACGACGCGACCGGACAGGTTCGCGAACCTCACCAGGTGCCGTGAGAGGCCCTTGGGGAGGTACACGATCGAGGACGACGGCCAGTCCGACAGCGGCAGGCTCCAGGGCAGCGACAGCAGCCCCGGGTCGATGTCGCTCGCGGTGATGCTCAGGTACTCCGGCACGGATGCCCCTCAGAAACGGCAGCGGCGCGGGAGCATGCCCCCGCGCCGCTGCACTGCGGTGTGATGCGATCAGGCCGCGGCGATGGCCTTGTCGGTCAGGCGCTCGCCGGACTCCAGGTCGAACACGTGCACGTGGCCCGGAACGGGAGCGAGCACGACGGTCTCGCCGGCGTTCGGGTGACGACGTCCGTCGACGCGGGCGACGATGTCGGTGCGCTTGCCGGCGATGTCGGCGTGGCCGTACAGGTAGCCGTCGGCGCCGAGTTCCTCGACGAGGTCGACGGTGACCGACAGGCCCTTCTCGCCGGCGCCGACGATCTGGATGTCCTCGGGGCGCACCCCGATCGTCACCTCGCTGCCGTGGGCCTTGCCGATCGTGTCGGCCTCGACCGGCACCACGAGGTCGCCGAAGCGCACGCCGCCCTCGGTGAGGTCGACGGGGAACAGGTTCATCGCGGGCGAGCCGATGAAGCCGGCCACGAACACGTTGTTCGGCTTCTCGTACAGGTCGCGCGGGGTGCCGACCTGCTGCAGCAGGCCGTCCTTGAGCACGGCGATGCGGTCGCCCATCGTGAGCGCCTCGGTCTGGTCGTGGGTGACGTACACGGTGGTGACGCCGAGGCGCCGCTGCAGCGAGGCGATCTGCGTGCGGGTCTGCACACGCAGCTTCGCGTCGAGGTTCGACAGCGGCTCGTCCATGAGGAACACCTGCGGCTGGCGCACGATCGCACGGCCCATGGCGACGCGCTGACGCTGGCCACCCGAGAGGGCCTTCGGCTTGCGGGTGAGGTACTGCTCGAGGTCGAGCAGCTTCGCGGCCTCGAGCACCCGCTGCGCCCGCTCCTCCTTGCCGACGCCGGCGATCTTGAGCGCGAAGCCCATGTTCTCCGCGACGGTCATGTGGGGGTACAGGGCGTAGTTCTGGAAGACCATCGCGATGTCGCGATCCTTCGGGGGCACGTCGGTGACGTCGCGGTCGCCGATGCGGATGTGACCGGAGTTGACCTCCTCGAGGCCGGCGAGCATGCGCAGCGACGTGGACTTGCCGCATCCCGACGGGCCGACCAGCACGAGGAACTCCCCGTCGCCGATCTCGAGGTTGAGCTTGTCGACCGCGGGGCGGGTGCCTCCGGGGTACAAGCGGGTCGCGTTGTCATAGGTGACGGACGCCATGTTCTCTTCTCCTTCACCGGCAGGCACGTGCCGGACGATCCGTAGTGATGGAATGAGCGGGGGCTTGTCCCGCACGCCCTCCGTTGGGCGTGATTCGAGTATGGCACGCGACGCTTCGACCCCGCGAGGTGCGCACATAGTGCAGGATGAGCATTCGTTGGTGTTCCGTCTGGGCATTTCACAGGGTGCCTGACTAGCATCGACGAGGTCGCGAATCCCGCGTGACTGCCCCCGGTTGACGCCGGTTCTTCGTGTGTGCAGAGGTGTGATGTCCAGCAACGATTCTTCGGATGCCGCGGTGCCCGCCGATTCGTCGGTGGACCGTCGCAGCGCAGTCCGTGAGAAGGCGCAGCTGGTCCACGCCCGTCAATCCCGTGCGCGCCGGTGGCGCATCGCACTGCTCAGCGCCCTCGCCGTCGTCGTCGTCGCCGCCATCGGCGCCGGTATCGCGATCGCCCTGGTGACGCCGTCGGGCAAGCCGCAGCTCACCCCGCCGAATGCGACGGACTCCGGGTTCCGGGTGTCCGACGTCAGCGCGCGGGCGGCCATCGCCTCGACGGCCAGCCCCTCGCCCTCCACGGACGCAGCGGCCGCTGCGGCGAGCCCGTCGCCGAGCTCCTCGTCGGCGTCGAACGTCGACATCCGCATCTACATCGATTACCTGGCACCGGGGTCGAAGGAGTTCCAGCTCGCCAACGCGCAGCAGCTGTCGACCTGGGTCTCGCAGGGGGCGGCCACGCTCACCTACTACCCGGTCGCGATGCTCGCCGCGAAGTCGAACGGCACCAAGTACTCCCTCCGTGCAGCCAGCGCCGCGGTGTGCGTGGCGACGCAGCAGCCGGATTCGCTCTTCAGCTTCACCCAGAGCCTGCTGAGCCAGCAGCCGTCCGTCGACTCCGACGGACTGAGCGATCAGCAGCTCGCGAGCGTCGCCGTCGGCGCCGGATCCGACGACACCGTCAGCGACTGCATCGAGAACGAGAAGTACATGGCCTGGGTCAAGGACGCGACCGATGCCGCGTTGAAGTCGCTGCCGGCGACCGATGGACTCAAGCTCACCGCCGCGCCGACGATCCTGGTCAACGGCAAGCCGTACACCGGGGCGCTCGACGACCCGAAGGAGTTCGCGCAGTTCGTTCTGACCAGCGCGAGCGAGAAGTACTACAGCACGCCCACGCCGACACCCAGCCCGAGCTCCACGCCGCTCGACTGAGCTCGCCGGCCCCACGGATAGACTGTGGGCTCTGCCGACATGGCGCAATTGGTAGCGCACCCGACTTGTAATCGGGCGGTTGCGGGTTCAAGTCCCGCTGTCGGCTCCATTCCTGATTCCCGCACTGTTTTTCCCTGCTCCTGCGGTGGCTGTCCGTGCGCGGGTGCGCCATCATTCGGAGGGCTATCCTGCGCAGCAGGGGCTTTGTGGGAGAGGGGAACCCGACATGACGCACGACCACGCCCATCCGCGGGGAAAGCAGCCGACCGACGCGACGCTGCGCCGACGCCAAGAGGTGGCGGCACAGCTGCCGTTCGACGACGACCGCGATCTCGCGGAGGCTCGACGCGGGTTCCTCGCCGCTCCCGAGTATCGGCAGATCCTCGCCGAGGCGGGGCACGTGGCATGGAACATCGGGGACTACGACTTCCTGCTCGGCGATGAGGACTTCGCCTCCATCCACCCGTCGCTGCAGCGTCAGGCGCGGCTGAACATGGAGTACGGCCTGTTCGAGGTGGTGCCCGGCCACATCTACCAGGTGCGCGGGTTCGACCTGGCGAACATCTCGTTCATCCGCTCCGACACGGGCTGGATCGTGTTCGACCCGCTGACGGCGAAGGAGACGGCCGCCGCCGCCCTCGCTCTCGTCAACGAGCACCTAGGCGAGCGTCCGGTCGTCGCCGTGGTCTACTCCCACTCGCACGGCGACCACTTCGGCGGCGCTCATGGCGTGGTGGATGTCGCGGACGTGCACAGCGGTGCGGTACCGGTCATCGCCCCCGTCGGCTTCCTCGAGCACGCGGTCTCGGAGAACGTGTACGCGGGCAACGCCATGGTGCGGCGCATGTTCTACCAGTACGGCACGCTCCTCGAGCGCGGACCGTTCGGTCACGTCGACCAGGCGATCGGGAAGGGCGTCGCCGCGGGCACCGTCGGCCTCATCGCACCCACTGTCGACATCGTCGACGACATCCAGGAGCTCACGATCGACGGCGTGCGCATGGTGTTCCAGAACACGCCGGGCACCGAGGCTCCCGCCGAGATGAACACCTGGTTCCCCGACCTCAAGGCCTTCTGGGCGGCGGAGAACATCGTCGCCACGATCCACAACATCTACACGCTGCGCGGGGCCCTCGTGCGCGATGCGCTGGAGTGGTCGCGTCAGATCAACCGGGCGCTGCACCTGTTCGGGCAGGAGGCGGAGGTGATGTTCGCTTCCCACAGCTGGCCGCGCTGGGGCAACGAGCGCATCCAGGAGGTCATGCGCACCCAGCGCGACACGTACGCGCACCTCAACAACGGGGTCATGCACCTCGCCAACCAGGGCGTGACGATCAACGAGATCCACCGGGTCTACCAGGTGCCCGACTCGCTGCAGCGCAGTTGGGCGGCGCGCAGCTACCACGGCTCGGTGGCGCACAATGCGCGCGCGGTGGTGAACCGCTACCTCGGCTACTGGGACGGCAACCCCTCGACCCTCATCCCGCTCACGCCCCGCGAGTCCGCGCCGCTGTATGTGGAGCTCATGGGCGGTGCGGAGCGCATCCTCGCGCGCGCCCACGAGCTCATCGCCGCGGGCGACGACCTCCTGGCCGTCGAGATCCTGAACAAGCTCGTCTACGCGGAGCCGGCGAACGAGGCCGCGCGCGATCTCCTCGCCGACGCGTTCGAGCAGATCGGCTACCAGCAGGAGAGCCCGAGTGTGCGTAACAGCTTCCTGGCGGCGGCGTTCGAGCTGCGCTCGGGCATCCCCGAGGGCCAGACGGCGAACGCGACGAGCCCCGACCTCGTGCGGGCGCTCAGCACGCAGCAGTTCCTCGACTACCTCGCCATCCGACTCGACAGCACCGCGGCGGGCGAGGCTCGCGGCATCCTGAACCTGCGGGTGACCGACATCGGCGAGGAGTTCGTCGTCGAGGTGAGCAACGGCACGCTCACCAGCGTCGAGGGATTCCAGTCGGCGTCGCCGGATGCGACTCTCACGGTCACGCGCGCCGCGCTCGAGGACCTCATGGTCGGTGCCACGACCGCCCCCGAGCTGCTCGCCGCCGGTCGGGCGACGCTCGAGGGCGACCCGAGCGCGTTCCTCGCCCTGGGGGGAGCGCTCGTCGAGTTCGCTCCCGGCTTCCCGATCATGCCGGGCACCACCCCGTCGGGTCCCGCAGTGCCGGCGGACGGGTTCGGCTACCACGCGTGACCGTGCCGTCCGGGGGAGCCGGCCGGCGCAGGCCGTGCGCTCCGCCTCTTGACGGCGACAGGCGTGTCGCGCCATGATCCGAGCACCTGCACACCTCGGAGTCACCTATGCGCGCACGCAACGCCGCGGCATCCGCTGCTCTCGTCCTCATTCTCGGTCTCGCCGGATGCGGAGGGCCGAGCGGGGGCGCCGTGACGCCGACGCCGACGACGACGGCATCCGCCGGCACGTCGGCATCCGCGACCCCGAGCGCCTCGCCCACCGCGACCGCGTCCCTGCCGACCGACTGCGCGAAGGTCGGCTCCGATGCCACCCGGGCGTCGACGCTCGACCAGATGTCGCTGCAGGGCGACGGCAAGGGCTTCGTCCGCCCGGCGCCGACGGGCGCGACGCTCGCTCTCGGCTGCAACTGGATCGAGGGCGACGCGACCGGGGTGCTGCTGCTGATCAGCACGGTCGACCCGGATGCCGCCGTCTCGTATGCCCAGTCGACCCTTCCGGGGCAGGGCTACACGTGCACGGTCGGGGACGTCGGCGAAGAGGTCTGCCAGCTGTCCAAGGAGAGCACGCAGTACCCGGTCACCGTCACGCAGACCGCGTATGCGCGCGGAGACGTGTGGATCTACCTCGAGACGTCGAACGTCGTGCCCGAGCAGCTCCTCGACGACCTCGTCGCCGAGATCTGGGGCAGCTGAGCGCACCGCCTACGATCGGAGGGTGAGCGCGACGCAGCCGGTGATCCCCGAACACCGGCGGATGCCGCGGGCCGTCGCCCTCGGCGGAGCGGTCGCGGTCGGCATCCTCACGGCCCTGCAGGCCCGCGTCAACGGCTCGCTCGGTCACGAGATGGGCGACGGCTTCGTCGCCGCGTTCGTCTCGTTCTCGTCGGGGTTCGTGATCCTCGTCGTGCTCTCGCTCGCCCTCCCCGCGGGCCGTGCCGGCCTTCGGCGTCTCGCGACCGGCGTGCGACACGGTCACGTGCCCATATGGATGCTGCTCGGTGGCCTCGCCGGCGCCCTCACCGTCGCGACGCAGGGCCTCACCGTCGCGATCATCGGAGTGGCGCTGTTCACTGTCGGCGTCGTCGCGGGGCAGACGGTCAACGGACTCGTGCTCGACCGGGTCGGCTACGGTCCCGCCGGGGTCGTCCCCCTGACATGGGGGCGCATCGTCGGCGGCGCCGTCGTGCTCGCGGCGGTCGTGGTGCTGGTGAGCTCGGAGGGAACGACGGCCGTCCCCTGGTGGATGCTGCTCCTCCCGTTCGTCTCGGGCGCCGGGATCGCGTGGCAGCAGGCCACGAACGGGCGCCTCCGTCAGGCCGTGGAGTCTCCGCTCACGGCGACGCTGGTGAACTTCGCCGGCGGCACGGCCGCCCTCGCGATCGCGGGCGGCGTGCACGGGGCGCTCTCGGGGCTGCACGTCACGGTTCCCGGGGCGGGCTGGCTCTACCTCGGCGGTGCGATCGGCGTCGTCTACATCTTCCTGTCGGCCGCACTCGTGCGGCACACGGGGGTGCTGCTGCTCGGTCTCGGATCGGTCGTGGGACTGCTCGCGACATCCGTCACGCTCGATGCGATCTGGCCCCCGGAGTCGGGTCCGAACCCGGCGATCGCCCTCGCCGGTGTCGTGGTGGCTCTCGCCGGTGTCGTGATCGCCGCCGCGCGCCGCCGTCAGCGGGCCTGAGGCAGCGCGGACAGAACCTCGGCGGGGTCGACGCCCCGCTCGTGACCGGTGCGGTCACTCGCCTCGGGCTTGCCGCCGACGTACAGCCAGCCGAGCAGGTGCTCCTCGGGACCGAGCCCGTGCAGGGCCGCGACCTCCCGGGAGCGCGTGTAGCCGCCCGTGCGCCAGATGACGCCCCAGCCCGCTTCGTCGAGCAGCAGCGAGAGGGCGTGTCCGACACCGGATGCCACGGCCTCCTGCTCCCACGCCGGCACCTTCTCGCTCGCGCGCACGCTCGTCACGACCGCGACCAGCAGCGGCGCGCGCAGGGGCTTCGGCGACGGCTCGTCCGCCCCGGTCGCCGCCGCGATCGCTTCGCCCAGGCGCACACGGTCGTCGCCGCGCAGGGTCACCAGGCGCCACGGCCGCAGGGACGCGTGGTCGGCGACGCGTCCCGCGGCCGACACGAGGGCGGCCAGCTCCTCGTCGGAGGGGGCCGCCTCGGTCAGCTTCGACCAGCTGCGCCGCGCGAGCATCGCCTCGCGCGCGCTCACGCCTCCTCGGCCGGAGTGAAGTCGAGGGCGATGGAGTTCATGCAGTACCGGTCGCCGGTGGGAGTGCCGAACCCGTCGGGGAAGACGTGGCCCAGATGCGATCCGCAGTTCGCGCAGCGCACCTCGGTGCGCACCATGCCGTGGGTGCGGTCCTCGATGAGCTCGACGGCCTCGGGCCGCACGGACTCATAGAAGCTCGGCCACCCGCAGTGCGAGTCGAACTTGGTGCCGCTCTGGAAGAGCTCCGCACCGCAGGCTGCGCAGGTGTAGAGGCCGGCGCGGTCCTCGTCGAGCAGCTCGCCGGTCCACGGCCGCTCGGTCGCGGCCTGGCGCAGCACCGCGAACTGGGTGTCGCTGAGCTCCTCGCGCCACTGCGCGTCGGTCTTGTTCACGTTGTACGACATCGGGTTCTCCTTGCGTCACCTCATTCAACCGCGTCGGCGCCAGGGCTGTTCCGCGCGTGCCTGAGAATGTGACCATGTCCGACCAGACCGATGCCGTCGTCGACCGCTACGGTCGGTTCGCCCGCGACGAGGCCCCCGGCCGGTCGGCGCTGTACGAGGAGTGGGCGCGCGGCATCGCGGAGGATCGTCGTGTCGCGGCGCTGATCGCCCGCATCCGTGACACCCGTCGGCAGCCGCCGCTCGTCTTCGCCGTCTCCCGTCTGCTCGGCGCCCCCGAGTCGGGGTTCGCGTCGTGGGCTGAATGGGTGAGGGCGCACATCGAGGACCTCGTCGTGGGCTGCGAGAGCCGCAGCATCCAGACCAACGAGCCGTTGCGCTGCGCGGCGCTGCTCCCGGCCCTCAGCGCCGTCGACGGCCCCATCGCGCTTCTGGAAGTGGGGGCGAGCGCCGGGCTCTGCCTCTACCCCGACCGCTACTCCTACCGCTACGAGGCGCCCGACGGGGTTGTCGCCGTCGATCCCGCCGGCGGCGAGAGCCCCGTCCTCCTCCGCGCGTCGTGGCGGGGGAACATGCCGCGCCTGCGCCTGCCCGAGGTCGTCTGGCGGGCAGGGATCGACCTGAATCCCCTGGATCCTCGGGATACAGCCACCCGCCGCTGGCTGACCGCGCTGGTCTGGCCCGGCGAGAGCGGGCGTGCGGAGCGCATCGAGCGGTCGCTCGACATCGCCGCCGCCGATCCGCCCCTGCTGCGCGCCGCCGATGCCGCGGACGGCGCCATCGGCGAGCTGGCGGCGCTCGCGCCGACCGGTGCCACCCTCGTCGTCACGACCCCCGGGGTGCTCGCGCACGTGCCGCGCGCTCGCCGAGGTCTCGTCATCGATGCGGCTCGGGCCGCGGGCACCTGGATCACCCTCGACGACCCCGGGCTGCACGACGGCTGGAACGCGCCGATCGATCCCGCCACGTGGCCCGCCGGCCGGTTCGCGCTGTCCCGAGACGGCGAGGTGCTCGCGGCCGTCGACCCGCTCGGCGGGTTCGTGGAGTGGCGGGCGGATGCCGCGGCATCCGCGTCGTAATCTGACGCCGTGCCCCTCTCCGAACGCGACCGGTCGATCCTCGACTTCGAGGCGCGGTGGCTGCGGCACGGAGCCGGCAAAGAGGAGGCGATCCGAGCGGAGCTCTCGCTCGCCCCGGCGCGCTACTACCAACTCCTCGGGCGCCTGATCGACACCGACGACGCGATCGCCGCGGAGCCCATGCTGGTCGCCCGACTGCGGCGCCTGCGCACAGCCCGGGTCGATGCCCGGGCCCGGCGCACCTCCGGGCTGTCGGCCTGACGTTCGCACGGCGAACGTCGAGCGGAGTGAGGGCACCGTACTTGTACGATGCACTGGTGTCCAGGCAGACCTACCCTCGCGATCGCTTCGACGGCGTCTCCGCCGCGTCCGGCCGCGTCGGCGCTCACCGCGCCGAGAACCCGCGCATGCGCGCCGGCCTCGTGCTCTTCTGGGCCGCGATCGCAACGGTCGTCCTCCTGGTCGCCGGCATCTTCGCGTCGATGGTCTACACGGGCCGCATCGACCTCACGCCGCAGACCGCGCCGAGCTACTCCGACACCCCCGAGGTTCCCGCCGTGCGCGACACGTCGTACTCGATCCTGGTGCTCAACGGCACGGCCAATCCCGCTGCGTCGACGGATGCTGTCGCCCGGCTCGAGGCCGCCGGGTGGACCGCCGACAAGGTGATCGCCGGTGCCGCCTCCACGACGAGCTTCGCCACGACCACCGTCTACTACTCATCCGACGCGGACCTCGGTGCCGCCAAGGGCCTCGCCGATCTCCTCAATGCCGGCTCCATCGTGCAGAGCAACGCCTACACCGGTGCCTCCGGCACGCCGAGTCCCGGTGCGACCTCGGCGAGCACCAAGCAGCTCACGATCGTGCTCGGCGCCGATTATCAGCTCGGCACGGCCACGCCCGCGCCCTGAGGCCGTCGAGCGGCGGTTCCCGGGCCGTGTTTCCGCGGCGTAAACACTTCGATGCGCGCGTGTAAGCAGTTGCGTTCTCCGCGAATCCGCGCCTATCGGCGTGGATACGATGGCCGCGTCACACAGCTTCAGGAGTACGCATCATGGCCCATGGCACTGTCAAATGGTTCAACGCTGAGAAGGGGTACGGCTTCATCACCGTCTCCGACGGCCAGGACGTGTTCGTGCACTACTCCAACATCGAGATGAACGGGTTCCGTGTGCTCGAAGAGGGGCAGGCGGTCGAGTTCACCGTCGGTTCCGGCCAGAAGGGCCCGCAGGCGGAAGCCGTGCGCGTCGTCGCCTGAGCCGCGGCATCCCCGTCACACTTCTCACATCGACGCCGTCCTTCGGGGCGGCGTCGACGCATGTCGGGAGGTGTGACGCCCCGTTCCGACCGGCTTGCACTCCCCGGGGGCGAGTGCCAGAATGATTTAGCACTCGATCAGACTGAGTGCTAAAGACCTAGCCCGTCCGGGAGGGACGACACACAATGGCAAAGATCATTGCTTTCGACGAGGAGGCCCGCCGCGGCCTCGAGCGCGGCCTCAACACCCTGGCCGACGCCGTCAAGGTGACGCTCGGCCCCCGCGGTCGCAACGTCGTGCTCGAGAAGAAGTGGGGCGCCCCCACGATCACGAACGACGGTGTCTCGATCGCCAAGGAGATCGAGCTCGACGACCCGTACGAGAAGATCGGCGCGGAGCTCGTCAAGGAGGTCGCGAAGAAGACCGACGACGTCGCCGGTGACGGTACGACCACCGCGACCGTGCTCGCTCAGGCGCTCGTCAAGGAAGGCCTGCGCAACGTCGCGGCCGGCGCCGACCCCATCAGCCTGAAGAAGGGCATCGAGAAGGCCGTGAAGGCCGTCACCGACGCTCTGCTCGCCTCGGCCAAGGAGGTCGAGTCGAAGGAGGAGATCGCCGCCACCGCGTCGATCTCGGCCGCCGACCCGGCGATCGGCGAGCTCATCGCCGAGGCCATCGACAAGGTGGGCAAGGAGGGCGTGGTCACCGTCGAGGAGTCCAACACCTTCGGCACCGAGCTCGAGCTCACCGAGGGCATGCGCTTCGACAAGGGCTACATCAACCCCTACTTCGTCACGGACCCCGACCGCCAGGAGGCGGTCTTCGAGGACCCGTACATCCTCATCGCGAACCAGAAGATCTCGAACATCAAGGACCTTCTGCCCGTCGTCGACAAGGTGATCCAGGACGGCAAGGAGCTCCTCATCATCGCTGAGGACGTCGAGGGCGAAGCTCTCGCGACGCTCGTGCTGAACAAGATCCGCGGCATCTTCAAGTCGGCCGCCGTCAAGGCCCCCGGCTTCGGCGACCGCCGCAAGGCCCAGCTGCAGGACATCGCCATCCTCACCGGTGGCCAGGTCATCACCGAGGAGGTCGGTCTCAAGCTCGAGAACGCCACCCTCGACCTGCTCGGCCGCGCCCGCAAGGTCATCATCACCAAGGACGAGACCACCATCGTCGAGGGTGCCGGCGACCCCGCGCAGATCGAGGGCCGCGTGACCCAGATCCGTCGCGAGATCGACAACACCGACAGCGACTACGACCGCGAGAAGCTCCAGGAGCGCCTCGCCAAGCTCGCCGGCGGCGTGGCCGTCATCAAGGCGGGTGCGGCGACCGAGGTCGAGCTCAAGGAGCGTAAGCACCGTATCGAGGACGCCGTGCGCAACGCGAAGGCGGCCGGCGAGGAGGGCATCGTCCCCGGCGGCGGCGTCGCGCTCATCCAGGCCGGCAAGATCGCGTTCGCGAGCCTCGAGCTCACGGGCGACGAGGCGACCGGTGCGAACATCGTCAAGGTCGCCATCGAGGCCCCCCTCAAGCAGATCGCGCTCAATGCCGGTCTCGAGCCCGGTGTCGTCGCGAACAAGGTGGCGGAGCTCCCCACCGGTCACGGCCTCAACGCCGCGACCGGCGAGTACGGCGACCTCTTCGCGCAGGGCATCATCGACCCCGCCAAGGTGACCCGCTCGGCTCTGCAGAACGCCGCGTCGATCGCGGGCCTGTTCCTCACGACCGAGGCCGTCGTCGCCGACAAGCCCGAGAAGGTCTCCGCTCCGGCGGGCGACCCGACCGGCGGCATGGACTTCTGAGTCCTGACGCCTGCGAAACGGCGGATGCCCCGGACCTCACGGTCCGGGGCATCCGCCGTTTCGCATCGGTGGCGAGCGAATGTGGCTCGTCGCCCGCTCAGCGGAAGAGTGCGAGGTTGAGCTGTTCGGTCTGGGCGTAGGCCTGGCCGGCCTGCACGAGCGAGGCGTTGATGCCGGCGAGGCTCTCCTCCACCGTGCGGTACGTCGCTTGCCATCCATCGATGCTGCCCTGGAAAGCGAGGGCGGCCGAGCCCGTCCAGCTGGACTGCAGGTGCGTGAGCTGGGCGAGAAGCGTGGCCGCCTCGCCCTGCAGCCGGTCGATGGTGCCGCGCACGGCACCGGTGGCGGCGAGGATCTGGTCACTGTCGGCGGAGAACACGGCCATGGGAGGCTCCTTTCGTCTGGTGCCCCCACGCTAGGGCGCCGCGGCAGCGCGGCCGCTGACGGGACGACCACGCGGGGGAGAGCGCATGCGCACGCCCGCCTGGGGAGGACGCGCGTCAGTCCGCGCGGCTGAGACGGGGGAGAGGTTGGGTCTCGATCAGCAGGTGCGCCGCGACATCCTGATGCACAGCGAGCGGCAGCGACACCCGGAATGTCGCGCCCCCGCCCGCGCTGTCGCTCACCTCGACCGAGCCGTGCAGCGCATCGACGATCGACGCGACGATCGACAGTCCGAGACCCGACCCGCCGGTCTCGCGCGCGCGGGAGGTGTCGGCCCGCCAGAACCGCTGGAAGATCTGCTCGCGGATCTGCTCGGGGATGCCCTCGCCGTGGTCGATGACCTCGATCCACCCGAGGCCGGCCGTCTCGTCGGTGCCCACCCGCAGTTCGATCGGCGAGTCAGGGGCGGAGAACCTCTGCGCGTTTCCGAGCAGGTTCGCCACGACCTGTCGCACGCGATTCTCCTCGCCCATCACGATCGGCGGCATCGCGTACACCGGCTCGGTCATCACCGCGAGCTCTCCCGTGCCGACGTCCTCGCCGGTGCGGGGTCGGCGGCGCAGGCGTGCCAGCGTTCCCGCGGCTCGGGTGCGAGCGGATGCCGCAGCCCGCCCGCGCCGCTTGGCGGCGGGAGTCTCCGGCTCGGGCGCCTCGCCCGGCGTCGGATGCGCGGCATCCGGGATCCGCGTGTGCGCCGCCGTCGTGTCGATCACCGTGACCGTGCGCTGGGGGGCCGACGCCCCGACGTCGAGCGCGGCGTCGCGAGCGATCGGGCGCAGGTCGAGTGGCACCACCTCGATGTCGCGGCGCTCGTCGAGCCGGGCGAGCGCGAGGAGATCCTCGACCATGGCGCCCATGCGCATGGCCTCCTTCTCGATGCGTTCCATCGCCTGCGCGGTCGATGCTCCCTCGGGGATCGCTCCCATGCGGTAGAGCTCCGCGTAGCCGCGCACGGTCACCAGCGGAGTGCGCAGCTCATGGCTCGCGTCGCCGATGAAGCGGCGCATCTGCCGCACCGTGGCGTCGCGCTGCGACAGCGACTCGTCGACTCGGCCGAGCATGGCGTTGAGCGCGCGTTTGAGACGCCCGACCTCCGTTGTCTCCGACTCGACGTCCGACATGCGCTGGCTGAAGTCGCCGGCGGCGATGAGCTCGGCCGTGCGCTCCACGGCGCCGAGGCTTCGGAAGGTGAGGGTCACGACCCAGCGCACCAGGAACGCGCTCGCGATCACGATGAAGATCGCGAGCAGGGAGAAGATGCCGAGGTAGGTCGCCACGACACGGTCGGTCGGAGCCAGCGGCATCACGACCATCTGCGTGTAGAAGGCGCTCGTGCCGGGCACCTGGGTGACCGAGACCGTCGCGTGGAAGTGCGTGTCGTCCTCGCCGGTCAGCTCGAAGACCGTCTCCTGCTGCGTGTAGGCGGTGTCGAGCGCGAAGGTCGCCGGGAAGTTCGGCTGCGGCGCGCCGGGCTCGCCGCCGGCGGTGATGAGCCGCTCGCCCGTGCCCGGGGCGTAGATGGCGACGAAGTAGTCGGTCGCGACGGCGCTCTTGTTGCGCTCGAAGGTCGCGGCGCCGTCATCCGTCGTGACCGTGATGAGCTGGTTGACGCCGGTGGGCCCGACGAGCTGCAGCAGGGTGGTGTCGAGGTTCGTGAGCAGCGTCGTGCGCAGGAACACCATCGTGCCGAAGCCGGCGGCGACGAGCCCGATGACGAGCACGGCGACGGTGACCCCGGTCACCTTCGCCCGCAGGCTGATGTTCCGCCACCAGGCGGTGAGCGGATCCCTCTTGGCGGCGCTCATCTGACGATCACGCCGCCGCGTGCGCAGCGCGCACCGGTCAGGCCGACTTGCCGGCCTTCAGCATGTAGCCGAAGCCGCGCTTGGTCTGGATGAGCGGCTCGCTGGCGTGCGGGTCGATCTTGCGGCGCAGGTAGGAGATGTAGCTCTCCACGATGCCGGCGTCGCCGTTGAAGTCGTACTCCCACACGTGATCGAGGATCTGGGCCTTCGAGAGCACGCGGTTGGGGTTGAGCATGAGGTAGCGCAGCAGCTTGAACTCGGTGGGGCTGAGCTCGATGGTGGCGTCGCCGACGAACACGTCGTGGGTGTCCTGGTCCATGGTGATCTCCCCGGCGCGGATGACCGACTCCTCGTCGGCCTGCATCGTACGGCGCAGGATCGCCTGGATGCGCGCGACGATCTCGTCGAGAGAGAACGGCTTCGTGACGTAGTCGTCGCCGCCGACGTTGAGGCCGGTGATCTTGTCCTCGGTGTCGTCCTTGGCGGTCAGGAACAGGATGGGGGCCGTGTAGCCGGCCTCGCGCAGGCGCTTGGTGACGCTGAAGCCGTTCATGTCGGGCAGCATCACGTCGAGCACGATGAGGTCGGGCTCCTCTTCGAGGACGGCCGAGATGGTCTGCGCCCCGTTGGCGACGGCCCGGACCTGGAAGCCCGCGAAGTTCAGGCTCGTGACCAGCAGATCGCGGATGTTGGGCTCATCGTCGACGACGAGGATGCGTGCAGCAGTCATGCCCCCATTATGGTGATCTGCGCCCGTGCGGGGGCTGAGACATCCGGAAACACGCCGATGCGCGCCCCGAACGTCTCAGGCCGCGATGCCGTGGGCGTCGAGGATCGTGTAGGCGTAGCCCTGCTCGGCGAGGAAGCGCTGACGGTTCTGGGCGAAGTCCTGGTCGACCGTGTCGCGCGCGATGAGCGTGTAGAAGCTCGCCGTGTGACCGCTGGTCTTCGGGCGCAGCAGGCGGCCGAGCCGTTGGGCCTCCTCCTGGCGGGAGCCGAACGACCCCGACACCTGGATGGCGACGGATGCCTCGGGCAGATCGACCGAGAAGTTGGCGACCTTCGAGACCACGAGGAGCGGGATGCGGCCTTCGCGGAAGTCGGCGTAGAGCCGTTCGCGCTCGTCGACAGGGGTCGCGCCGGTGATCTTCGGGGCGTCGAGCGCCTCGGCGAGGGTGTCGATCTGATCGAGGTACTGACCGATCACGAGGATCTGCTCGCCCACGTGCCGGTCGGCGAGGCGACGCACGACGTCGATCTTGGCGGGCGCGGTCGCCGCGAGACGGTAGCGCTCCTCATCGGCGGCCGCCGCGTACTCGAGCCGGTCGCCTGCCGGAAGGTCGACCCGCACCTCGTAGCAGGCGGCGGGGGAGATGAAGCCCTGCGACTCGATCTCCTTCCACGGCGCATCGAAGCGCTTGGGGCCGATGAGACTGAAGACGTCGCCCTCACGGCCGTCCTCGCGCACGAGGGTGGCGGTGAGGCCGAGGCGTTTGCGGGCCTGCAGGTCGGCGGTGAGCTTGAAGACCGGGGCCGGCAGCAGGTGCACCTCGTCGTAGACGATGAGGCCCCAGTCGAGCGCATCGAGCAGGGACAGGTGGGCGTACTCGCCCTTCCGCTTCGCGGTGAGGATCTGATAGGTCGCGATCGTGATCGGCTTGACCTCCTTGACCTGCCCGGAGTACTCCCCGATCTCCTCGGCGGTGAGGGTCGTGCGCTTGAGAAGCTCGTCGCGCCACTGCCGGGCGCTGACGGCGTTCGTCACGAGGATGAGGGTGGTGGTCTTGGTCTCGGCCATCGCCGCCGCGCCGACGAGCGTCTTACCCGCGCCGCAGGGGAGCACCACGACGCCCGACCCGCCCTCGGCGAAGGTCGTGACGGCCTTGCGCTGGTAGGGGCGCAGATGCCACGGGCCCTCATCGAGGTCGATGGGATGCGGCGTGCCCGGCGTGTAGCCGGCGCGGTCCTCCGCGGGCCATCCGATCTTCAGCAGCTCCTGCTTGATGTGCCCACGCGCCCACGCGTCGATCACGTACGTGCCGGCGTCGGGGTGGGAGATCAGCAGCGGCTGGATGCGCTTGTTGCGGGCCACCTCGGTGAGCACCGCGGCATCCGTCGACCGCAGCACCAGGGCGTCCTCGTAGCCGGGCACGTCGTCACGCTCGATCACCAGGCGCCCGTAGCGCTCGACGGTCTCGCGGATGTCGGTGGACACCGACGGCGGAACCGGGAACCGCGACCAGCGGTCGAGGGTCGCGAGCATGTCGGATGCCGCGTGCCCCGCGGCGCGCGCGTTCCACAGCCCGAGGCGGGTGATGCGATAGGTGTGGATGTGCTCGGGTGCGCGTTCCAGCTCGGCGAACACCGCGAGCTCGTGCCGCGCGTCCTCCGCGGCGGGATGCGCCACTTCGAGGAGCACGGTGCGGTCGCTCTGCACGATGAGGGGGCCGTCTGACATAGCCGCTCAGTCTACCGCCCGGAGCAGGTGCGGCGGCTGCGTTCAGACGGGGCGCGCGCTGCGGATGCTCGAGACGGGAAGTGTGCGCTCGACGTCGACGGCGCGGTCGCGGCCGCGCAGCCGCCCGCCGCCGAGGCCCGTCGCCTCGATCGTGAACGAGCGCAGGTCGCCACCCGGAAGCTCGACGGCGACCTCGATCGTCGCCCGTGTCTTGACGGCCTGTTCGAGCTCGCGCTCGAGCCACGCGGCATCCGCGTTCTCGCTGTGGGCGGCGCGCAGCCGGGCGATGAGGGGCGCGTAGCGCTCGGCCGGGGCGACGGCCGCGACCGGTGCCGGGCTCGCCGTGCGGCGCCGCAACCGCTCGACATCGCCGTCAGCGTCGATCGCGGCGGCGGAGTAGCGGGCGTCGACGAGGGTCCAGAAGACGGCGTCGCGCGAGACGCGGGACACGAGCCGATCGCCGTCGCGCACGAGGCCGACCGGTCGCACCGCCTGGTCGACGGCGATGGTGGCGAGCACCTGCGGGTCGTCGGCGGAGACGATCGTGTTCCCCGACACGGGGTCGATGCCCACGCGCGCGACCGTGCGGCGGTCGGCGGCCTCGTCGATCAGGTAGTCGAGCGGCTGCGGGATGCCGGTCAACGAGATGCCGGCGATGAATGCGCGGAGGCTGTCGGCCGTCTCGCCGGCGGCGACGGCGGCACGCAGCGTCTCGGCGCTGAACCGGTAGGTCGAGGCCTGCGCGCGCGTCTCGCGGTGGGCCATGGCGCGCAGGCGCAGCTCGACGGACGGCACCAGCGTGCCGGGCGCGATCACCGACAGATCGGCTTGCACATAGACCCGGTCGATCTCCGGGGCGAGATGCTGGGCGAGTGCGGCGACGTCGGCGGGAGCGCCGGCGCGCAGCGGCGCGGCCCACGCGGGCTCCGAGCCGTCGGCGGCGATCAGCCCCCATCGGGTGGCCTGCGAGACGAGGGACGCCGCGGCGGCGGGCCAGGCGGTGTCGCGCGGGTAGGCACCCGGCCACACCGTGGATGCCGCGTATCCGCCGTCGGGTGAGCGGATGCCGCGGGGCAGGGCCCGCGCGAACGCCTCCGCCACGCGCCGCCACCGGTCGACGGTGCCGAGCTCGAGCCATTCGGCGCCGTCGGGGGTCGCGAGCCATTCGCGGTCGACGGCCGTGAGGAGACCGGCCGTCGCGCCGAGCGCGACCAGGTCGTCGAGCTCGGCGGCGTCGGTGATCGCGCCCGCCTCGATGAGTCGCTTTCGCTCCGTCGCGGTGACAGCCCCCGTCGCCGTGCGGGCCAAGGGGTTCGACGAGGACCAGACGACGAGGTCGGCGAGGGCGGCTGCGGAGGTCATCGCCTGCTCGGCCGCCGTGCCCGTCGCCAGGGCGCCGCTCGGCGCCGGTGCGTCCGTGAGGGAGAAGGGGGCGGCATCCGTCGCCTCGGCGGCCTTGGCCGCCACGGAGGAGAGCGGGGCGCCGTCGGCGTCGAGAAGGGCCAGCTCCCGCAGGCGCGGTGAGGCGGTGGTCGGCAGCGGGGAGGTGCCCGCCGCGTGGAGGTCGTGCAGTTCGGCACGGGTGAGGGCGGCGAGGGTGCGGGTCACGGCGGCGTCGTCGAGGAGGGTGTCGGCGAGGTCGAAGAAGTCGTCCCAGGACCCCGCGGCAGGCAGCTGCCGGGCGTCGAGCACAACGACCAGCTGGGCATCGGTCAGCTCTGCGAGGGCGCTCGCGAGCGCGCGTTCGTCAGAGGACCGAGGCACGGGTCACTTCCCCCGGTTGGCCCGAGCCCTCCGCACGAACGACATGATGATGACGACCATCATCAGCACGAAGGCGATCGGCAGCCCGATGAGGGGGAGGACCGCGACGACCGGCCATGCGCCCGTCAGGAAATCGGCCTGGTGCATGCCGAGCCACGTGCCGATGATCACGGCGAAGAAGCACAGGATCGACAGCACAAGGATGCCGAGCGACATGAACACAAGGACCCGGTCGATCCTGCGGACGGGGACGTCGTTCCCCTGAGTGCGATTGCTCATCGGCATCAGCCTAATGGGTACGCGTGGCCTAGGCTGAGGGGATGGCGCACCGCGCCAGCACACGTTCCCACCCCGCCCTGCGGGGCCGATTCAGCGAGGTTCTCCCATGCCCACCGGCAAGGTCAGGTTCTACGACGAGGAGAAGGGCTTCGGCTTCATCCAGACCGACGACGGTCAGGACGTCTTCCTCCACGCCACGGCGCTGCCGGCGGGTTCCGCGGCGCCCAAGACCGGCACCCGTGTCGAGTTCGGCGTCGCCGACGGCAAGCGCGGACCGCAGGCACTGTCGGTGCGTGTGCTCGAGGCTCCTGTGAGCCTCGCCAAGCGCTCGCGCAAGAACGCCGACGACATGGCGGTCATCGTCGAGGACCTCGTGAAGCTGCTCGACGGCATCGGCGCCGATCTGCGTCACGGCCGCTACCCGAGCGGCTCGCACGGCAAGAAGGTCGCCGCCGTGCTGCGCAAGGTCGCGGACGACCTCGATGCCTGACATCGAGGGCGTCGACGATCGGGATGCCCCGATCCCGACCGATGCGGTGGTCGAGCCGACCGGCGCGGCCGAGCCTGAGCTCGCGGCCGAGCCTGATGTCGTGGTCGAGCCGGAGCACAGTGCCGAGCTGGCCGCGGAGCCGGACGTCGACCCCGATCCCGAACTGCTGAACAGCGTCGAGTTGGCCCGCGCCGCGCTCGCCGAGATCACCCCGGCCGCGAACATCGGCGAGCCTGCGGGATATCGTGCGGAGCCCGGCGGCGTGATCACACTGCTGTTCACGACGACGCAGCCGGGCTATCCGGGCTGGTTCTGGAATGTGTCCCTCGCCCGCGTCGCCGACACCGAGCCGACCGTGCTCGAAGTCGAGCTGCTTCCGGGCGATGACGCGCTGCTGGCGCCCGACTGGGTGCCGTGGGCGGTGCGCCTCGCCGAGTACAAGGAGCAGCAGGCGCAGCTCGCCGCGGCATCCGATGCCGACGAGCTCGACGAGGCCGATGACGATGCCGATCTCGACGACGACCTGGATGACGACGACGACCTCGATGAGGACGCGGACGACGACGATGAGGACGACGACTTCGACGCCGACGAGTCGTTGCTGCACGCCGGCGACGTCGACGGCGTGGACATCGACGAGGACGATCTCGACACCGACGACCTCGACGGCGACGACGACCTCGAGGGCGACGACGACACCGACGAGCTCGAAGACGACACCGACGAGCTCGAAGACGACACCGACGACGATCTCGACATCGACGACGCGGATGACGCCGACGACCAGGATGACGACGCCGATGCGGCGACGTCCGCCGACGAGGGCCGCGACTAGAACGAGCTGACCCGCGGCGCGAGCGTCGCGAGTAGCCTGCGAGCATGCGGCGCACCGATCGCGCGAGCCTGCTCGTGCATGTCTCCCCGGCCGAGGCGTTCCGGGCGCTCATCGACCCCGATGCACTGCTCACCTGGCTGCCGCCGGCCGGAATGCGCGGCCGGTTCGAGCGCTTCGATCTGCGCGCCGGCGGCGGCTACCGGCTCGTGCTGACCTACGACGATCCGTCTGGCGCGCCGGGCAAGACGACGGCGGATGCCGACGTGAGCGACGTGCGCATCATCGAGGTCGTGCCCGGCGAGCGGATCGTGCAGGCGGTCACCTTCGTCGGAGACGACACGGGGATCGCCGGCGTCATGACCATGGAATGGCGCGTTCGGGACACTCCCGAGGGCGCCGAGGTCACGATCGAGGCGCGCGACGTGCCGCCCGGCATCCGCGCGCGCGACCACGCGACGGGGATCACCTCGTCGCTGGCCAACCTCGCCGCCCACCTCGAACCCTGACGTGCCGTCGGGGCACGCCCCGGATCAGAGGTGCTCGAGCGTGTAGTCGATGCTGCGGATCAACTGGCGCACGTCGTCCGGCTCGATCGAGACGAACGTCGCGATGCGCAGCTGGTTGCGGCCGAGCTTGCGGTAGGGCTCGGTGTCGACGATGCCGTTGTGGCGCAGGCTGTCGGAGATCGCCGCGGCATCCACCCCCTCGACGAAGTCGATCGTCGCCACCACCGGCGAGCGGTCGGCGGGGTTCGCGACGAACGGGGTTGCGACCTCGGATGCCTCGGCCCAGTCGTAGAGCGCCTGCGACGACTCGTGGGTGCGGGCGTCGGCCCACTGCAGCCCGCCGTTCTCGAGGATCCACTCCAGCTGGGAGTCCAGCAGCAGCAGAGTCGAGACCGCGGGGGTGTTGAGCGTCTGCTGCAGGCGCGAGTTGTCGAGTGCGTTCTTCAGGCTCAGGAACTCCGGGATGTAGCGGCCCGAGGCGGCGATGCGCTCGATGCGCTCGATCGCGGCGGGCGAGACCGCCGCGTACCAGAGCCCACCGTCGGAGCCGAGGTTCTTCTGCGGCGCGAAGTAGTAGACGTCTGCTTCGGCGACGGAGAAGTCGATGCCGCCCGCGGCGCTCGTCGCGTCGATGACGGTGAGCGCGCCCTCGTCGCCGTGCACACGACGGATCTCGGTGGCGACGCCCGTGGAGGTCTCATTGTGCGGCCACGCGTAGACGTCGACGCCCGTGACCGCCTCGGCGACGAGCGACGTGCCGGGCTCCGCCTTGCGCACATCGGGCGCCTCGAGCCACGGTGCCGCGGCGGCGCTCGCGAACTTGCCGCCGAACTCGCCGAACACGAGGTTCTGCGCCCGGCGCTCGATCAGACCGAATGCCGCGGCATCCCAGAAGGCGGTCGATCCGCCGTTGCCGAGGATGATCTCGTAGCCGGCGGGCAGGCGCAGCAGCTCCGCAAGGCGGGCGCGCGTGCTGCCGACGAGGTTCTTCACCGGCGACTTGCGGTGCGAGGTGCCGAGGATGCTCGCACCGGGGCCCACAAGGTGCTCGAGCTGGGCGGCGCGGATCTTCGACGGCCCGCAGCCGAAGCGTCCGTCGGTGGGCAGGATCTCGCGGGGCAGCACGACATGGGGCATGACACCGATCCTAAAGGCGCGACGGATGCCGCGACGCCCCCATGACGCACGCGATCGCCCCACCGCGCGGCCCGGTGTCGGCGGGGATTGGATAGGGTTTCCTCATTCCCTTCTTGCGCCCCGAGGACTCCGCATGACCGATCTCATCGACACCACCGAGATGTATCTGCGCACGATCCTCGAGCTCGAGGAGGAGAACATCATCCCGCTGCGTGCCCGCATCTCGGAGCGGCTCGGGCACTCCGGACCCACGGTCTCGCAGACGGTCGGGCGCATGGAGCGCGACGGCCTCGTCGTCGTCGCCGACGACCGGTCGCTCGAGCTCACCGGCGCGGGGCGCCAGAAGGCCGTCGACGTGATGCGCAAGCACCGTCTCGCCGAACGCCTCCTCTCCGACGTGATCGGCCTCGACTGGGCCTATGTGCACGAAGAGGCCTGCCGCTGGGAGCACGTGATGAGCGAGCAGGTCGAGCGTCGACTGGTGCAGCTGCTCGGTCACCCCACCGAGTCGCCCTACGGCAACCCGATCCCCGGCCTCGATCAGCTCGGCGACAGCCCGGCGACCACGTTCGAGCAGGGTGTGGTCGGACTCGTGCGCCGCCTCGGCGACAGCGACGAGCCCGTCACCGGCACCGTGCGCCGACTCGCCGAGCCCGCCCAGGTCGACCCCGAGCTGCTGCAGCAGTTGCGCGGCGCGGGCGTCGTGCCCGGAGCATCCGGCACCTATCGCTACAGCGAGGGCTACGTGCTCGTGCAGATGGACGGCACCGACGAGGGGCTGGAGCTGCCGATCGAGGTCGCCGCGCACATCTTCCTCGTCGACGACCGCGCCTGATCGTCGGCGCCCGGGGGCGCCGACGCCGCGGGTCGGGATGCCGCGGCATCCGCACGCGCCGTCAGATCGACGTGACATGTTCGTTACCGTCGGGTAGCCTGTCACAGTCCACAGGCGACAATCCCGCCGACGGACCCGGAGTGAATCGCCCCATCGGCTCGTCCTTCCCTCCGCGACCCGCACCACGTGCCCGAAACACACAGTGCCGACGAGCCGGGCGCACGCCGCCAGGGGCGCCGGAGGATTGAGTGACCGACAACGAGATTTCGCCTACCCCCGAGAGCGGTGAGACCGCGACGGCCCCCGCCACGAGGCGCAGCACCCGAGAGGGCGCACGTCTTGCCGCAGAGGCGGCCAAGGGAAAGGTGAAGCAGGTGGCGAGCGCCGTGCGCCCCACTTCCAGCGCTCCCCGCCGCAAGGGCGCGGCCGGCCCCGTGCGCAGCGTCGTCATCCTGACGATGGTCGGCGGTCTGGTCGCGACCGTCGCCCTCCCCGCCTACGGCGCGTTCTCCTCGGGCGATGGAACCCAGACCGTGCAGCAGCTCGCCGCCGAGAACGCCCAGTCGCTCGTGATCGCCTCGGATGCCTCGCAGTCGAGCATCACGCGTGACAGCTACTCGGCCACGACCGCCGATGAGCTCGCGAAGAAGAAGGCCGCCGAGGCGGCCGCTGCCCGCGCGAAGTCGGCGAGCGTCGTCAGCCGCGTCGCGTCGGTCAACCTGAGCCTCGTCGCCCCCGGCAGCGGGATCGTGCGCTGGCCGGTCGACATGGCGGGCACCAGGGTCGGCGACGGCTTCCTCTCGCGCGGCGGCACCCACATGGGCGTCGACCTGCTCAACGCCCAGGGCACCCCGATCTTCGCCGCCGCCGCAGGAACCGTGCGCGTCGCGGCCGCGGGCAACTACTACTACGGCTACGGACACGCGATCGTCATCGACAGCGTGATCAACGGCCAGCAGGTCAGCACCCTCTACGGCCACCTCGAGGACGGCGGCGTGCTCGTGCAGCCCGGCCAGCAGGTGCAGGTGGGACAGATCATCGGCCTCATGGGCTCCACCGGGCAGTCGACCGCCAACCACCTCCACTTCGAGGTGAAGATCAACGGCAACTACGTCGACCCGTACGCCTGGCTGCAGCAGAACGCGGGCTGAGCGAGGCATCCGCTCTCTCGTTCCCCGACACGCAACCTCGTGTTCAGGGCCGTTGTGCGCCCGGGCGTGTCGTGGTGGGTTATTCTCTGACTCGACGCCGAGAGAGATTCGGAGGAAGCCGATGGGCTGCATACCTCGCATCCGCACCACGGACGCGCTCGGTCTGCTCGTCCTTCGGCATCATGTGAGCGGATGCCACGGGGTCGCCGTGCGTCCAAGGCGCTGTCTGTGAGACAGCGCCTTTTTTCATGCCCTGAAGACTCTCCCTCGCGTCACGAATCGAATATCCGCGAAGCCGTCCCGGCGATTCGAGAGGACACGAGATATGCGCACCCTGGTGCTGAACGCCGGCTATGAGCCATTGGCCGTGGTCTCCTTCAAACGAGCCCTCGTGCTCGTGATGAACGAGAAGGCCACGGTCGTCGAACGCGTCGAAGGAGACCCCGTCGTGGGGCTGCGCGGCGCGTGCGACAGACCCGCCGTGATCATCCTGAGCCGCTATGTGCGCGTGCCCGGCGCGCGCCGGGTGCCGGTCACCCGCCGAGGCGTGCTGCGTCGCGACGGCAACCGCTGCGCCTACTGCGGGAAGGCGGCGTCGACGATCGATCACGTGCAGCCGCGGTCGCGCGGGGGCAAGGACACGTGGGAGAACCTCGTGGCCTGCTGCCTGCGGTGCAACAACGTGAAGGGCGACCGCACGCCGCAGGAGATGGCGTGGACGCTGCGCATGGAGCCGGGCGCCCCGCGCGGCGCGCAGTGGACCGTGCGCGGCACCGAGCGGGCCGATCCGCGGTGGGAGCCGTACCTGGCGCTCGCCGCGTAGCCCCGCACGGGCGGGTGCGGCCACCGGGGGTGGCCGCGTCGTCCCGCGCGCTCGGGTCAGCGTGCGCTCGGGTCAGCGTGCCGGGAGAGCGCCCGGGGTGGTCGGATCGTCGCCGCCGAGCGCGGCGAGCCAGTGCGTGAGGGCGGACTCGAGGGCCGCGGCATCCGTGTCGCTCAGCAGCTGCACGAGGCGGCGCTCGTTGTGCATGTGGTCGGTGAAGGCGGCGTTGATGAGGGCGACGCCCGCGGGGGTCAGGCGCACGAGGCGGCGGCGGGCGTCGGTGGCGGAGCCGGTGCGGGCGACGAGGCCGCGCTGCACGAGCCGGTCGACGCGCTTGGTGAGTCCGCCGGTGGTGACCATGGTGTGGGCGGCGAGCTCTCCGGCGGGCAGCTCGTAGGGGGCGCCGATGCGGCGCAGGCTCGCGAGCAGGTCGAACTCGGCCTCGGTGAGGCTGTGGGCGGCGTAGACCGGCACGAGCTCGGCGGTGAGGGCGAGCGCGAGGCGATGCAGGCGTCCGATGACTCCCTGTGGCGACGGGTCGAGATCGGGTCGCTCGCGCCGCCAGTCGGCCTGGATCTGCGCGACGCGGTCGGGGGCGGCATCCATGACGCGACCTTATCTTCCATGGAAGGGGAACGTCGAGATCGCGGTAGATTATCTTCCGTGGAAGATAAAAGATGGCGCTGGATCCTCCTGACCGCGATCGCGCCCATCGCCTGGGGGAGCACCTACGTCGTCACCCGGCATCTGCTGCCGCCCGACATCCCGCTCTGGGGCGGGGTGATCCGATGCCTCCCCGCCGGCCTCGTCGTGCTCGCGTTCGTGCGGGTGCTGCCGCGCGGCTCGTGGTGGTGGCGCTCGCTCGTGCTCGGCACCCTGACCGTCGGCGGCCTGAACGTGCTCGTCTACATCGTCGGCCAACGGCTCCCCTCGAGCCTCGCTGCGACCCTGATGTCGACGTCGGCCGCCTTCATGATCCTGCTGTCGTGGATGCTGCGGGGCCAGCGCCCCCGGGTGATCGCCGTCGTCGGCGCCCTCGTCGGCATCGTCGGCGTCGTGATCATGCTCGGGCCGGGCGGCGGCCCGGTCGACCCCTGGGGTGTGGTCGCCTCGATCGGGGCGATGCTCTCGTCGACCCTCGGATTCGTGCTGACCGCGAAATGGGGTGCGGGGGTGCCGCCGGTCACGATGACCGCCTGGCAGCTCGTGGCGGGATCCATCGTCGTGCTGCCGTTCGCGATCCTCGTCGAGGGGGCGCCGCCGGTGCTCGACCCGCCCGCCATCGCGGGCTTCGCCTACGTCATCGTGGTGGCCACCGTGCTCGCGTACGCCGCCTGGTTCACGGGGCTCGCCCGCCTGCCCGGCAGCGTCGTCGGGGTCGTGGGACTGCTCAACCCGGTGACCGGGGTCGTGCTCGGGGTGGCGCTCGCCGGCGAGGCCTTCGGCCTCGCGCAGATCGCCGGTCTCGTGCTCGTGCTGGGCGGGGTCGTGATGGGGTCGCTCCCGCCGAGACGCCGTCGTGTCCCGGCTCTGACGTAGGGTCGAGCCGCCCACGTCGGGGTCTCCTCGGGGCGCGACGCGGTGGGGCGAGCGGATGTCGGTGGTCGCTCATATCTTCGAAAACGACGTTGAAGGAATGGAACATACGTTCTAATCTGTCGGAGTGAAGGTCATCGTGCGAGAAGACGCCGCCGCCGAGGTGCTGCGGCTCCGCGCGCAACTCGACCGCATGCAGGGTCGCTCGCTCGACGCCCCGATCCTGCCCACGCATTCCGCCCTCGCCGGGCTCCTGCCCGGCGGCGGACTCCGTGCCGGCGCAGCCTATGCGCTCGGCCCCTCCACCTCACTCCTGCTCTCCCTGCTGGCCGCGCCCTCGCGGACGGGGTCATGGTGCGCGGTGGTGGGGGTTCCCGAATTGGGGGCGGAGGCGGCATCCGATCTCGGCGTCGACCTGTCGCGACTCGTGCTCGTGCCCGACCCGGGGCCGCGCTGGCTCGCCGTCGCGGCCACCCTCGCCGACGTGCTGCCGGTCGTCGCGGTGCGCCCTGCCGGGAGGGTGTCCGACGCCGACGCGTCGCGGTTCGGCGCCCGGCTGCGCGAACGCAACGCGGTGCTGCTCGTGCAGGGGGTGTGGCCGCAGGCCGCGGCATCCATCGGTCTCGAATCCCCCGAGTGGAGCGGGCTGGGTGCCGGTGACGGCTATCTGCGCTCGCGTGCGCTCACCGTGTCGGTGCAGACCCGGCAGGCGGGCGTGCCGCGGCGGGCGCGGCTGTTGCTGCCCGACCCCGCCGGCGCGCTCGCCGGCATCGCGCCCGAACGGGCGGTGGCCGCACCCGACGGGGTGGTCGCAGAGCGGGAGCCGGCGGCGGTGCCGCTGCTGCGGGCGGTGGGATGATGGCGGCCCCCGCGCGCAGCCTCGTCCTGTGGGTCCCCGACTGGCCCGTCGCCGCGCTCGCTCGCGAGGAGGGCACTCCGCCCGGGGAGGAAGGGGCCGTCGCGATCGTCGCCGGCAACCTCGTCGTCGCCTGCTCGGCGGCGGCCCGCGCCGACGGGGTGCGTCGGGGGATGAAACGGCGCGACGCCCAGGCGCGGTGCCCCGCGCTGCGGGTGGCCGCCGCCGACGACGCCCGCGACAACCGGCTGTTCCTGCCCCTCGTGAGCCGCGTCGAACAGCTCGCCCCCGGAGTGCAGATCGTGCGGGCGGGGCTGTGCGCGCTGCGCGCCCGGGGCCCCGCGCGCTACTACGAGGGCGAGGAACGGGCCGCGCAGGTGCTGCGCGCGGCCCTCGGTGAGGCGGGCGTCGCCGACGTGCGCGCCGGGGTCGCCGACGGTCCCTTCACCGCTGAGCGGGCGGCCCGCGCGGCGACCACGGCGCGCGACCCGGTGCGGGTGGTCGCCGCCGGGGCCGCCGCCGCCTTCCTCGCCCCGCTGCCCGCGACGGTGCTCGCCGACGCCGCCGACACGGGCGCCGAGATCGTGCACCTGCTCGCACGCCTCGGGGTGCACACGCTCGGAGAGTTCGCCGCGCTCGAGGTCGAGCGGGTCGCGGCACGCCTCGGTCCCGTCGGCGAGAGGCTGCACGCGCTCGCCGCCGGGCTCGACTCCCGGGTCGTGCAGCCGCGCACACCGCCCGCCGAGCTGCACGCCGAGATCGCCTTCGACCCGCCGCTCGAGATCGCCGAGCAGGTCGGCTTCGCGCTGCGCCGCACCGCCGACGCGTTCATCGCCCGCCTCGACGACCAGCGTCTCGTCTGCACCGAGCTGCGGGTCGCGCTCACCGGCGACCGCGGCGAGCACGGCGAGCGGGTGTGGCTGCACCCGGGGTCGTTCGACGCCGCGGCGGTCATCGACCGGGTGCGCTGGCAGCTCGCCGAAGACGACGCCCTCGCGAGCGGGGTCGTGCTCGTGCGGCTCGAGCCCGCCGCCGTCGAACAGGCCTCCCACCATGCGCCGCGCCTCGCCGGGTTCGGCTCGGGTCCCGACGAACGGGTGCACCACGCGCTCTCGCGCGTGCAGGCCATGCTCGGCCACCGCGGCGTGCTCACCCCGACGCTCGGCGGCGGGCGCTGGCTCGCCGAGCGCGAGGTGCTCGTGCCGTGGGGCGACCGGGTGGTGCTCGCTCGTGAACGGGGGCGCCCCTGGCCGGGGTCGCTGCCCTCGCCGCTGCCGGCGACGGTCTATCGTCCCGAGCGGGCGGCGGCCGTCGTCGACGTCGACGGTGAGACGGTCGGCGTCGACGAGCGCGGCATCCTCTCCGCCGTTCCCCACCAGCTCACGGTCGAGGGGCGCCGACTCGGAGTGACGTCGTGGGCGGGGCCGTGGCCGGTGATCGAACGCGAATGGGATGCCGCACGCCGCCGCATCGCGCACCGGTTCCAGATCGTCGACGCCCGCCAGAGCGCGTGGCTGCTGGTGTGCGAGGCGGGGGTCTGGTCGATCGAGGGGCGGTACGACTGATGGGCTGGCACAACCCGGCCGTGCCCTGGTCGGAGCTCGAGCGGGCGCTGAGCGACCGGCGGCGCCCCCGCGACACCCCGGCCGGCGCCGACGGCGGTGACAGCCCGGCGTGGTCGCACAAGCGCGGGCCCTACGTCGCCCCGCCGATCGAGCGGCCCGAGGCGGTCGTGCCCTACGCCGAGCTGCACGCGCACTCCTCCTACTCCTTCCTCGACGGCGCCTCATCGCCCGAGGAGCTCGTCGAGGAGGCGGAGCGGCTGGGGCTGCACGCGCTGGCGATCACCGACCACGACGGCTTCTACGGCATCGTGCGGTTCGCCGAGGCCGCCGAGCAGCGCAGCGTGCGCACCGTGTTCGGGGCCGAGCTGTCGCTCGAGCTCACCGCGGTGCAGAACGGTCGCGCCGACCCCGAGGGCACCCACCTGCTGGTGCTCGCGCGCGGACAGGAGGGCTACCACCGGCTCGCCGCCGCCCTCACCCACGGTCAGCTCACCGGGGCCGAGAAGGGCAAGCCCGTCTACGACCTGCCGACCCTGGCCGAGCAGGCGGACGGCGCCTGGACGATTCTGACCGGATGCCGCAAGGGCGCCGTGCGCTCCGCACTCGCCGCGGGCGGTGCACGGGCGGCGGCCGACGCCCTCGACACGCTGGTCGACCTGTTCGGCGCCGACCAGGTCGTCGTCGAGCTGCTCGACCAGGGCGGGGTGCGCGACAGCGCCGACAACGACCTGCTCGCCGCGCTCGCCGCCGACCGGTCGCTCGCGACGGTCGCGACCGGCAACGTGCACTACGCCGACCCTCGCACCCGCACCCTCGCGGCCGCCGTCGCGGCGGTGCGGGCGAACCGCAGCATGGACGAGCTCGACGGCTGGCTGCCGGCGCACGGCGGCGCGTTCCTGCGGTCGGGCGCCGAGATGGCGACCCGGTTCGCCCGGTACCCCGGTGCGGTCGCCCGCTCGGTCGTGCTCGCCGACGAGCTGGCGTTCCCGCTGCGTCGCGCGAAGCCGGCGCTGCCGAAGCTGCCGGTGCCGCCCGGACACACCCCCATGTCGTGGCTGCGGCAGCTGGTGTGGGATGCGGTGCCCGTCATCTATCCCCGGCTCGGCGACGACGACCGCCGCCGCATCGAGAACGAGCTGGCGGTCATCGAGCAGAAGGACTTCCCGGGCTACTTCCTCATCGTGCACGGCATCGTGCAGGAGGCGCGTCGCCGCGGCATCCTCTGCCAGGGTCGCGGCTCCGCGGCTAACAGCGCCGTCTGCTATCTGCTCGGCATCACCGCCGTCGACGCGATCTTCTACCGGCTGCCGTTCGAACGGTTCCTGTCGAGCCTGCGCGACGAGGAGCCCGACATCGACGTCGACTTCGACTCCGATCGGCGCGAGGAGATCATCCAGTGGGTCTACGCCACCTACGGACGTCACAACGCCGCCCAGGTCGCGAACGTCATCCAGTACCGGCCGAAGAACGCGGTGCGCGACATGGCCCGCGCCCTCGGCTACTCGCCGGGGCAGCAGGACGCCTGGTCGAAGCAGGTCGAGCGGTGGGGTGCGTCGCTCGACACCGGCGAGGGGCACGACATCCCCGATCAGGTCATCGAGTACGCCTCGGCGCTGCTGAAGGCGCCTCGCCATCTCGGCATCCACTCGGGCGGCATGGTGCTCACCGACCGTCCGGTGGGCGAGGTGGTGCCGATCGAGCATGCGCGGATGCCGGGGCGCACCGTCATCCAGTGGGACAAGGACGACGCCGCGTGGATGGGGCTCGTCAAGTTCGACCTGCTGGGGCTCGGCATGCTCGCGGCCCTGCAGTACTGCTTCGATCTGATCCGCGCCTCGACGGGGGAGGAGTGGACGCTCGCGACCCTGCCGAAAGAAGAGGCGGCGGTCTACGACATGCTGTGCCGGGCCGACTCGATCGGAGTGTTCCAGGTGGAGTCGCGGGCGCAGATGGGGCTGCTCCCGCGGCTGCAGCCGCGCTCGTTCTACGACCTCGTCGTCGAGATCGCGCTCATCCGGCCGGGGCCGATCCAGGGCGGGGCGGTGCATCCGTTCGTGCGCCGCAAGCTGGGCCGCGAGAAAGTGACCTACCCGCACCCGAAGCTCGAGCCGGTGCTCGCGCGCACGCTCGGCATCCCGATCTTCCAGGAGCAGCTCATGCAGATGGCCATGGCCGTCGGCGGGCTCACCGGCGAGGACGCCGACCTCATGCGGCGGGCGATGGGGTCGAAGCGGGGTCTCGAACGCATCGACTCGCTACGGGAGAAGCTCTACGCCGGCATGGCCGAGCACGGGCTCGTGGGCGACGATGCCGATGCGATCTACGCGAAGATCCAGGCGTTCGCGAACTTCGGGTTCGCCGAGTCGCACTCGCTGTCGTTCGGGCTGCTGGTCTACGCCAGCTCGTGGATCAAGCTGCACTACCCGGGGGCGTTCCTCGCCGGGCTGCTGCGCGCCCAGCCGATGGGGTTCTACTCGCCTGCGACCCTCACCGCCGACGCCCGGCGTCATGGCGTCGAGGTGCGCAAGCCCGACCTGCAGCTCTCGGGCGTCGAGGCAGGGCTCGAGCCGCTCGCCGGGGCGGATGCCGCGCCCGCCGCGCCCCCGGGTGACGCCGGGGCGGATGCCGCGCCCCGCCCCCTACCCGCCGACGATCGCATGCCCGCCGCACCGGCCGCGCGTCCCGCGCCGACCGGGCGCCCCGCGTGCGCCCACCGTGACCAGCCGCCGGTGGCGCCCTTCGACCCGGCGGCCCCCGATGAGAGCGCCGCTCATCGTCGCGACGGCGGGTTCGCGGTGCGGCTCGGGCTCGCGGCGATCCGCGGGATCGGCGCCGACGTCGCCGGGCGCATCGTGGCCGCCCGCGACGCCGGGGGGCTGTTCCGCGACATGCGCGACCTGGTGCGCCGCACGAGCATTACCGAGGCGCAGGTCGAGGCGCTCGCCACAGCCGACGTGTTCGCCTGCTTCGGGATGTCGCGGCGCGACGCCCTGTGGAGTGCGGGCGCCGCCGCGCAGGACCGCCCCGAGTACCTGCCCGACTCGATCGTCGCCGTGCAGCCGCCGCTGTTCTCCGACCCGTCGAGCTACGAGACGCTCGCCGCCGACCTGTGGGCGACGGGCATCTCGACCGACGACCACCCGATGACCCACTACCGTTCCGGACTCGACGCGCGCGGAGTGCTCACCTCCGCCGAGCTGCGCACCCACGAAGACGGTCGCCGAGTCGAGGTGGCGGGGCTCGTGACCCACCGGCAGCGTCCCGCGACAGCGTCGGGGGTGACCTTCCTCAACCTCGAGGACGAGCACGGCCTCGTCAACGTCATCTGCTCGGTCGGCGTCTGGAACCGTCACCGCACGCTCGCGCGCGACGCTCCCGCCCTCATCGTGCGGGGCATGCTCGAACGGTCGCCCGAGGGCGTCGCGAACATCCTCGCCGACCGTTTCGAAGACCTGAGAGTCGGCGTCGAGCATCGGTCCCGCGACTTCCGGTGACACCACGAGGGGGCGGATGCCGCGGCATCCGCCCCCTCGCGTCCCTCCCGGGGCGACTCAGCCGTCGGTCAACGACTGGTGGGTGTTGGGGTAGGTGATGTTGTGAGCCGTGGCGCCCAGCAGACCGAACGTCACCCGCAGCAGCGAGGTGATGCCGTCGGCGGGTGGCGGCGTGTCCTGCCCGATCGTGATGGCCTGACCCGTCGGCAGCACGGCCGTCAGTGAGCTCAGGTAGACCTGGGCGTCGCCGCTGAGCGTCATGCTGTCGGCGGTGGTCGCGAGCGACGGGCCGGTGAACTGGCGCACCGTGAGCGAGAAGCCCTGCACCGTGACCGAGTCGGCGCTGATGCGGATGGCCGGCTCGAGCGTTCCGTCGACCGTGCGCACCGTGACGAGTGCGATGCCCTTGAGCCCCGTGAACGAGAGACCCTGCGCGCCCAGCTGCGCCGGGTACTTCGTGAGGGTCGGTGCGCCCTGGTCGAAGATCGCCTGTCCCCATGACGCGTTGGTCTGCGTCGGGGTGGTGGGCGTGCCCGGGGAGGTCGGCGTCGTCGGTGAGGTGGATCCGCCGCCGAGACCCGGCAGTGACGGCAGACCCGGCAGCAAGCTGCCCGAGGTCTGCGACGGCGACGGGGTCGGCGTCGGCGTCGGCGTGCTGCAGTTCATCAGCAGTGGGATGCACAGGCCGGTCGGGGCTTCGGGGGAGCGGGCGGCACCGACGGTCGCGGCGCCGACCACGAGGCATCCGACCACCGCGGCGGCCGCGATGGCAAGGCGATGGCGGATCATGATGCGCTCGCCGCCGTGATCTCGTCGATCGTCAGATCGGCGGTGGCGCCGTCCGCATCGCCCTCCTCCGCCGCAGCCTCCTCGTCCTGGCGGGTGGCCCGCTTCGCCTCGCGGCGGCGCAGGCGACGCTCACCGTCGGCGGGCACCCATGACACGGCGATCACGCCACCGACGGTGGAGACCACCATCCCGATGATGAAGCCGCCGAGGTTGACGCCGACGAGTGAGTAGATCGAGATCGCCAGAGCGATCACACCGTAGAAGATGCGATGCATGGGCATCGCGACGATCAGCACGCCCAACAGCACCAGGGCGACCGGGATGATGGTCGCCTGCAGCCCCGAGAAGCCGAGCTGCACCTGGATGTTGCCGAGGTCGAGCTGACCGGAGAAGAACATCTCCACGCCGCCGACAGCGATGAGGATCGCGCCGACGAGGGGCCGCCGGCGGGACCAGGCGGCGAAGCGGGCACGTCGAGTGGACATGGCAGCAGCCTCCGATCGGGTTCGAGGAACGGTGGTCATGGGGCTGCTCAGAAGCAGCCCTTCGACCCGTCGGTGATCTGCACGTGCATGTTGGCGAGGTTGAAGACGCCCGCCTGGGTGCTCCACGCGATCTGCTGCAGGTTCTTGATCGTGATGGTGTCGGCGTCCTGGGCGAACTCGCCCGCCGTGCCCTTCGCGTTCGTGTTCACCTGCGAGGCGTCGACGCCGATGCGGATGTTGCCGAACGACGAGTCGCCCTTGAGGTCGGTCATGCCGATCTGCAGGTCGGTCGCGGTGGCAGGGGTGCCCTCGCCGCCGGCGGTGACCAGCAGGCCCACCTTGCCGAGCGGGGTGTCGGTGATGACGGCCTGGCAGAGCGCCGTGAGCGACGCCGACTTGATGTTGGCGATCGCGACGCTGTGCTGGCCGCCCTTCGCGTCGGTGGCGACGCCCGAGTACTGGGAGAAGCCAGTGCCGGCGAGCTCGGTGGCGGAGATCTGGAACGAGCTGCCCGAGACCGAGAACGAGACGGGCACCTGGCCCTGGGCGACGCCGCCGGCGAGCACCGAGGTGACGACGGCGACCGGGACGGCGACGATGGCGATACGTCCTGCGCGCGAGCGCGCGATGTTGCGGAACTTCATTGTGTCCTCCGGGGGGTGAGGTGCAGCGTCATTGCTGCGGGGTGCAGCGGCTGTGCTGCGGGTGGTTCTGACACGATGATAGACACCATTGACTAATTGTCAATAAGGTGGACACGTTGGTGAGAAAGTCCTCACAGTCCGGGTGCGACGCCGATGGCGCGCCCGGAGGAGGGGAGGTGTCGACAGTATGGTCATAGCCATGGTCGGGGTGCGTCGTACGCGGTTGACGCCCGAGGAGCGACGGGAGCAGCTCACCGCCCTCGGTGTGGCATTCCTCGCCACGCGCCCCCTCGACGAGCTGACCATCGAGGTGCTCTCGGAGCAGGCCGGCGTCTCCCGCGGCCTCGTCTTCCACTACTTCGGCTCGAAGCAGGGCCTGCACCGCGACGTCGTCACCCTCGCCCGCGACGGCATGCTGCACGCGACCACCCCGCGCCGCGACCTCGCCCCGCGGGAGCGCCTGCACGACACCCTCACCCGCATCGTCATGTTCGTGCGCGAGCACAGCGGCGTCTTCGCCTCCCTGGTGCGCGGGTCGTCGAGCCGCGACGCCGAGGCGAGCCGGGTGGTCGACGAAGCCCGCGATGCGCAGGCCGCCCGCCTGCTGGAGGTCTACGGCGAGCTCGGCTATCGCGACACCCGGATGCTGCGGGTCGCCCTCCACTCCTGGGTCGTGTTCGCCCAGGAAGTGCTCCTCGACCTCGCCCTCGGCACCGGCACCCCGGTCGAGCAGATCGTGGCGTTCCTGGAGCAGAGCGTGGAAGGCGTCGTCGCGGCCGCACAGGGGGCCGCGGCATCCGAATCCGGCGGGTGAGGCGCCGCTAGACTCGGAGGGCCAGCCTCTGTAGCTCAATGGAAGAGCAGTTCCGTCCTAAGGAAACGGTTGGGGGTTCGAGTCCCTCCAGGGGCACCGCCGAAAAGAGGTCCGCATGACCCTGCCGCACCACCACGAACCCGCCGACCGCTCGCACCCTGCGTTCCGGCCGAACGCCGATCCGTTCTACGCGGTCGTGCGGGAGGGGCTGGGTGATCTCGTCGACGGTGAGCACTTCTGCGACGCCGTGGCGGAGGACGCCGAGTTCGAGTTCCGTTACGTCTTCGCCGGGTTCGGGCCCGTCATCCGCGGGCGCGCGGCCTACATGGACTGGTTCGCCGGCTACGACATGCAGATCGAGCGGGCCGACGGGCTGCAGGTCGCGCACGACGCCGACCGTGGCGTCGTGACGCTCGAATACGAGGTGCACGGACGCACGGCGGCGGGCCGCGCGCACGACAACCGGTTCTGCTCCGTCGTCACCCTCGTCGATCGACGCATCGTCGGCTGGCGCGACTACGTGGACTCGCTCGCCGTCGTCACGGCTCTCGGCGGCTGACGCGGGGCCGCGGCATCCGCCATGGGGATGCCGCATACCTCGCGCGCTGCGGCGGGTTCACCAGCGAGGTTGCGATGCGAACCCTCACTGCGCGACGACCCCGGCGCCGCTCACCCGGCGATCGTCTCGATCCGCGACGGGCCGTCGGGGCACACGCGGTCGATGACGGCGAGCGTCGACTCCGCCAGCGGTCGATCGAGCGCGGCGAGGTTCTCGCGTTGCCGGGCCGGGAATCTCGCCGTCGGCAGCGGGATCATCCCCCGAGCCGCCGACCAGGCGATCGCCAGCTGCGCCGGGGTGAGACCCTCCTCGCGTGCGGCGCGCACGAGCACCGGATGCCGCAGCATCCCGTCTCCGAGGCCCGTCGGATGCGCGGCGAGCACCCTGACGCCTCGGCCATCGAGGTCGCGCCGCAACTCGCGCTGGGGAGCGAGCGGGTGCACGACGATCTTGTCGACGGCCGGCCGATCTCCGGTCGCCTCGAGAAGGGCGTCACTCTCCGCCGCGCCGAACCCCGCGACACCCACGCGGCTGACGAGGCCTCGCACCCGGGCCTTCGCGAGAGAGTGCCAGGCCGCCAGCGAGCGCGCCGCCCCGATCCACGGCACCAGCATGAGATCGATGTGCTCCAGCTGGGTGCGCAGCAGAAACTCCTCGACGAACTTCGTCGCCTCGTTCGCGCTCGTGCGACTCGCGGGCAGCCGGGTCGCGACCGTGACGAGATCACGCGGGACGGCTGCCGCGGCAATCGCCGCGCCGACCGTGCCGTCGTTGTCGTAGTCAGGGTCGGTGACGATCAGGCGGAAGCCGTCGTCGATCGCCGCTGAGACGACATGGATGCCGCCGCTGCCCCGCACGCCCGCGACCGCCAGTCCGATCGGGGGGATGCTCGCCGAGGCGGGACGGGCGGGTGCGCTCATGGCGTCATCGCTGTCCGAACCTGCGCGCTGTCGACGATCTGCTCGAAGCTGACCACCCGGTCGGATGCCAGCCGCCAGATGTGCGCGACCCGCGCGGTGAACGGGCGCCCCGTCTCGCGGAAGGTGCCCGAGTACGTGCCGATGCCGACCTGCACATCGCCCGCGTCGACGAGCTCGTCGAGGTCGAAGCGATAGCCGTCGAAGTCGCGGGCGAGTGCGTCGAACACGTGGACGCGCACGGCGTCGGGGCCGACGTAGGTGCCCGCACGCGGGAACCCGGCCGCCTCGGTCCAGGTCGTGTCGGGCTCGATGGGGGCGAGCATCCCGGCGAGATCGCCGCCGGCGCTGGCCTCGTAGTGTCGCGTGATGATGTCGTGAGCGCGGCTCATGCGGGTGTCCTTTCGGTGGGTCAGACGGGCTCGACGTCGGGGTACACGACGTTGCCGAGCGGATAGATGTGGCCGCCCGCGAGGCGGTGGTCGGCGCCGCCGCCGGGCGCGGTGCCGAGGAAGATCCCCGTCGTGCGCAGCGCGTAGCCGAGGTCGTGCAGCCAGACGCTCGCGACCGGGATCACGAACTCGCGGAACGTGAACAGGTAGAGGCCGGAGTCGTCGAACTTCCACACCGACGACATGTCGACGTCGCCGTGCCCGCGCTGCTCGCCGTGGAGGCACTGCCAGCAGTAGCGCTCGCTCGAGAGGAACACGTGCTCGTACAGGTGCACGGGGCTGTAGCGCACGAGCTCGCGGAAGCCGATCAGATCGCGCGACGGCGCGGGCTTCACCCCCGTCACATCTTGTCCGACGACACGCCCCGCGGCGATCGTCTGCTGCACCTGCGGCATTCCCGGTCGCGGCTCGCCGATCACGGAGTGGATGATCAGTGCGCGACCGGTCGTCTCCGACCAGAACACCGTGATCGCGTCCTGAGACCGCGACGTGAGGGGCAGGTTGAAGAACACCACGTCGTCGCGCACACGCACCGCGTCGTACGGGTCCACCGTGCCATCCGGTGTGCTCAGAAGGGCTGCCGACCGCCACCGGGCGGTGCCATCGGCCAGGACGTCCACGGCGAGACCGATGCCGCCGTCGAACTCCCAGGCGATCGATCGTCCGGCGAGGTCGGCCTGCGGCATCCGATAAGTGTCGATTCCGGTCGCGAAGTCGTCGTATGACTTCCACGTGCCCTGGTCGGCATCGTGGGTCGTGCGCGAGACGGTGACGTTCTCGGAATGGGACATCAGTGACCTCCGGTGAGAGTGGGTGAGGGGGAGGGGATGAGGAGTACGGCCTTGATCAGCCCCTCCGTACGACCGCGAACGGCGGCGAGCGCGGTGCTCGCCTCATCGAGCGGGAAGATGTGGGTGATGAGCGAGGCGAACGGGAATCGCGCCTGATCGAGCAGCGTGATGGCGCGTTCATAGCCGCCCGCGGCAAGGAACGACGGCAGGATGTCGATCTCCCGGGTGAGGAGGTCCTCATCCGGTGCGATCGTGAGCGCCGCGCCGCCGCCACATGCCCCGGCGAGCACAACCCGACCGCCGCGCCGGACCAGACGGATCGCGTCCTGCTGCGCCGTGGGATTCCCGGCGCACTCGATGACCACGTCCGGACCGCCGGGGAGCAGGTGGCGAATCCGCGAGTGGAGCTCGGCCCCGCGCTCTGCGAGGGTGTCCGTCGCGCCGAACGAGCGTGCGAGCACCCGCCGCTCGGGGCGACCGCCGACGACGATGACGTGCCGGGCACCGGCCGCCGACGCAACCGCTGCGACGAGCAGACCGATCGGGCCCGGGCCGATGATCACGACGTCGTCGCCGAGGCCGACGCGACCGCGCTCGACCGCCCGCACCGCGACCGCGAGAGGCTCGGTGAGCACCGCGACGTCGTTCTGGAGCGTGGGCGGAAGCACGTGGATGACGCCCTCAGGGGGAACCACCAGGTGGGTGCCGTACCCGCCGGTGAAGGGCGAGAGCGTGCGGGGGATGTTCACGCCCATCTGGCGCCCCGCCGCAGGTGAGACCGCGGGATCGTCCCGCTCACAGAGGTTGCGACGACCCTCGCGGCATCGCGCGCACCGCCCGCAGGCCAGCAGCATCTCCACCACGACGCGATCACCGACGCGCAACCCCGGGCGGGCCGCCTCGGTGCCGATAGAGATCACCGTTCCGACGAACTCGTGACCGGGCACCAGCGGGAACGGGTCACCGATCTCGCCGTCGAGCAGGTGCAGATCGGTTCCGCAGATGCCGACGCGGTCGACGGCGACCACGACATCGGATGCCGCGGGCACGGGTGCCGGGCCGGTGACCGTGTCGATCATGCCGGGAGCGACGAACAGGACCTGCGTCGCCGTGCCGGTCGCGTCGTTCATGCGAGTGTCCTTCCCCGCGGCGCATCGTCGTGCCGCTGTGTGAAGGCTCGCGTGCCCGGACGCGGGGCGGTTGCGTCGGAGCGCGCAGATGTTGAATCGGCGCGCAGTGTGTCCCTCCCGGGGCGACGTCAGCGGCGGGTCATCCGGGACCGGAACTCGGACGGGGTCTCGCCGTAGACAGACTTGAACGTGCGCGAGAAATGGGCCACGTCGGCGAACGACCAGCGGGCGGCGATCGCCGTCACGGTCATGTCCGCGAAGTCCGGGTCGGCGAGTTCGTCGCGGCATCGCTCGATGCGGCGCAGCCGGATGTAGGAGCCGACGCTCATCCCCTCGGACTGGAACAGCGAATGCAGATAGCGCACCGAGATGAAATGGGCGTCCGCGATGAGCGACGGCGTGACGCCCGGGTCTTCGAGCACTGCGTCGATGTACGAGTAGATCCGATCGATCAGCCGTTCGCCGCCAGCGCCCTCCGTCGCCGGCAGCGAGTCTCGCAGCAGGATATTGACGAGGTCGACCGCATTGCGCGCCAATCGCCAGCCTGTCGCGGTGCTGACCGCCTCGAGTCGCCCGGCCAGTTGCAGGAGCACGCCGCCGACCATGCTCCCCAGGTGGTCGTCCTTGCCCAGCGCAGTCGCCGTCAGCCGGGCGATGCGATCGTCGGACAGGTCGACGAGCCGCTTGGGGAACATGGCGACGATCGTGCGGATCGATGAGTCGTCGAATGCGAGCGTGTACGGACGAGTCGTGTCATAGACGGCGATGTCGCCCGGTGACAGCACGACGTCGCGGCCGTCCTGGCAGATGAAGCCGGAGCCTTCGACCATCAGGCTCACCTTGTAGCTCGGTTCGGACTCCGACTCGGCGACGAGGCGGCGTGTGCGCTCGACCACATGCGGATCGGCGGCGATCTCGACGATCTTCAGGTCGCGCAGCTCGGCGCTGCGCGCCGCGGCGTGGAAATGGTGCGGGCGCCGACTGGAAACCTGCAGGGGGACGAACGTATCGCGCACGCTCTCACGGAAGGCCGTGAACGAGTCGATGTGGTGGAGCGGGCTCGGGGTGGCGTGGAGCATTCGGGGTTACCTCCAACGAGTCGCGGTCGCCGGTGACCGCGTGGTCTGCATCGTATATGACCGACGACGTCGCGGCTACGGCGCCTGGAAGACGTTGTGCACGCACGTGCAATGCGGGTGCCTCGCCGTTCAACGGCCCCCGCGCCGGTATTGCGAGGCTGTCCGCGACGCAGCTGTCCCTCGCGTCGCATCTCGTACGAAGGAGTACACCCATGAATCGCACCATGCGGGCACTGCTCGCGGTAGCGGCGACAACAGCTGTCATCGCTCTCGCGGGATGTGTTGCCGACACCTCTGCGTCCCCCACATCCGGCGGCTCGGCGGCCGCCGGGACGGCCGCGTGCGGCCTCGGCAACGGCCAGAAGGCCACCGGAACCCCGATCAAGGTCGTCGCCATCGCCACCGAATCCGGCGGCGTCGACTTCTCGTCCTCCCCGAATTCGGCCAAGGCCTACTTCGACTGCATCAACGACAACGGCGGGATCAACGGCCGCCCGATCTCCTACCAGGTCGGAGACGACGCTCTCGACCCCACCAAGACGGCGCAGATCGCGACCGGCTATGCGTCCGACTCCTCGATCGTGGCCTCGGTGGGCGACGCCTCGTTCGTCGGCTGCCAGCAGCAGAACGACGCCTACAAAGCGGCGGGGCTCTACTCGATCCTCGGCGTCGGGGTTCCGCAGTCCTGCTTCTCGTCGTCGAACCTCGCGCCCGTCAACGCCGGACCCCGCATCTCCGCCCTCGCCACGCTGCAGTACTTCGAGCGCGCCGGGCAGGCCGGCAAGTTCTTCGCGATCGGCATCAACACCCCGGGCAACGGCGACTGGGTGGCATCCGGAATCTCGGCCTACGCGAAGTCGAAGGGTATCGATCTCGTCGGCAATGTGCTCTCCGACCCGAACGAGAGCAACTGGCTTCCGCTCGTGAGCCAGATCTCCTCGAGCGGCGCGACGAGCCTCGTCATCGCGGACCCGGCGCCGATCACCGCGTCGATCCTCACCGCGGCCGAGCAGCAGGACGCGAAGGGGTCGATCCAGTGGTCGTGCACGGCATCCTGCTACGACAAGCAGTTCGGGCAACAGATCGGCCAGTACTGGGACGGCTTCGTCGCCAACTCCGAGCTGCAGCTCGTCACGACCACGACCGGCGCCGACCAGACCCTCTGGAAGGCCGTGATGGACAAGTACGCGGCCGCCGACGCGCCGCGCGACACGTTCAGCCAGGCCGGCTTCCTCGCCGCCAAGATCTTCACCGACACCCTCATCAAGCAGTTCCCGGATCCGTCGAAGATCACCCGCGACACCGTCTCGCAGGCGCTCCTCGGAATCAAGGGCTTCTCCTCCGACCTCCTGTGCGCCCCGTGGTACTACGGCGTCGCCGACCAGCATCACGCCAACCACGCGACCCGCATGGCAAAGCTCGTCAACGGCGAGTGGCAGGAGCTCGAGGGCTGCCAGAACGTGACGGACCCCGAACTGACCTCGATCGAACAGGCCGAGCAGTCCCAGGGTCTTCTGACGGGGAACTGATCACACCATGAATCTGCTGCCCTTCCTCGTCGCCGGCCTCGTGATCGGTTCGGTGTACGCCCTGTCCGGAGTCGGGGTGCTCGTGCTCTACCGCACGACCGGCGTCCTCAACTTCGCCCACGGCGCCATCGGTGCGTTGGCCGCGATGCTGCTGTGGCAGCTGGTTCCCACCCAAGGACGTCTGCAGCCCGCGATCGGGATCGCCGTGTGCATCCTGATCGCGGCTGCGGCCGCCCTGCTGTTCGGGCTGCTCGCCGGCCCCTATCTCGCGCGCATCGACGAGCTGCGCAAGGCGATCGCCACCCTCGGTTTCGCCCTCGTCATCATCGGCGTGCTGCTGTTCACCTGGAACGACAAGGCCCGCACTCTGCGGCTCGACACCAGCTCGATCGCGATCAACGTCGGCGGCAGCCGCGTGAACCTCACGCAGATCATCTGCCTCCTGCTCGCCGTGCTCGTCGTCGTCGCCACGGTGCTGGCCTTCCGCTACACGAGCATCGGCATGTCGATGCGAGCGCTCGCCAGCGACCGCGAGCTCGCCTCGGTCGTCGGCACGAACGTGCGACTCGTCGAGAACGTCGCCTGGGCGCTGTCGGGCGCGATCGCCGGAGCCTCCGGCATCCTTCTCGCCAACCAGACCCGCCTGGAGCCCGCCTTCCTGACCTTCCTCATCATCCCCGAGCTCGCGGCCGTCGTGATCGGACGCTTCTCCTCACTGTGGCTCACGCTGGTCGGCGGACTCGTGATCGGTGTCCTGCAGACCCTCGCGTCGGCGTGGGAGCCGATCACCGCCTACGCGACGATCGTCCCCTTCCTCATCGCCACCGTCGTCATCCTCATCGGCCGACGTCGCGTGCTGACCATCGGAGTGGTGCGCTCATGATCTCCTTCCTCGCCCGCCGAAACACCCGTGTCGGCGCGATCGGCCTCCTCGTGGGCCTCGCGCTGGCGGTGGTCATCCCGTTCCTCCCCGGTATCGGCCAGGGGTCCGGCCTCTTCGCGCTCACCGCATGCGCGATCTACTCGCTCGCCGCCCTCGCCGCCGGCATCCTCTACGGGCGCCTCGGACTCGTGTCGCTCATGCAGATCGCCCTCGTCGCTGTCGGCGGATGGGTGACGCTGCGCCTCTACTACGCGACCGATCTGCCGTTCGAGCTGGTCGCGGTGGCGGCGGCCGTCGTCACGGCGCTCATCGGAACGCTCCTGAGCCTTCCCGCTCTCAAGCTCTCGGGACTCTCCCTCGCGATCGTGACCCTCATGATCGCGGGCGGCATCCAGGTCGTCATCACGGCGACCGGGTTCCCGAACGGCGGAACCGGGTTCCTCGGGCGTCTCCCCGCCGGCACGGTTCCCGACACCATGCCGCGGCCGACCTGGGGTGCCTCGGACGATGCCTACTTCCGGTATGTCGCGGTGGTCGTCGCGGTCGTGTTCCTCGCTGTCTGGTGGCTCCTGTCCTCCCGGGTGGGACGCGCCTGGGCGGCGATCCGGCAGGGTGAGGCGGGCGCCATCACCCTCGGCATCCCGGTGACGCGTTATCGCATTCTGGCCCTCCTGATCACCAGCTTCATCACCGGTCTGTCGGGGGCGCTCCTCGCGGCCAACACGGGGGTGCTCGACTCCACCGGGACGACCTTCAGCGCGCAGCAGTCCGTGCTGCTGTTCGCGACGGTGCTCATCGGCGGCACGTTCTCACTGAGCGGCGCCGTGATCGGCGGCATCTTCTTCTACGGCGTGCCCGTGCTGCTCCAGGCCTGGGGAGTGAGCGGCGATCTCGTGTTCATCATCCTGGGCCTCGGCACGATCCAGGCCATCACGACCAATCCGATCGGCATCGCCGGCTCGGTCGCCGCGCTGGCGCGTCGATGGCGAACACCGCGCCGTGCCTCACGTGCACGCGAGGTGACCGCATGAGCCGCCTCGTCATCGATCGCGTCACCGTGCGCTATGGGGGCGTCACCCCGCTCGACGCGGTCAGCCTCGAGTTCGAGGACGGCGTCTGCGGGATCATCGGACCGAACGGTGCCGGCAAGACCACGACCTTCAACGTGCTCTCCGGGTTCGCCATCCCCGCGGAGGGGAGTGTGCACATCGACGGGGAGTCGCTGCTGGCCGTGCCGCGGCATCGTCGCGCCCGCTGGGGGCTGCGCCGATCGTTCCAGCAGGAGCAGGTGATCCGGTCGTTGACCGTGCGTGAGAACCTCCTCCTCGCGGCGGAGAACTCGGGCGCGACCCGAGCGTCGGTCGACGCCGCGCTCGACTACGTGGGCCTGGATGGGCGGGACCGACTCGGGAGCGACCTCACGATCCTCGAACGGCGTCTCGTCGAGATCGCCCGCTGCGTCGTCGGCGAGCCGCGTCTCGTGCTGCTCGACGAGCCCGCCGCCGGTCTCGATCCGGCCGAGTCGGAGATGCTCCTCGGGGTGATCACCGGGATTCCGGCGACGACCGGCGCGCTGGTCCTCCTCGTCGACCACGACATGGATCTCGTGCGTGCCGCGTGCGCGACCGTCGCGGTGCTCGACTTCGGGCGCCGCATCGCGGCCGGGTCAACGGCCGAGGTGCTCACGTCCCCCGACGTCCGCAAGGCGTATCTCGGTATCGAGGAGGAGAAGGCATGAGCGAGCAGCTGGCGATCCGCGACCTCACGATCCGTCGTGGCGGGCGCGAGGTGGTGCGCGGTGTCGATCTCACCGTCCCGCGCGGCGAGGTGACGGCGCTGCTCGGGGCGAACGGGGCGGGGAAGTCCTCGCTCGTGCTGGCGGTCGCGGGGCTGCTGCGCGACATCCGCGGCGACATCGAGCTCGACGGCCGGGCGATCCGCGGGCTGCGTCCGAACCGGGTGCGGCGGGCGGGTCTCGCGACCATGCAGGAGGGCCACCGCGTCTTCACCGACATCTCGGTCGCCGACAACCTGAAGATCGCGGCTGTCCTCCTGCCGCGGCGCGACCGCGGTGCCGCCGTCGAGGAGATGCTCGACATCTTCCCCGAGATGCACGGGTTCGCCGACCGTGCGGCGGGCTCGCTCTCGGGCGGACAGCAGCAGATGCTCGCGCTCGCAAGCGCGCTCGCCGCCCGCCCCGAATACCTCGTCATCGACGAGATGTCGCTCGGACTGGCGCCGGTGATCGTCGCGCGTCTCGTACCGGTCCTGCGCAGCGTCGCCGCGCGCGGCGTCGGCATCCTTCTCATCGAGCAGTTCACCCATGTCGCGCTCGATCTCGCGACCTCGGCCGTCGTGCTCGCGCAGGGGGAGGTCACCCTCCGTGAGAGCGCGGCGACGCTGCGCGATCAGCCCGAGCAGCTCGCGGCCGCCTACCGACTCACCGAAGCAGAGGAGCAATCATGACCCACTACCCCTACATCGTCGTGGGCGCGGGGACCTCCGGATCGATCGTCGCCCGCCGACTCGCCGACGCCGGCAAGCGGGTGCTGATCGTCGAGGCGGGCCCCTCCAACCGCACCGAGCTCGTGCAGGACCTCAGTCACATCCCCGACCTCTGGCACACCGAGCGTGACTGGGACTACTACACGGCACCGCAGGCGCACGCGGCGGGCCGCCGCATCCATCTGCCGCGCGGGCGGGTGCTCGGCGGGTCCCATTCCCTGAACGCCGCGATCTGGGTGCGCTGCCTGCCGTCCGACTTCGATGGCTGGGCGGCGGACGGATGCCCCGGCTGGGCCTGGGCGGACGTCGAACCGGTCTACCGGCGCATCGAGGGCTGGCGCGGCGCGCCGGATCCCGCGCGCGGCACAGAGGGGTTGCTCCCGATCGAGGAGAACCAGCCGATGCATCCGATTCAGGAGTCGATCATCGACGCCGCCGTGGAGTGGGGGCTCGAGCGCAACCCCGACTACAACTCGGGGTCGATCGAGGGTGTCTCCCGTCAGCAGGTGACGGTCGAAGACGGCGACCGGGTGAGCACGTGGGACGCCTACGCGCACCCGGCCGTCGCTGCCGGAACGCTCGATGTGCGCACCGGGGTCGTCGTGCGGCGGGTCATCGTGGCGGACGGCCGTGCCACGGGGCTCGAGATCGAGTTCGACGGTCAGCTCGAGGTTCTGACGGCGGATGAGATCGTGCTGGCCGGGGGAACGTTCGGCTCGGCCGAGGTGCTGCTGCGCAGCGGCATCGGCCCGGCCGAGCAGCTCGCCGACCACGGCATCCCGCTGGTCGCCGACCTTCCCGTAGGCAAGAATCTCCACGACCACTATCTGGTGCCCGTCATCTTCGGCACCGAGCGGCCGGTCGAGGCGCCCGCCCCCCATCGCTCGGTCACGCAGAGCCACTGGTTCTGGAAGTCGGATCCCGCCCTCGCGGTGCCCGACACCCAGCCGATCACGTTCAGCGTGCCGATGCTCGAACCCGACATGTCGTTCGAGGGCACCGGGTTCACGCTCATGGCCGGGCTCGTGACGACCCACAGCCGTGGCGAGGTCACGCTCGCCGACGCCGGGGACCCTGCCGGCATCCGCATCGATCCGCACGTGCTGGAAGATCCGCGGGATCTCGCGAGCATCCTCGCCAGCGTGCGCCAGTGCCTCGAGGTGGGTGCGCAGCCCGCACTCGCCGACGCGTGGGGGGCGGCGGTCGTCTACCCTGCACCCGGCGCCGGCGACGATGCGCTGATCGCCTACATCCGCGAGCACGTCATCACCTACCACCACCAGGTCGGCACGTGCCGGATGGGCTCCGACGACCGTGCCGTGGTCGATCCGACGCTGCGCGTGCGCGGCGTCGCCGGTCTCACCGTGGCCGATGCGTCGGTCATCCCGACGGTCACCACCGGCAATACCAACGCTCCGGCCGCAGTCATCGGCGAGAAGGCGGCAGACTTCCTGCTCGCGTCAGCCGACGCGCCCGTCGCGGTCACCAACGCCGCCGTCTGAGCGCACCCGATCTCGAGGAGATGAGAACGATGAACCCCCTTCTGCAGCGCGTCAGCGTCGACGGCGGACGCCCGATTCCGGATGCCGCGACCGGCGAGACCATCGGCTACGCCCCCGAGCACGTCGTGAACGACCTCGAGGCGCTGATCACGAGGGCACGCATCGCGCAGCCGGCATGGGCAGCACTACCCGCCAGCGAGCGCGGCGCGCTGCTGCATGCGGCGGCCGAGCGGGTCGCGCTCGTCGCCGACGAGCTGGCCGACGCGGTCTCGCGCGAACAGGGAAAGCCGCTCAACGGCATCGGCGCCCGCGTCGAGGTGGGGGCGGTGCAGGGCTGGCTCCATGTGAACGCCGACCTCGAGGTGGCCCCCGAAGTGCTCGTCGACGACGCCGAGAACTACTCCGAGCTCATCTACAAGCCGGTCGGTCTCGTCGGCGCGGTGGGTCCGTGGAACTGGCCGCTCATGATCACGATCTGGCAGATCGCCCCGGCGCTGAAGATGGGCAACGCGGTCATCGTGAAGCCGTCGGAGTACACACCGCTGAGCGTGCTGGCGCTCGTCAGCATCTTGAACGAGGTGCTTCCCGAGGGGGTGCTGCAGGTCATCTCGGGCGGCCGGGCGGTCGGTGCGGCGCTGACGTCGCACCCCGCCTTCGGGAAGATCATGTTCACCGGTTCGACCGCGACGGGCAAGGCTATCGCCGCGGCATCCGCTCAGAACCTCACTCGGCTCACGCTCGAACTCGGCGGAAACGACGCCGGCATCGTGCTTCCCGGCACCGATATCGACGCCCACCTCGACGCGCTGTTCTGGGGCGCGTTCATCAACACCGGGCAGACGTGCGCCGCGCTCAAACGCCTGTACGTGCATGAGTCGCAGTACGAGCAGGTGCTCGACGCTCTCGCCCGCAAGGCCGCCGCAACCCCGATGGGGCGCGGCGTCGACGAGTCGAACGAGCTCGGTCCGCTGCAGAACGCGATGCAGTTCGACATCGTCGCGCGCCTCGTCGACGACGCGCGCGCCCGCGGACGCCGCATCGTGACCGGCGGCTCGCCCGCGCCACATCTCGGGCGCACGTTCTTCGAGGCGACGATCGTCGGCGACGCTGTCGACGGCGACCCGATCGTCGACGAGGAGCAGTTCGGGCCGGTGCTTCCGGTGATCCGCTACGACACGGTCGAGTCGGCGATCGCGTCGGCCAATCGACTGGATGCCGCACTCGGCGCGTCGGTGTGGGGCGACGATCCCGCGCAGACCCGTGAGGTGGCGCTGCGGCTCGAGGCCGGCACCGTGTGGATCAACAAGCACGGCGGGATCCACCCGATGGTGCCGTTCGGCGGCATCAAGGGATCGGGATACGGCATGGAGTTCGGGTTCGAGGGGCTGAAGTCCGTGGCGGTGCCGGTCGTCATCACGTCGCGATGAGCGTCATGCGCACCGCTCTCGTCACCGGCGCGGGCCGGGGCATCGGCCGCGCGTGCGCGCTCGCGCTCGCCGAGACGGGGGTGGCGGTGCTGGTGACGGACCGCGATGGCGATGCCGCGGACGCTGTGCGTGCGGAGATCGCGGATCGGGGCGGCGTGGCGCTGGCCCAGGCGCTCGACACGACTTCGACTGAGGAGCACGCGCGCGCCATCGACCTCGTGCGCGCGCACTGGGGCGGGCTGGACGTGGCGGTGAACAACGCCGGGATCACGCAACCGGCGACGGACACGGCGGACATCTCGCCGGCGCAGTGGCGCCGCGTGCTCGACGTCAACCTCGATGGCGTCTTCTACGGCGTGCGCCTCCAGCTCCCCGCCCTGCTCGAGCGCGGCGGGGGAGTGATCGTCACGATCTCCAGCCTCGGCGGTGTGCGGGGGCTCGTCGGGATGTCTCCCTATGCGGCCGCGAAGCACGCGATCAACGGCCTGATGAAGACGGTCGCACTCGAGTACGGAAGTCGCGGTGTCCGGGCGTTGGCTGTCGGGCCGGCCTACGTCGCCACCGGTCTCGAGCGCAACCTGCCCGCGGACGTGCAGGCGAGCCTGCCCGGCCTGCACGCACTCAACCGCATCGGCCAACCGGAGGAGATCGGGGCGGCCGTCGCCTGGCTCGCCAGTCCGGCGGCAAGCCTCATCACAGGGTCGTACATCCCCGTCGACGGCGGCTACCTGGCGCGCTGATCGGCTGAGCGCCGCCAGAGAGCGCACGGCGGGTCGCCGCGAACCCGGCATCGCGCGTCGGCATCGATGATCGCCGCTGACGCGCGGGATGGCCCGGCGCCCGCGTGCCTCCCGCTCAGCCCCCGCCCGCCTGCAGGAGGTGCGCGTTGCGCTGCCGGATGAGTCGGCGCAGGTACGGCACGAGCACGAGGCGCTCGGCGACCGCGCCGAAGACGGGGGAGGTGACCTCGATCACGTCGGTCATCACCGTCCCCGCGCCGTCGTGCTCGAAGAGGTGTTCGTGCCGGAACCGCCGGAACGGCCCGCTGACCTGTTCGTCGACGAATCGGTGCGGTCGATCCAGCGAGCTGATCCGGGAGGTCATCGTGATCCATACGCCGAAGTGGCGTGCGCGCCATGTCACGGTCTCGTCGAGCCCGATGCGTCCGGAGGTGGTTCCGGCGATGGCGCGCTCACCGGCGTCCGCCATCGACGCGAGGTGCAGGTCGATGCTGAGGGAGAGGTCGAAGCGGTCGTCGACGGGCACATCGGTGCGAGTGACGATGGTGAATCCGGATGCCACGTCCCGCCGCCCGCTCAGCCCGCCAGGGCGGCGTCGATGAGGGTCGCCGCCGCGGCGCGGGCCTGCGCCGCGGCATCCGTTGTTCCGGCGATGGCGGCTGTGGTCTGGGCGCCCTCGGCGAGGATCGCGAGCTGCGGGGCGAGGGTCGCGGGCGCACCGGCGTCGGCGACGAGCTCGGCGACGTACCGCTGGAAGTCGATCTTGTGCTCGCGCACGGTCCGGGCGACGGCCGGGTTGGCAGCTCCGAGCTCGGCGAACGCGTTGATGAACCCGCACCCGCGGAAGTCGGCCTCGTCGAACCAGCCGGCGAGGTAGTCGTAGACCGCGAGCAGCCGCTCGCGCGGGTCGCTGATCGCGTCGACCGCGCCGGTGACGCCGTCCGTCCACATGCCGTGGCGCTTGTCGAGCACGGCGAGGATCAGGTCGTCCTTCGACGCGAACTCCTTGTAGAGGGCCCGCAGTGAGACACCGGCGGCGTCGCGCACGGCGTCCATGCCGACCTGGCCGATGCCGCGCGTGTAGAAGAGGCCGTCCGCGGCGTCGACGATGTGCCCCCGAACCTCATCGCTCATGAGGGCAGTCTACTTGACAGTGAGAACGAGCGTTCTCTACAGTGGGGATCACGCGATGAGAACGAGCGTTCTCACTCTCTCGACCCCGAGACGCGCCCCACGAAGGAGACACCGGATCATGGCTGGAAACCCCCACAAGCTCGCCCTCGAGCCCGCCGCGCAGGCGTTCGTCGACGCCACCAGCGAGCCCCCGTTCCTCTACCAGCTCGCCCCCGCCGACGGTCGCGCCGCCGTGGACGGCGTGCAGGACGAGCCCATCGAAGAGCCCGAGATCGACGAGGAGTGGGTCGAGATCGCCGGCGGACCCTCGGGTTCGGTGAAGGTTCGCATCGTGCGCCCCGCCGGCGCCACCGGTGTGCTGCCGGTCGTGCTCTACACGCACGGCGCGGGCTGGGTCTTCGGCGACGCGCACACCCACGACCGTCTCGTGCGCGACCTCGCCGTCGGTGCCCGTGCGGCCGTCGTGTTCCCCGAGTACGACCGTTCGCCCGAGGTGCGCTACCCGCACGCCATCGAGCAGGTCTGGGCGACCGCGCAGTGGATCGTCTCCGACGGGGCATCCCATGACCTGGATGCCGCCAAGCTCGCCGTTGCCGGCGACTCGGTCGGCGGCAACATGACCGCCGCGCTCACCCTCCTCGCCAAGCAGCGCGGGGGCGTCTCGCCGGTCGCGCAGGTGCTCTTCTACCCTGTCACCGACGCCGCGTTCGACACGCCGTCGTACGAGACGTTCGCCGAGGGATACTTCCTCGCCCGCGACGGCATGCGCTGGTTCTGGGACCAGTACACGACGAGCGAGAGCGACCGCGCCCAGATCACCGCGTCGCCGCTGCGCGCCGAGCTGTCCGACCTCGCCGGCCTTCCGCAGGCGCTCGTCATCACGGCAGAGGCCGATGTGCTGCGCGACGAGGGCGAGGCCTACGCGGCGAAGCTCCGCCAGGCGGGCGTTCCCACGACCGCCGTGCGCTACCAGGGCATCGTGCACGACTTCGTCATGGTGAACTCCCTGCACGCCACGCAGGCCGCGACAGCCGCGGTCGCTCAGGCGGTCTGGTTCCTGCGTCAGGCGTTCTCGGCGTAACGCGGGGGAGGTTCCGACGGATCGCAGTAGAGTCGGCGGTGACCAACGGAGGTTTCCGGGCGGGGGGATCGAAGGGGGACGCATGGACACGGTCGTGCTCATCGCCGTTCTCTTCGTCGTCAGCGCCGTGGTCTTCGCGATCGTCGGAACCTCCTCGACCCGCGCCGCGGGAGCCGCAGCGGATGCGCAGCGGCTCATCCGGGCGGCCGGCGCAGCCGGCGTCGCCGCCGTCGCGTCGACGCTGCTCTATCTGCTCTACGCGGCCACTCCGGCTCTCACGACACTGATCCTCGGTGACGTGGCCATGGTCACCGCTCCGGCGCTGATCTGGTTCGCGCTGCCGGCACCGAGAGCGGTGCGCACTGCGCGTGCCGCCGTCTCGGTGGCGTTGCTTCTCACGGTGTGGATGACGTCGGCCACGGCGCCGGTCGCCACCTCGGTGCTGGTCAAGACGATTGCGCTCGTCGTGATCACGGCCGGGGTGGCGATCGCCGTGCGGCGACGCGAGATGCGCGGCCGGCCCGGCGCGACGACGCTGTTCGCCACATTCGCGGGGTACGCCCTGTACTCGCTCGTGCGTGTGGTGCTCGGGATCGTCGCCGTCACCGGCGCGGCCCCGATCTCGAGCGACCTGTCGACGAACCTCACCAGCCTCGCGGGTGTGGCCGCGGTCATCGGAACGGGCATCGGATGCGTGCGCTTCGCGCGCACGAACCCCTCCTCGCGGGTCGCGCGGCCGGCGGCGCGGCTCGCCGGTGACGCAACGGCGACCGCGTGGACCGTGCGCGTCGCCGCTCCCGGGTCGCCCGATGAGCCTCCCCTCGGAGCAGCCGAGCTGCTCGGAGCCGTGAAGGACCTGGATGCCGCGGCCACCCCGCACCCGAGCGGCCACGTCGTGTTCCGCTCGACGCTTCCGCCCGACGCCGTGCGCGACATCCTCGTTCAGCGACTGGCACTCGCCGCGCACATCCCGCGCAGCGACGTGGCGAGCAGACTCACGATCGAGGCCGGGCCGGAGCCCGGCGCTGCGGGGGGTTCCGCCCCGGAGTGAGGCGCGACATCCTCAGTCTCATCTGGGAACCGCGCCGCTACCGTTCGCCGAGGACGCGCACGGGGCGCGACGGAAGGGACCTGTCATGAGCGCAGGATCGACGCGTACGGCACCGTTCGGACTCGACCTCCCGATGGGGCGTGCTCAGCCGTCGGCGGTGCGCACGGTGATCGCGATCGTCGTCGCCGTGGTCGGCTCGATCGCCGCATGCGCCGTGCTCGCCGCGCTCGGGCCGATCGTGTTCCCGCGCACCGCCGGCTATGAGCACTACGCCTTCGCGGACTACGCCAAGCTCACGACGATCGGCGTGATCGGGGCCGGCATCGGCTGGCCGATCGTGACCCTCTTCTCGACCCGCGCCGCGCGGCTCTATCTCTGGCTCGCGATCATCGTGACCGTCGTCTCCTTCGCCCCCGATCTCTGGATCTGGTGGAAGGGTCAGGACGGCCAGGCGGTGTTCGTGCTGATCGTCATGCACGTGGCCGTCGCGGCGGTCACCTACCCGGCGATGGTGCTCATCGCGCCGCAGCGCCGCCGCGCCTGACGACGCGAGGTCATCCGCAGGCGCGCGATAATCGCCGCATGTACGGGGAACGGTATGAACGCTGGCGGCGACTGACGGAGTGGCCGCTCACGGCGGGCGGGAGCCTCTTCCTGCTGCTGTACGCCATCAATGTGCTCGCGCGCCCGACGGGCGGAGTCGCGATCGGTGTCACCGCGTTGCTGGTGGCGACGTGGCTGTTCTTCTTCGTCGACTACGTCGTGCGACTGGTGCTCGCCGAGCAGCGACGCCGGTGGTTCGTGCGACATCTGCTCGATCTCGCGGTCGTCGTGCTGCCGATGTTCGGCACGCTGGAGGTCATCCGGTACCTCATGGTGTTCGCGCTGATCCAACGAGGCACGGGGTCGATCCTGCGGGGGCGCGTGATCGTGTACGCGGCGGGCACCACGGCGCTGACGGTGTTCGTGAGCGCGCTCGCCGTGTACGACGTCGAACGCGGAAGCCACGGGCCGATCGTCACGTTCGGCGACGCGATCTGGTGGGCGTGCACGACGATCACGTCGGTCGGCTACGGCGACTACTACCCGGTGACGACCACCGGTCGCATCGTGGCGATCGCGCTGATGGTGGGCGGCATCGCGCTCATCGGCGTCGTGACCGCGACCATCGCCTCGTGGATCATCGAACGCGTGGCGGCGTCCTCTCTCGCACCTCCCGTGCCGGCAGAGCTCGTCGCGCAGCTGCGGGACGAGATCGCGGCGCTCCGCGCCGAGCGACAGGCGGATGCCTCGGCCGCGCCGCCGTCCGCCGGCGTCACGCGGGTCGTCGACCCGCCGGCATGAGCGGTCAGTTCACGCAGGGGAGCACGCCGGATTCCATGGGCTGCTGCGAGTTCGTGTAGGTCTGCGAGGTCGGCGCCGGAGTGGGCGCGGCGGATGCGGTCGAGCTCGACGTCGCCGTGGGCGCGGGGGTCGCTGTGGCGGTGGGCGGGTTGATGAGGTTCTGCACGATGGCGGCGATCTTCGTCTGGTCGACGATGTTGACGCTCTGACCGTCGATGGTGCCGAACTTCTCGATCGGGAGGGTCTGGAACGTGATGTCGCCTCCGGCCAGCCGCTGCGCGTCGCTCGCGAGACTCAGCAGGTCGAACCCGGAATCGAGTGCGACGTACTGCTTCGCGGTGTCGATGAGCGTCTGCAACGTGCCGAGGTTCGTGAAGGTCTGCGTCTGCTTGAGCTTCAGCGCGAGCGAGACCATGAACGCCTGCTGGCGACGTGTGCGGTCGAGGTCGGTGAGGAAGACGTTCTTGTACTGCGTATCGCGGCGCTGGCGCACGAAGGCCATCGCCTGCGAGGCATCCAGCTGCTGCACGCCAGCGGGGAAGTTCGCGCCCGAGTAGTAGTCGGCGGTCGCGTGGTTGAGGCAGACGGTGATCGGCTGAACGGCCTGGGCGACGCGATAGAACGCCGCCATCGTCACCTCGACGAAGTGGTCGATGCGCACCCCGCCGAGGAACTGCGAGACGGTCTGGATCTCTGCTTCGCGGGCGTCGTCGCGCGCCTGCTGGTAGGCGGTCGCCTTCGGCGTGCCCTTCGCGAGCAACGCGTTGTACGAGGCATCCAGTGTGCGGCCGTAGTCCTCCTTGATCTTGCCGTGCGTGACGCCGGCGGGCTTGTTCGCGTAGGCCACGTAGTCGTCGCGGGGGATCGATACACCGACCGCGGGGCCGCCTCCGGCGGGGATGTGGATGTACATCAGCACGTTGGTGTTGTAGCCGCCGACGCTCTCGTCCTCCGCGTGGATGGCGTTGTAGATGTCCTGCGGGTAGGGGTTGCCATCCTCATCGACGCGGCTGTCGAGGCCCATCACGAGGATGTTGACCTCGCCGGTGTTCTGCGCGACGCCGCCGTCGGGCATCGAGATGTCCGATCGGTGGATGCCGTTCAGGTCGGCGAGGGTCATCACGATGCCGACCGCGGCGACGATCACGGCGATCGTGACGACGGCGAGGGCGCTGAAGATGATCCGGCGGCGGATGATCACTCGACGGGAGACGGGCTTCGAACGGCGTGACACCGCCTCATCGTGACGGCGTGCGCTTATCTACCGCATGTGAATGTGCTGTCGGGAACCTGGATGCCGCGGCGCGAACGCCGAACGCCGGGTCGCACCTCGTGCGGCCCGGCGTTCGTGGGGTGGAGTCAGTGTGCGGCGTCGTACGCGTCGAGAACCTGAGCGGGAACGCGCCCGCGCTCGGAGACGGTGAAGCCGTTCGCTGCGGCCCACGCGCGGATCGCGGTGTAGTCGCGCTGCGCTCCGGCCGACTTCCGCTTGCGGGCGCCCGCGGATGCCGACGACGTCGATGTCGACCGGCCGGCGCTCACGTACGGGGCGAGGATGTCGCGGAATGCCGCGGCGTTCGCGTCGGAGAGGTCGAGTTCATATGCGCGACCATCGAGAGAGAAATTCACGGTCTCTCCCTCGCCGATTTCAAGGACGGTTCCGTCGATATCGTCGACGAGTTGATGCACAATTCTGCGAGCCATGGTCATAACAGTACGTTCTTTGCTCGTGTTATTCGGCGACGCGCCCGAAATGTCAGAAAATCCATCGATCTCGACACGACCGCCCGCGTGATCACCGTCGACGGTGCGGCGCTGCCGTCCGTAGCCCCCGGAATACCGCGAGTTTCGGCGGCTGAGTGAATGCGCCGGCCGTGATGTTCCCCCATTCGACGACGCGGATATTCCGGAGGAATGGCGGATGCCGCCCGCCGCCCGTCGCTCCATCGGAAGGACCGAAATGCATGTGCCGTGCCGAATGCGTGAATTCGACTCTTGTCGCGGAAGCGCCACAGAATCGCGCGCGGGGTGAAAAGAGTCCACGGCGGTCTGTGCGCTGTCGCCGACGTCGACGTAGATGGCGACGACGTCGAAGAAGAGCCCGGGCGGCGGCCGGCCTACACGGACGCGCCGGCCCGGGAGCGTTCGAGATCGATGAGCTGCTGCTTGATCTCGGGATGTCCGCCGTAATCGCCGATCGAGCCGTCGGCGCGCACGACGCGGTGCACGGGTACGACGATCGAGAACGGACTGAGCCGGCACGCGGTTCCCACCGCGCGGTGAGCGCGCGGGCGACCGGCCATCACGGCGACCTCGCCGTAACTCGCCGTCTCGCCGTAGGGGATGTCACCGACGGCCTGCAGGGCCTCGCGGGTGAAGCCGTCGGTGAGGCGCCAGTCGAGAGCGAGCCGACACGGGTCGCTTCCGCCGTCGAAGTATCCGTCGAGCCATGCGGTGAGCTCGGCGGCGGGTCGCTCGTCGTGCACCGGTTCGGCGTGAAGCGCGAGCGAGATCTCGGCGATCGCGACATCGAGCGGTCGGTGCAGCACCTCAAGGGCGACGAGCCCTTCAGACGTGTGCACCATGAGCACTTCGCCGACGGGTGTCGGGTGAGTCGAGAAGGTCGGGTCCGTCATGGCTCCATCATGACGAGCGGCGACAGGGGAGTGGCATCCGACCGCTCGGTCTGAGGGAGCTGCCGCTCGTCGGCGCGCGGGGGAGGAGGCGCCGTGCGGCGTGTCGCCAATCCCGCGAAACCCGCCGGGAATGCCGGGAACCGCGGATTTGCGCCCGTATGGTGACCGTGTGTGGCGAGGCGACAGAACGGCGACGGCGAGCGAGAGCATCGCGGCGCGCGGTGAGGAACAGCCGGAGGCGGTGGCCGCGGCATCCGATGTGTTCTCCCTCGACGAGGCTCGTGCGCGGTTGCGCGCGCAGGCGACGCTCGTGGGCGGGCGGTCGACCCTGCTGCACTACGACGACACCGCCGAGAGCGGTATCGACATCACCAAGGCCCACCCCGGGAGCCTCCCGCAGTTCCTGACCGGTCGGGCGACGCTCCTGTCGAATCTGTTCCGCGACGAGGTCGCAGGCCGCACGGCGCGCATCGCCGGCGCGCGGGTCACCACCAAGCACGTCGAACTGCGCACCGCGCGCGGCCTCGACAGCGTCTTCCTCGCCGTCGGCATGGCGTCGTGGCGCATCGGTGGGCTGGTCTGCATCGCACCCGTCCTGCTGCGCCCGGTCGCGATCCGCCGCAACCAGGCCGACTTCGAGCTGAAGCTCCACGGATCGTTCGTGGTCAACCCCGAGCTGGTCGCCGCCCTCGGCACCCACTTCGGCATCCGGCTCGACGGTGCCGCGCTGGCCGCCCTCGCCATCGAGGACGGCGTCTTCAAGCCGCAGCCGGTCATCGACCACCTGCGGGCGCTCACCGCGCACATCCCGTCGTACACGGTGAAGCCGCGCCTGGTGGTCTCCAACTTCGCCGACGTCGGCTCGGCGCTGGCCCGCGACATCCCCGAGACAGGTCATCTCGCCCTCGACGCCCTGCTCGGCGAGCCCGTCTCGCGTGACCGTCTGCGCGTTCCGCGGGAGCTTCCCGCGCAGGTCGGCCCCGACGAGCGCGCGCCGTCCGCCGACCTACTGCTGCTCGACGCCGACGCGGAGCAGGAGCGCGTGCTCGCCCGCATCGGCGCGGGGCACTCGCTCGCGGTGCACACCCTGCCGGGCACCGGCGGCACCCAGACCGTCATCAACGCCCTCGGCGTGCTCGTGCGCCAGGGCAAGCGGGTGCTGGTCGTGAGCGCCCGCCGTTCGACGCTCGACGGCATCCGCCATCGCCTCGCCGGCATCGGTCTCGACGCACTCGCCATCTCTCCGCGCCACGTGCGGCGCGACCTCATCCGCGCGATCGGACGCAACGAGAAGTCGACCGCGCCGCAGGTGGCCGACATCGACGACGCGCTGCTGCGATTGCGCACGGTGCTGCGCGACTACCGCGGCGCCCTCACCGTCGACCATCCGTCACTGGGGGTCACCGCCCTCGACATCGTGCGGGAGCTCACCCGCCTCGCGCAGCTCTCGCCTGCCCCGTCGACGTCGGCCCGCTTCGATGTGGCCACCCTCGAGCGCCTCCGTGACAAGCGCCAGGCGGCGGCCGAGAAGCTGCGCGCCGTCGCACGTCTCGGCGAGTTCCGCTTCGGCCCCGACGACTCACCGTGGTACGGCGTGACGTTCTCGACCACGGATGCCGCGCGCGACGCGCACGCCCTGGCGGGCAAGCTCAGCCGTCAGGCCGTGCCGAGCCTGCTCGAGCGCGGCTACGAACTCATCGCGCAGACGCGGATGCGTCCCTTCCGCACGATCGACGAGCTGGGCGAGTTCCTGCGGCTGCTGCAGGGCATCCGCCAGTCGCTCGAGCGCTTCACGCCGACCGTGTTCGACCGGCCGCTCGTCGAGCTCATCGCCGCCCACTCGCCCCGTCGCGACGTCGGGATGTCGAGCGCGAACCGTCGCCGCCTGAAGAAGCTGTCGCGCGAGTACGTGCGACCGGGCGCGCACGTCACCGACATGTACGAGGCGCTGCTGCGCATCCAGCAGCAGCGCACCGAGTGGGCGCGGCTCACCGAGGCGGGCGTCATCCCCGAGGTTCCGGTGGGGCTCGCCGACGTGCACGTCGCGTGGCAGCACGTCGACGCCGAGCTCGGCGACCTCGACCGCATCCTGCAGCGTGACGAGGCCCACCGCCTCGCCGCCCTTCCGCTGCCTCAGCTGCTGCGCACCCTGGCGGGGCTCGCGGCCGAGTCGGCGTACTTCGACAACCTGGTCGAGCGAGCCGGCATCCGCACCGATCTCGCGCGCGGCGGACTCGAGCCGCTGATGACCGACCTCTCGGTGCGTCACGTTCCCGAGGGCCAGGTGGGCGCCGAGCTCGAGTTCGCCTGGTGGCAGTCGGCGCTCGAGCACCTGCTGCGCACCGACCGGGCGCTGCTCGGCGCGAACACGTCGGTCGTCGATCGTCTCGAGCGCGACTTCCGGTTGGTCGACGAGGCGCACGCCGCGGCATCCGGCCCGCTCCTGGCGGCGCAGCTGGCGACTCAGTGGCGCATCTCGCTCGTCGACGAGCACGACGAGGCGGTCGCGCTCAAGCAGGCGCTGCGCGACGGCGTGAACAGCGCGGGCGCGCTGGCCCGCACCGCCCCGAGCCTGATGCGCACGCTCGCACCGGTGTGGCTGGCGACCCCGTACGACGTGCCGCTGCTGCGCGACGTTCCCGACGTCGACGTCGTGATCGTGGCGGATGCGGCGGCCCTCTGCCTCGCCGAGGCGGCCCCCGCCATCCGCCGCGGCCGTCAGCTGGTGCTGGTGGGCGACCCCGTCACGCAGAAGCCCACGCCGTTCACGGTCGGGTCGGCGGCCGCGGTCGAGGCGGATGAGTTCGACGAGCCCTTCGACGAGACGTCGCTGTTCGACCGGGCCGAGGGACTCGTCGACGTCGAGACGCTCACCCGCAGCTACCGCGCCGGCGGCGAGGACCTCGCGAGCCTCGTCAACGACGCGTTCTACGGCGGCGAGATCTCGTCGCTGCCGTGGGCCGGCTCCTATCTCGGACGCGGCAGCCTCAGCGTGGACTACGTCGAGGGCGGCGTCGGCACACCCGATCCCATCTCGGGTGCCGTCGAGAGTCCCGAGGTCGAGGTCGCCCGCGTCGTGACCCTCGTCACCGAGCATGCGATCAACCGCGGCACCGAGTCGCTCATGGTCATCACGGCCTCCAAGCGCCACGCCGAGCGGGTGCGCGCGGCGGTCGAGGCCGCGTTCGCCGGTCGCTCGGATGTCGCCGACTTCCTCTCCCGCGACACCGCCGAGCCGTTCGCGGTGCTCACCCTCGAGGAGTCCGTCGCCGAGAGCCGCGACCGCGTGGTCTTCTCGCTCGGCTTCGGACTCACCCGCCACGGCCGTGTGCTCAGCGACTTCGGCGACCTGTCGACCCCCGACGGCGAACGCCTCCTGACGGTCGGGATGACCCGTGCCCGCCGCTCGATGGTGATCGTCTCGTGCATCCGGCCCACCGCCTTCGACGAAGGGCGGCTCGCGCACGGTGCGGCGACGCTCATGTCGATCCTCGGCGGTATCGCCGACCGCACCCGTCACGCCGTGTTGGAGGATCTCGCCGACCCGCTGACGAAGGTGCTCGCTCGCGAGCTGCGCGCCCGCGGCCTCGCGGTCGACGTGCACTACCGCGGGCTGCTCACCCTCGTCGCCCACCACGAGGGCAAGGCCGTGGTCGTCGAGAGCGACCCCGAGACCCAGGGGGACTCGCTGCGCGAGTCGCTGCGGCTGCGCCCGCAGATCCTGCGTCGCCTGGGTTGGCACTACGCCCGTGTGCATGCGTTCGACCTCTACAGCGACCCCGCGGGTGTCGCCACCCGTATCGCGGCGATGCTCGGCATCGCGCCGGGCACCGGCGAAGCACCCGTCATCGAAGAGGCACGCACCGCGCCGCTCGACGACCTCGGGTGAGCCGGTGAGCGGGGCGGACGACGAGCGCCAGCGCGTCGTGCGGGTGCGCGGTGCGCGGCGCGCGCGACTGACGGCGGCGCCGGGCACGAGCGGCGAGCCCGCGGCATCCGCGAACGACGACGCCGCACCCGCCCGGTCGGACGACGGTCCGAACGACGAGCGGATGCGGCGTGAGGTGCCGCCGCACTACTGAGGCGACGGTCGGGTGCTCAGGCCTTCGACTGCTGCTTCTCGAGCAAGTCGCGGATCTGCACCAGCAGCTCGGTCTCGGTGGGCAGCGGCGCCTCTTCGGCCTCGGGCTCCGCACCGATCTTGCGGCGTGCGTCGGCGCGCTCCTTGAACGAGTTCATCGGGAAGACGAAGACGAAGTAGACGACGACCGCCACGGCCAGGAAGTTGATGATCGCGCCGATCACCGCGCCGAAGGCGAAGGTGACCTCGCCGCCGCCGAGGGTCGGCACGGGAACCGCCAGCGCGTCGTTCAGGCTGTCGGCCTTGAAGAGGAGCCCGATCAGGGGGTTGATGACCGAGGCGACGATCACATTGACGATGGCGGTGAACGCAGTACCGATGACGACCGCGACGGCCAGTTCGATGACGTTGCCGCGAAGGATGAAATCTCTGAAGCCCTTGATCACGCGTGATCTCCTCACTTGCCCCGGGGGAGGCGACTAAGAGGCCGCGGGAGCGGCCGAAGACGACGTCTTCGAGTCCGATGATGGCGAAGCGCTGGTCGACCCGCCACTCTCCGCGCCGCTCGCGCTCGATCCCGAGCGCGAATCGGTGCGGTAGAAGCCGCTGCCCTTGAAAGCGACGCCGATCGACCGGTAGTCCTTGCGCAGCAGCCCGCCGCACTCGGGGCACTCGGTGAGAGAGGCGTCGGAGAACGACTGCACGGCGTCGAAGCGGTGACCGCACTGCGTGCAGGCATAGGCGTAGGTGGGCATGGAGTGAGGCCTTCCTCAGCGGCGCGCGGCCGCGAACGTGATGGTGCGGGTGGGGGTGACGACGCCGTCGACGGGTTCGTCGTGCCGGTCGCGCGGCACCTCGTCGAGGATCTCGCTGTCGAAGACGACCGCGTACACCGGCGGGCACTTCTCCATCGAGCCGATCGTCTTGTCGAAGTAGCCACGACCCCAGCCGAGTCGCATCCCGGTGCCGTCGACGGCGGCAGCCGGCACGATCATGAGGTCGACGTCGTTGACCGCGATCGGGCCGAGCAGCTCGCCGGTCGGCTCCGGCAGCCCGAACAGACCCTCGGCGACGTTCTCGTCGTCGGTGGCGACCGCCCAGTCGAGCAGTCCGTCGACGCGGGTCACGGGAAGCAGCACCCGGATGCCGCGCCGTACCGCCGCGGTCAGGAAGTCGCGGGTTCCCGGCTCGGTCGGGGTGGAGATGAAGCACGACACGCTGTGGGCGTCGACCGATGCCACGAGGGCGTCGAGCTGGTCTGAGACCCCCTGGGCCGCGGCATCCCGAGCCGCTTGCGGCAGCTGGGCGCGGCGCTCGCGCAGCTCCGCGCGCAGGGCCCTTTTCTGCGTATCGACGGGGTCGGTCATGGTCACGATTGTAGGCAGGGTGGCCGATAGGATCGGCCCATGTCTGCGCACAAGCCGTTCAAGGCTGTCATCCCCGCTGCGGGTCTGGGCACTCGCTTCCTTCCGGCGACGAAGGCCATGCCGAAGGAGATGCTGCCGGTGGTCGACAAGCCGGCCATCCAGTACGTGGTCGAGGAAGCGGCCGGTGCGGGCATCGACGACGTGCTCATCATCATGGGGCGCAACAAGACGAACATCGAGAACCACTTCGACTCGGTGCCCGAGCTCGAGCAGAAGCTGCGCGAGAAGGGCGACCTCGACAAGCTCGCGAAGGTGGAGCACTCCAGCGACCTCGCGAACATCCACCTCGTGCGCCAGGGCGAGCCGAAGGGCCTCGGCCACGCGGTGCTGTGCGCCAAGGCGCACGTCGACGACCACCCGTTCGCGGTGCTGCTGGGCGACGACCTCATCGACGAGCGCGACCCGCTGCTCACCACGATGCTGCGCGAGTACGACAAGCGCGGCGCGACGGTGATCGCGCTCATGGAGGTCGACCCCGACAGCATCCACCTCTACGGCGCGGCCTCGGTCGAGCCGACGGAGGACGCCGGAGTCGTGAAGGTCACCGGCCTCGTCGAGAAGCCGAAGAAGGAGGATGCCCCCTCCAACCTGGCGGTCATCGGGCGCTACGTGCTGAGCCCCGACGTGTTCGAGATCCTCGAGCGCACGGCGCCCGGCAAGGGCAATGAGATCCAGCTCACCGACGCGCTCGAAGAGCTCGCCGCCAACCCGGCGCAGGGCGTCTACGGCGTCATCTTCCGGGGACGCCGCTACGACACCGGCGACCGGCTCGACTACATCAAGGCGATCGTGCAGCTCGCGAGCGACCGCGACGACCTGGGCCCGTCGCTGCGCTCCTGGGTCAAGGACTTCGCCGCGACCCTGTGACGGCCGCGCACGAGACGATCGGGTCGCCGGCGTGGACCTGAACATTCCGCGGGAGCACGGAGCCATCGGGCTCCGGCTGGTTCGCCAGCGCGATGCGCGCGCCCTGCAGGACCTCCTGCTCGGCAATCGGTCGTGGCTGCGCCCGTGGGAGGCGACGAGCCCCGACGGCATCGTGTCGCTCGACATGCGGGTCGGCGTGCGCCGGCTGCTGCAACAGTACCGCGACGGCCAGGGCGTGCCGTTCGTGATGGAGTACGACGGCGAGGTCGTCGGCCAGTTGAACGTGTGGGGCGTCGCGCGGGGATCGTTGGCCTCGGCGACGATCGGCTACTGGATCGGCGAGCAGTTCGCCGGGCACGACATCACCCCGACCGCGGTCGCGATGGCCACCGACATCTGCTTCACCGAGCTGCGACTGCACCGCATGGAGATCTGCATCAGGCCCGAGAACCACGCGAGCCTTCGGGTGGTCGAGAAGCTCGGGTTCCGCTACGAGGGGCTGCGCCGCCGCTACATCCACATCAACGGCGACTGGCGCGACCACTACGCGTTCGCGCTCGTCCGTGAGGACGTCCCCGAGGGAGTGCTCGCCCGGTGGGCGGCGGGTCGTGCCCCGCAGGATGCCGCCGACATCCCTCCGCAGGACCGACTCGAGCCCTGACTGCTCCGGCTCGACACGCGCGCGCGTGACGGGGGAGCGGCAGCACTCTCCCTTACCGTGGTGCCATGGACGGGCAGTGGCTGGGTGGCGGAGTGATCGTGCTCGTCGCGGCTGCCCTGTGGCTGCTGTACTTCGTGCCCTCCTGGCACTCCACGCACCGATACAACGCCGCCGAGCGCAATGCCGTGCGCTTGGGTCAGGCGCTGCGCATCCTGGCGGAGACGAGCGACACCCCTGACGAGGTGCGCATCGAGCTCGGCGCTCGCGCGAGCCACGCGCAGCAGCGCCTCGCCCGCAAGACGATCGCCGAGCAGCAGGAGCTCGAGGCGGTGCGCGCCCAGCGCGAGCTGGACGAGACGCGCGCCCTCCTGAAGGCCGAGCGCGAGGACGCCGCCGAGCGCGCCCGCGCCGACCGACTCGCCGCCCGCATGCGGCCGGCCGCGCGACGCCGTCGTGCGCGCGTGGTCGCCTCCACGTTCGTGCTCGCCGCGCTCGCGCTCGCCGGCGTCGGCGTCTGGCAGTTGCTGACCGCGGGCACGCAGATCTACCTCTGGGCGGCGGCAGGTGTCTTCGCCGTGTCCCTGCTCGTGCTGCAGCGCATCGCGATGCTCGCGACCCGGTCGCGCCGCGTCGAGGCCGCACCCGTCGTGTCGGCACCCGTCGTGAGCGAGAGGGTGCCGGTGCCGGTGACGGATGCCGCGGCATCCGCGACCTGGGAGCCCCGCACCCTGCCCAAACCCCTCACCGCCTCGGCCGGATCGCAGGCTGCGGCCATCGTCGCCGCCGAGGAGGCGCGCGCGGCCCTGCGCCGCGCCGCGGTGGACGAGGCGAAGCGTCAGCGCGCGGCACAGGCCGCTCCGCCCTCGATCGACGTGGCGCGCGTCGCTCGCGTGGAGGCCCCCGCGCCGTCGCAGTACGCCGGCATGGGCTACGTCGACGACGCCGAGATCGAGGCGCATGTGCGCTCGCTGCTCGACGCCCGCCGCGCCGGCTGACACGACACGCGCGACGCGCCCACGGGGCCGCCTCGATGCGAGGCGCGGCCGGGCCGCGTGGTAATGTATCGGAGGTTCACGGGCCTGTGGCGCAGTTGGTAGCGCGCTTCGTTCGCAATGAAGAGGTCAGGGGTTCGAATCCCCTCAGGTCCACCACACCAGCCGAGACGCCCCCTCCAGGGGCGTTTCGCCGTTTCGGCGGAGTCGCCCTGATCCCCGCCGACCACTAGCGTGAGCACGTGAGCTCACAGCCCCGGTGCCCCCACTGCCGGCACTTCGTCTACCTCGACGCCCTGACTTGCCCGGAGTGCGAGGCGGAGCTCGGGTATCAGCTGCTCACCCAGCAGTTCTACGGGCTGCGCGACGGTCGCGTCATCATCGACGGGGAGACCTGGTACACCTGCTCGAACCGTGGCTGGCAGTGCAACTGGCTCGTGCGCGAGGACGCGCCGACCGGTCTCTGCTTCTCCTGCCGCCTCACCCGTACGCAGCCCGATGCCGACGACACCGTGGCCCTCGAGAAGCTCGCCAAGACCGAGGAGGCGAAGCGCCGTCTTGTGCTGCAGCTCGGTCAGCTGGGGCTGCCGATCGTCGGCTGGGACGTGCAGCCCGGCGGGCTCGGTTTCGATCTGCTTTCGAGCCTGTCCGACGGCAAGCGGGTGATCATCGGGCACGCGAACGGCATCATCACCATCGATCTCGCCGAGAGCCTCGACGACCGTCGTGAGGCGCTGCGGGTGCGGCTCGGCGAGCCGTACCGCACCATGCTCGGGCACCTGCGTCACGAGGTCGGCCACTACTACCAGAACGTGCTCATCACCGACGACGCCACGTGGGATCGCTGCCGTGAGCTGTTCGGTGACGAGCGCGAGAGCTATCAGGATGCCATCGCCCGCCATTACCGGTTCGGCGCGCCCGACGACTGGAACGAGTCGTATCTTTCCGAGTATGCGACCATGCACCCGTGGGAGGACTTCGCCGAGACCTTCGCCCACTACCTGCACATCACCGGCACCCTGCAGACGGCGGCGGCCATCGGCATCCATCTCGACGCCTCGGTCACCAACCTCCGCGACATCGACGTGATCCCTCGCGAGTCCTACCTCGACCAGCCGGTGCAGCCTCTGCTCAACGACTGGACCTGGATGTCGCAGGCGTTCAATCGCATCAATCGGTCGATGGGACTCGGCGACCTCTACCCGTTCGAGCACCCCGCGGCCGTCAAGCGGAAGTTCGCCTTCGTGCACGAGCTCGTCACCCGATCGCCGCTCACCCTCGACATGCAGATCGCGCTGGCTCGCCCCACCGAGGAGGCATCCGCCTGAGCGGGGGCGCCGTCAGCACTCGGCGCACAATGCCGCGACCGCGGCCAGAAGGTCCTGTCGCGAGACCGGCTTGATCATCACGCGATCGAGGCCGTGCTCGTCGGCGAAGCCGGTGCGTTCGGCGTCCGGTCGGGCGGTCATCAGTGCGAGGCGCGTGCCGGCGATCTCGGGATCGGCGCGCACCGCCTCGGCGACCTGCAACCCATCCAGGCCCGGCATCATCCAGTCGAGCAGTGCGACGTGCGGTCGGTCGCGACGGATCGCCGCGAGACCCGCCTCGCCGTCGGCGCAGGTCGTCACCTCGTACCCCGCCCTGGTGAGGCGAATCGAGGTGAGGGTGAGGATGTCCTGGTCGTCGTCGACGAGCAGCACTCGGGACATTCCGCATCCGTTCGTCCGGGTCGCGGCCGGGGCCGAGCGCGACATCCGCTTCCTCCGGCGATCATACGCTCGAACAGTGCGACCCCTGGGGTAACCTCAGCCCATGACCCGCCCGAGCCTTGCGCTGATCATGCGCAGGCTCCCTTTCGCGGCGCGTCTGATCACGGTGATCGGCCTTGTGCTGCTCTCGGGCGTTCTCGGGGCCGTGTTCGCCGGCATGCAGAGCGGTCCGGCGGCCACGGCGTGGTGGTGGCCGGCCGCCGGTGTCGCGGTCGCCGCTGTCGTCACGGCCGACCGCCGCAGCCGCTTCTGGGTGCTGCTGGGCATCGCGGCGGTGACCGCCGCGGCATCCGCCAGCGCCGGTCGCGGACCCGCTTTCGTCGTGCTGGGCGCGATCGGCGCGGCCTTCGAGGTGTGGATCGTCGCGACCGCCGTCGCCCCCGGCGACGACGAGCCGCGCCTGTCCACCCTGCTGGACGTCGGGCGATTCCTCGCCGCTGCCGCCGTGGGCGCCCTCGTCGTCGGCGGATGCCTCGGCCTCGGCGCCGCACTGTCGGGTGGCGCATTCCTGCCCACGCTGCTCTCGACCAGCGCCTCCCACATCTCCGCGGTCGTGCTGATCACCCCGTTGGCGCTGCTCAACCGCCTGCGCAAGCGCACCGCGTCGGCCCAGACCGTGGTGCTCCTCAGCCTGGCGCTGCTGGCGGCGGTCGTGGCCGCCTTCTCGCCGCTGAACGCGAACCCGCTCGCCTTCCTGCCCGTGCCGATCCTGGCGTGGGCCGCGTTCAGCGAATCCATGTTCGTGGCCTTCACCCAGTTCGTCGGCACGATCGTCGCCGTGGTCGCGCTCACGGCGATCGGCGGTGGGCCGTTCGCTCATCCGGCCGGCGGGATGAGCACCGGAACGCTGCTGCAGATCTACTCCTTCGCGCTCGCTGCCACGACGCTCGGCATCGGTGCCACCCGAAACGAGCGACGCCTACTGCAGGACCAGACCGAGGGTCTGCTGCGGCTTCTGCGCGATGCGTTCGAGCGCGCCAACAACGGGTTCGCGATCCTCCAGGAGGTCGAGGGCGGACGCTACGCGGTCATCGAGATCAACGCGGTCGCCTCGACGATCCTCCGCAGTTCGTTCGCGCAGCTGCAGAAGCACGACTGGATCGTCGTGCCGCGTTCTCCGCTGCACCGGCAGCTCGCGTCCCTCGGGGCGGACGAGGCGCGGGTGCTCGACTGGGAGCTCGTCGAATCGGACAGCATCCCGGCGACCGTGTCGATCGAATCTCTCTCGCGCTCGGGCTACGGCCGCGTCTACCTCATCTCCGTCGTCGATCTCCGGCCGCTCCGCGATGCCGAGGCAGCGATCGAGCGGCGACTGCAGCGGGAACGTCAGGTCGTCGACACGCTGCGGGCCCTCAACCGTGAGAAGGACGACTTCGTGGCGAGCGTCAGCCACGAGCTGCGCACCCCGGTCACCTCGATCATCGGCTTCACCGAGGAGCTCGCCGACCTCATCACCGACCCGGTGCAACGCGACTTCGTGCTCATCGTCCACCGCAACGCCGAGCGACTGCTCGACGTCGTCGAGAACATCCTCGCTCTGTCGAAGGAGCGTCGGGCGGCCGAACGCGAGAGCGACAGCGTCGCCGTCGATCTCGAGCAGCTGCTGCGGGAGTGCATCTCAGACCTCACGATCAACCTGCGCGGCCAGAAGGCGACGATCTCCGCCGACCTGACCCCCGGAATCGTCGTGCACGGCCGTCCCGGCGACCTCGCACGCCTCTTCCTGAACCTCCTCACCAACGCGGTGAAGTTCTCGCCGCCCGGTGGTCTGGTCGAGGTGTCTGCGCAGCGGTCGTCGGGCCAGGTGACGGTGCAGATCCGCGACCAGGGCCCGGGCATCGATGAGGTCGACCTGCCTCGTGTGTTCGACCGCTTCTACCGCAGCTCGTCGGCGACAGCGGCGGGGGTGTCGGGCACGGGCCTCGGGCTCGCGATCGTGCAGGAGCTGGCCGCCGAACTCGGGGCCACCGTCGCGCTCACCCGTGGCCACGACGACGTCGGCACGGTCGCCACGGTCTCGCTTCCCGCTCTCGACCCGGTGCGCCACGCGGAGCCGGTCGGTCCCACGTCGGCGAAGGGCGCGTGAGCGCCGGCAGTCTGCGAGTCATCCACATCGGCGGACCGACTGTTCTGCTGCAGCTCGGTGGCCTTTCGCTGCTCGTCGATCCCACCTTCGATCCGCCGGGCGAGGTGGGCTCCGCGACCCGCACGCTCACCAAGCTGCGCGGGCCGGCGCTCGAGGCCACCGCGCTCCCGCCGCTCGACGCGGTGCTGCTCTCCCACGACCAGCACGCCGACAATCTGGATGCCGCGGGTCGCGCCGTGCTCGCCACCGCACCGATCGCGCTCACGACGCCGCTGGCCGCTGAGCGACTCGGTCAGCCTGCCCGCGCGCTCGAGCCGTGGGAGTCGGTCACTCTTGTCGGCGAGAGGTCCGAGGTCACCGTCACCGCCGTGCCGGCCCGCCACGGCCCGATCGGCAGCGAGCCCGTGATCGGCCCCGTGACCGGTTTCGTGCTCACCGGCGACGGTCTCCCGACGGTCTACGTCAGCGGCGACAACTCCGCGCCGGAGCTCGTCGAGGAGATCGCCGCCCGCGTGCCGCCGGTCGACGTCGCCGTGCTCTTCGCCGGAGCCGCGCGCACGCCGTCGGTCGACGGCGCCCTCACCCTCACCGCGACCGACGCGGTCGCCGCCGCCCGAGCCATCGGCGCGCCGGTCGTCGTGCCCGTGCACACCGAGGGGTGGGCGCACTTCAGCGAGAGCACCGACGACCTCGTGCAGGCGTTCGCGGCGGCAGGGCTGGGCGCCCTCCTGCGGGTGCCGGAGCGCGGCATCCCGTTCGAGATCTGACCCGCGCTCCGGATCGCCTCAGGCCCCGACGGACTCCCGCGCGCGCAGATCCTTGCGCAAGATCTTCCCCGACGTCGACTTCGGGATCTGGTCGATGAACTCCACCCGCCGCACCTTCTTGTGCGGGGCGACGTGCTCGGCGACGAACGCCTTCACGTCGTCCTCGGTGAGCCCCGAATCGGGCGCCGCGACAACGAACGCCTTCGGGATCTCCTCATGCTCGTCGTCGAGCACACCGATGACCGCGGCATCCATGATCTTCGGATGGCTCAGCAGAAGCGCCTCGAGCTCCGCCGGAGCGATCTGGTAGCCGTGGTACTTGATGAGCTCCTTGGCGCGGTCGACGATCGCGTAGTAGCCGTCGCGATGAACGACGGCGACATCGCCGGTGTGCAGGAACCCGTCGGCATCCAAGGTCTCGGCGGTGGCATCGGGACGGCCGAGGTACCCGAGCATCACGTTCGGACCCTTGACCCACAGTTCGCCCCGTGCGGTGAACCCGTCGGCGCCGAACTCGGTGATCTCCTCGCCCGTCTCGGTGTCGACGAGCTTGCAGTCGATGTTCGGAAGCGGCACGCCGACGGAGCTGATCGGCACGTCGGTGCGGTCGACGGGGGTGGCGTGCGACACGGGGCTGAGCTCGCTCATGCCGTATCCCTGCAGCATCCTCGCGTGCAGTCGGCGCGCGGCCGCGGCACCCGTCTCGGCGTCGAGGGGTGCGGCGCCCGAGAAGATCGAGTGCACGCTCGAGATGTCGTACTGGTCGACGATCGGATGCTTCGCGAGCGCCACCGCGATGGGCGGCGCGATGAAGATGAACGTGCACCCGTAGGTCTGGATGTTCGAGAGGAACTCGACCAGATCGAACCGCGGCATCGTGACGAGGCTCGCGCGCTGCTTGAGGGCCATGTTCAGCAGCACCGTCATGCCGTAGATGTGGAAGAACGGCAGCACCGCGAGCACACGGTCGTCGTGGCCGAGCTCGATGATCACCCGCGACTGGGCGACGTTCGCGACCAGGTTGCGGTGCGTGAGCATGACGCCCTTGGGCACGCCGGTGGTTCCCGACGAATAGGGGAGCGCTGCGACGTGCGTCGCGGGGTCGAACGTCACCTCCGGCGCGGGCTCGCCGGCCGTCAGCAGATCGCGCAACGACGGATGCCGCGGCGCACCGTCGAGCACGACGAGATGCTCGTCGTCGATGCCCACCGCGGCGGCGGCGGCGCCACCCGAGGGAAGGAGCGGGCCGACGGTGAACAGCCACGTGGCGCCGGCGTCGCGCAGCTGCTTGGCGACCTCGTCGGCCGTGTACAGCGCATTGATCGTGGTGACGGTGGCGCCGGCGCGGAGCGCTCCGTGGAAGACGGTCGCGAACGCCGGGATGTTCGGGCTCAGCAGCCCCACGACCGAACCCACGCCGACCCCGCGCGCCGCGAGCGCACCGGCCACCGCATCGACCTGATCGCGCAACCCGCCGTAGGTCGTCTCGGTGCCCGACGCCGGGTCGATGAGGGCCACACGCTCGAGCTCGTCGTCGGTGAGTGAGGCGAACAGGTAGTCGTAGACGCTGAGATCAGGGATGTCGATCGGATCGAACGGGCTGTGGAACACGGGCTTCTCCTTCGAAGACGTGCGGTGCGGTGGCGGCGTCGCCGGCGCGTGGTGAGGCCATCATGCCATTCCCGCCGCGGGCTGTGGGACTGAGTTCCCCGAGCGTTGGGACTGCGTTCCCTCTCCGGCGGCGGCATCACTCCGGATGTCGGAACCAGATGCGATCGGGGTCGGTCGCCGATGCGACATCCCAATCGTCGTCGTCCCACGAGAACGCGGCCACGGCGCACGGCACCATCCCGCCGATCTCGTTCGACGAGAGGCTGCGCGCGAGCATCGCGATACCCGGGTTGTGGGCGACGATCATGACGGATGCCACGCCGAGCCCGACGGCGGCGTCGAGTAGCGTGCGCGGCCCCGCACCGTAGAGCGCCGGCGCGGTGCGCACCGGTGCGCCCAGCGCGGCGCCGAACATGGCCGCGGTCGCCCGGGTGCGGCGGGCGGTGCTCGCAAGGATCAGATCGGGCTGCCAGCCGGCCTCGAGGGTGGCGGCCGCCATCGCCTCCGCCTCGAGCGCCCCGCGGGCCGTCAGCGGTCGATCGTGATCGTCGGGGCCGTCCGCGGCACTCGCGTGCCGCACGAGCAGGAGGGTCGTCATGCCGACACGTAGACCCAGGCCGTGCGGCCGCTCGACAGGCGTGCCGGGACCCGGCGGTACAGCGGCGATTCGTACTCGTCGGCGGCATCGACCTCCGCGGGCGTCAGCGCGTAGGCCAGACCCGTCACCTTGTCGCCGAGAGAGCCGGTCGGGCGTACGACCGGCTGCACCGACACGCGCGCGGATCCGCGTCCGCGGGTGTCGAGCACCTCGAGATAGTCGACCGTGTAGCCGGGGAGGAGATCGGGCTCGCCGTCGGGCGCGCGTCCGAAGACCTCCAGCTGCACCCCCCGCTGCTGCAGCGTGCCGTAGCTGAAGACGATGTCACCGACGACGGATGCCTCGCCCATGACGTCAGGCTAGTGGCCGACGAGCGCCTGGGCCACGGTGAAGATGCCCAGACCCGCCAGAGCACCCACGATCGTGCCGTTGAGGCGGATGTACTGGAGGTCGCGCCCGACCATCAGCTCGATCTTCTCGGTGGTCTCGGCCGGGTCCCAACGTTCGACCGTGTCGGTGATGATGGACGCGATGTCGTGGCGGTAGCGCTCGACGAGGAACACGGCCGCGTCGGTGATGAAGCCGTCGACGCGGCGCCGGAGCGCGTCATCCGTCGCGAGTCGCGCGCCCAGGTCTGCGATCGCGAGGGCCGCGCGCCGCCGCAGACCGCTGTCGGGATCGGCGAGGGCCGCGAGCAGCCCGCGCTTGGCGGTCGCCCATGCCTCACCCGCGAGCTCGCGCACGCGCGGCGAATCGAAGACCGCCGCCTTCGCGCCTTCGAACCGTGCGATCGTGTCGGGATCGTGCTGCAGACGGTCGGCGAGCCGGCCCAGGTATCCGTCGATCGCATGCCGGGCGGGATGCTCGGGGTCGGCGCGCACCGCGGCCACGAACTTCACCGCCTCCGAATACGCCGCGTCGTCGACGAGGCGATGGGCGATGCGTGGCACCCACCCCGGCAGTCGACGCGACAGCAGGCCCTCGAAGCTCTCGCGGTGCTCGGTGAGCCACTCGCCGATGCTGTCGGCCGCGAGGTCGACCGCGGCGTGGTGCGCACCCGTCTGCGTCAGCCGCTCGAGCCAGCCGCCCGTCGGCGCCGCCCACTCGGGGGCGATGAGATGCGTGCGAGCGAGGTCCTCGATGATCTCGCGCACATCGTCGTCGCTGAGCGCGCGCACGATTCCGGCGACCATCGTGGATGCCTCCGCCACCACACGCTCCGCGTGCGCGCTCTCGCGCAGCCACGCGCCCGCGCGCTCGGCGATCCGGGTGCTGGTGAGCTTCGTGCGCACGATCTCGCCCGACAGGAAGTTCGTCTCGACGAACTCGCCCAGCGTGCGGCCGATCTCGTCCTTGCGCGTCGGGATGATCGCCGTGTGGGGGATGGGGAGCCCGAGCGGGCGGCGGAACAGTGCCGTCACCGCGAACCAGTCGGCCAAGGCCCCGACCATTCCGCCCTCGGCGGCCGCGCGAACATAGGCGAGCGCGGGCACCGTGGCCTGCAACGGGAAGGAGATCGCGAACAGCACCGCCATCGCCAGCAGCGCCGCGAGCGCCACCGCCTTCATGCGCCGCAGCGCCCGCCTCCGCGCCTGATCGGCGGGGCTCAGCGCCGCGAGGGGGGTGCGCGGCATCCGTCTCAGCTCTCGAGTGGGCCGAGCCAGGCGCTGGCGGCCGTCGCGTGTGCCGACTCGGGGTCGGACGGGTGGAACTGACCGGCGAGTACGTCGCGGTAGAGCCGGCCGAGCTCGGAACGCGTGAAGTACGACGAGCCGCCCGCGACCAGGATCGCGTCGTCGACGACCGACTTCGCCATCACGACCGCGCGGTGCTTCACCCCCGACAGCAGCGTGAACCACCGCGGCCCGTGCGGGGCGTTCGCATCGACGTCTCGGGCGATCGAGGCGAGCTCGGTCGGCAGGGCGTCGTAGCGCAGCCCCATGTCGGCGATGCGCCAGCGGATGTCGGGATCCTGCGCATAGGTCGTGCCGCTCTTCTTCGACGTGCGGGTCTTCGCGGTCGCCACCGCGAGGTCGAGCGCCCGTCGGGCCAGTCCGGTGTAGACCGAGCCCAGCAGGATCTCGAAGACGCTGAAGATGCCGAACACGATCGGGTCGGGGTTGGGTCCCGGCGCGACCCGGCGCACCACGCGGTCGGCGGGGGCGACGGCGCTGTGCAACTCGGTCGTGCGCGACTGGGTGCCGCGCATCCCGACGGTGTCCCAGTCGTCACGGGTGACGACAGCGTCCGAGCGCGGGACGAACGCGTAGACGAGTTGTGGTGCGTCCGCGGACGTGGTGTCGAGACCGTGCAGCCCGAGATTCGTCCACACGGCGGCGAGCGAGGTGAAGATCTTGGTTCCGGTGAACGCGTAGCCACCGTCGGCCAGCGGCTCGGCGACCGTGTCGCTGCCGAACAGCACGAGATCGTTGCCGGCCTCGCTGATGCCGAACGCGAAGACCTCGCCGCGCACGGCGCCCTCCTGCACGAACCGCAGGTCGTCGATGCCGCGGTCGGCGAGCACCTTCGCCACACCCGTCCAGACGAGGTGCATGTTGATCGCGAGGGCCGTGGCGGGCGCGGCCGTCGCGAGCCGCTGCTGCAGCAGGGATGCCTCGGCGAGCCCCAGCCCGCCGCCGCCGAGCGCGCTCGGCACCAGGATCGACAGGTAGCCGGCCGCCGCCAGCTCGTCGAGGTCCTCCTGAGGGAACACGTTGTCGTGATCGACCTGCGCGGCGCGCCCGCGGATGCGCTCGATCAGGTCGTCCGGAAGCCAGGCGGCCGCATCGAAGGTCATGATGCGAGCCCGTCGAACAGCGCCGCGAGCGTCTCTGCCGGCTTGTCGCGATGCAACGAGTGCCCGGCGCCCTCGATGACCCGCACGCTCACGTGCGGGTTGGCCGCCACGAGCTCGTCGATCGCCGGGCCGGTGAACAGGCTGTTCACGGCGGGGTCGGCGGCCAGCACGAGGGTGGGCACGGTGAGGGCGAGGAACGCCTCGCGCACGTCCCAGTCGGGGTTCTGCACCGCGGTCTGGTCGGTACCCCACGTCGACGCCTGTCGCAGCGATGTCACCTTGGCTTCGACATCGTTCGGATGCCACGTCGGGTTCGCCGCCCGCACGCCCTCGACGGTTGGCGCGGCGAACGAGGCCGCGTTGCCGGCCTGCACGGCGGCGCGCTGCTCGGGCGTGAGGTGGATGGCCGGGTCGACCAGCACGAGGTGACGCGCCCAGCGGGGGTGGGTCGCCTGGGCGAGGGTCGCCGAGGCGCCGCCGAGCGAATGGCCGATCACGAGGTCCCAGCCGCCCTCGCGGCGCACGTGCGCGACATCCGTGCCGTAGGCCGCCAGGGTGTAGTCGGTCGAACGGGGTGCGAGGCCGTGGCCCCGGAGATCGACGGCGACGGCGTACCAGCCGGCCTCGGCGAGGGCCGTGCCGAACAGCCACATGAGCGGGCCGTTGGATCCGAGTCCGTGGATGAGCAGCGCGTGGCGCTCGGCTCCGGGATCGCCCCACGCAATGCGGGGGAGGGTGACGGGTGCGGGCATGATCCGAGCGTACGGCCTCGACGTGCCGGGGCTGCCCGGTCGCGTCACCTGCCGACCGCGGCCGCCCCGGCCGGTCACACGCCGATCGTGAGGGCCGCGGTGTAGCCCGCGGCGACGTCGCCCGACATGGTCGCGATCTGGTGGATGCCGCCGTCATCGCCGAACACGTTGTCGCTTTTCAGAGAGACCTGCGATGCGTTGCGCACGCTCTGCTCGTAGCCGCTCGTCGCGTAGACGACCACGTTGGTCTCCTCGGGCAGCGCGATCTGAGACGTCTTCACGATCGGTCCTGAGGCGACCGCGGTCGCGACGTCGTCGTAGACCTCGAAGTGGATGTGCGGCCACCGACCCGAGTAGCACGCTGGGTAGATGGAGGTGAAGGAGACCGTGCCGGCGGCATCCGTCTCCTGCACCCCGCGCAGATAGTTCTCGTCGGTGATGCCCCGGCTGTACAGGGAGTAGTTGCCGTCGCGGTCGCAGTGCCAGAGATAGACGCCCTTGCCGGAGAGCGCAGCGCCCGTGTCGGCGTCCCGCACGGTGAGACGGATCGTGAGCGGCACGCCGTCGGCGACCGTCGTCGACGACCCGAAGCTCGCCCGGATGTCGCTGCGCACGATGCCCGAGGCCGTCAGCACGTCGATGCCGTTCGAGCCATCGGCGGGATACGGGCCCGCCGTCTCGTCGGGAACCTCGTCGAGCGAGTCGGATGCCGCGGCATCCGTCGTGGCCGATGCCGTCGCCTGCGGGGTGGCGGTCGTCGACGACGCGGCGCCCGACGACGAGGCCGACTGGATGCCGCACGCCGTCAGCAGCGACGTCATCGCGAGGCCGCCGAAGATGCCGAGCGCGCGCCGTCGGTCGACGAGGGTGCGGATGTCGTAGACGAGGCCGCGGTGGTCCTCGTCGATGGGAGCGCCGTCGGCGTCGAGCCAGCGGTCGGGATCGGCGGTGCGGGCAGAGATGTCGGCGTCGGGGGTGCGGTCGGCCACGGGGCATCCTCTCGTCGGGGGTGATGCCCCCAGTGGAACCGACGCCGGTTGGTCGCGCCTACGTGGATGCTGTGTGTCGTCTATGCGCTCAGGTGATGATCGCGTTCGGCTCGGTGTCGGGCAGCGGGCTCGGATCGCGGTGTCTCAGATCGGGGAACGCCCGCACGAACACCGCCGCCACGATCGCGCCGAGGAGCGCGAACGCACCGGCCGCGGCGTACGCGCCCACCGCGCCGGTGCCGTCGATCAGGAAGCCGGCGATGGCGGAGCCCGCGGCGCCGCCGATGAGCTGCCCCGTGCCGATCCAGCCGTACGCCTCGGCCGTGTCGCTGAACTTCACGCTCGCAGAGGTCATCGCGAACAGCACCGCGAGGGCGGGCGCGATGCCGATGCCCGCGATGATCAGCGTCGCGCTCGTGCCGACGGGGGAGAGGATCGGGTCGCCGCTGAACAGGGCGAAGGCGATGACCGTGAGCACGAGACCGGTCGCCACGACCGTGAGGCGCCGGGCCATCGCCCACGGCGCCATCGGGGCGTGGCCGAGGGAGAGACCGCCCGCGAGGCTGCCGATCGAGAACACGGCGAGCACGATGCCCGCCTCGAACCCGCCGTGGCCGTAGGAGGCGACGACGCTCGCCTCGACCGCCGCGCACGCACCGATCAGCAGGAACCCGATCACCGTCGCGAGCAGCACCGTCGGACGCGCGAGCACCTTGCCGAACCGGCGCTTGCTGCGCGGGATGCGCACGCGCCCGACTTCGGGCGACAGGATGAACCACGATCCGCCGCCGACGAGGATCACGACGATCAGCAGCAGCGCGGGCACGGTGCCGACCTGCGTCGCCACGAGGGTGATCGCCACCGGGGCGACGATCCAGATGATCTCCTGCAGCGACGCGTCGAGCGAGTAGAGCGGGGTGAGCTGACGTGAGGTCACGAGCTTCGGATAGATCGTGCGGGCGGCCGACTGGATCGGCGGCGTCGACAGACCCGTGATGAGTCCGAGGGCGACGTAGGCGGGCAGCACCATCTGGCCGAGCGCGATGACCGTGAGACAGATCGCGCAGATCGTCATGGTGAGGGTCAGGACCTTGCGCATGCCCCACATGCCCATCCAGCGGCTCGTCACCGGACCCGACACCGCCTGACCGATGGATGTCGCGGCCAGCACGAGGCCCGCGGCGCCGTAGGAGCCGGTCACGTGTTCGATGTGCAGGAGGATCGCGAGGCTCGTCATGCCGTTCGGGAACCGCGCCGTCAGCTGCGCGGCGATGATGCGGATCACGCCCGGAGTGCGCACCAGTTCCCGATATCCCGCCACCCCTCCACGCTATCGCCCGCGGCAGACGTTCTCGGCGCCCCGGGTGGCCGCCGCCGGGGCGGTGTGCTCCGCCGTGGAGGGTCTGCCGGGCGCGATGCGCGACACGCCGACACGGCGTGTCGGATCCATCCCCAGTGTCGGAGGTGCCGCCTACGGTCGTCGCTGTGGACAGTCGGCGTTCACAGCCTGCTGATGCCCGGAATTCAGCGGTTCTTCAGGGTCTGGACACCTCGTCGGCCTGTGGATGAATCGGTGGACAACCTGTGATCGGAGTGGGGAGTGCGGTGGAAAATCACACGGTTGTAACTACTACCCCTTGTGGTTGACCCCAATGTCGGCACCCATATGTAGTATTGAGGTCCCGGCGCCGGTGGGTGCTGGATTACTGGGGATTTGAGGGGAGAACAGGGTTCACATGGCCATCACCGTTTACACGAAGCCGTCGTGCGTGCAGTGCACCGCGACCTACCGCGCGCTGGACTCGAAGGGCATCGCCTACGAGGTTCACGACCTCTCGCAGGACCCGGAGGCGCTCGAGCAGGTCAAGGCGCTCGGCTACCTCCAGGCTCCCGTCGTCGTCACCGACGAGGGCCACTGGTCGGGCTTCCGTCCCGACAAGATCGACGAGCTCGCGTCCCGCCTGGCGTGAGTCATGGCGACCGCGACGCTCCATGGCAGCAGCGCGGTAGCCGCCGCGGATGACACCGCGCCCCTGCTCGTCTACTTCTCGAGCGTGTCCGGCAACACGGCGCGTTTCATCGAGAAGCTCGGCAGGCGGTCCGTCCGCATCCCCCTGAGAGCAGGCGAGCCGACGCCCCGCGTCGATGAGCCTTTCGTCCTGGTCACCCCCACCTACGGGGGAGGCCAGGGCCGGGGCGAGGAACACGGCGCCGTTCCGAAGCAGGTCATCCGCTTCCTGAACGACGCCCACAACCGCTCCTACATCCGCGGAGTCATCTCCGCGGGCAACACCAACTTCGGCGAGTCGTTCTGCCTCGCCGGCGAGATCATCAGCCGCAAGTGCCACGTGCCGCACCTGTATCGGCTGGAGCTTTTCGGCACGCCAGAAGACGTCGAGCGCATCAGCGAAGGACTGGAACGATGGTGGACACAGCACTGACCGAGACCCACTTCAAGACCGAGCCGAAGTTCGAGGGGATGGATTACCACTCCCTGAACGCGATGCTCAACCTGTACGACGCCGACGGGAAGATCCAGTTCGACGCCGACAAGCGCGCTGCGCGGGAGTACTTCCTGCAGCACGTGAACCAGAACACGGTGTTCTTCCACTCCCTCAAGGAGCGCCTCGACTACCTCGTCGAGAAGGAGTACTACGAGCCCGAGGTGCTGGGCAAGTACCCGTTCGCGTTCGTCGAGGAGATCCACCACCGCGCGTACGGCAAGAAGTTCCGGTTCGACACCTTCCTCGGTGCGTTCAAGTACTACACGAGCTACACGCTGAAGACGTTCGACGGCAAGCGCTACCTCGAGCGCTTCGAGGACCGTGTCGTCATGACCGCCCTCGGACTCGCCGACGGCGACCAGGACCTGGCGAACAACCTCGTGGACGAGATCATCTCGGGTCGCTTCCAGCCCGCCACGCCGACCTTCCTCAACACCGGCAAGGCCCAGCGCGGCGAGCTCGTCTCGTGCTTCCTGCTGCGCATCGAGGACAACATGGAGTCGATCGCCCGCGGCATCAACTCCGCGCTGCAGCTGAGCAAGCGCGGTGGCGGCGTCGCGCTGCTGCTGTCGAACATCCGCGAGGCCGGCGCCCCGATCAAGCAGATCGAGAACCAGTCCAGCGGCATCATCCCCGTCATGAAGCTCCTCGAAGACAGCTTCAGCTACGCGAACCAGCTGGGTGCGCGTCAGGGTGCGGGTGCCGTGTACCTCTCGGCGCACCACCCCGACATCATGAAGTTCCTCGACACCAAGCGCGAGAACGCCGACGAGAAGATCCGCATCAAGACGCTGTCGCTCGGTGTCGTCGTGCCTGACATCACGTTCGAGCTCGCCAAGAACGACGAGGACATGTACCTCTTCTCGCCGTACGACGTCGAGCGCGTCTACGGTGTGCCGTTCGGTGACATCTCGGTCAGCGACAAGTACCGCGAGATGGTCGACGACCCGCGTATCAAGAAGTCGAAGATCAACGCCCGCGAGTTCTTCCAGACCCTCGCGGAGATCCAGTTCGAGTCGGGCTACCCCTACATCATGTTCGAGGACACGGTGAACCGGGCCAACCCCATCAAGGGCCGGATCAACATGTCGAACCTGTGCAGCGAGATCCTGCAGGTCAACACCCCCACGACCTACAACGAGGACCTCTCCTACGCCCAGGTCGGCAAGGACATCTCGTGCAACCTAGGTTCGCTCAACATCGCGCTCGCGATGGACGGCGGCGACCTCGCCCGCACGGTCGAGACCTCGATCCGCGGCCTCACCGCGGTCAGCGACCAGAGCCACATCCGTTCAGTGCGCTCGATCGAGGACGGCAACGACCGGTCGCACGCGATCGGCCTCGGCCAGATGAACCTGCACGGCTTCCTCGCCCGCGAGCACATCCACTACGGCTCGCCCGAGGGTCTCGACTTCACGAACATCTACTTCTACACCGTGCTCTTCCACGCACTGCGGGCGTCCAACCGCATCGCGATCGAGCGCGGTCAGACGTTCGAGGGCTTCGCCGACTCGACCTATGCGTCGGGCGAGTTCTTCGACAAGTACATCGACCAGGAGTGGGCGCCGCAGACGGCTCGCGTCGTCGAGCTGTTCGACGGCCACCACATCCCGACGCAGGACGACTGGCGCGAGCTGAAGGCCTCGGTGCAGCAGCACGGCATCTACAACCAGAACCTGCAGGCCGTGCCGCCGACCGGATCGATCTCGTACATCAACAACTCGACGTCGTCGATCCACCCGATCGCCTCGAAGATCGAGATCCGCAAGGAGGGCAAGCTCGGGCGCGTCTACTACCCGGCACCCTTCATGTCGAACGAGAACCTCGAGTACTACCAGGACGCCTACGAGATCGGCTACGAGAAGGTCATCGACACGTACGCCGCCGCCACGCAGCACGTCGACCAGGGGCTCTCGCTGACGCTGTTCTTCAAGGACACCGCCACCACGCGCGACATCAACAAGGCGCAGATCTACGCGTGGAAGAAGGGCATCAAGACCATCTACTACATCCGTCTGCGCCAGATGGCCCTCGAGGGCACCGAGGTCGAGGGCTGCGTCAGCTGCACGCTGTGAGCCCCCGCGACGAGAAGACGAGGAAGAACGGACGATGAGCGAGAAGCTCCAGCTCCTGAACAAGGTCCAGGCCATCAACTGGAACCGCATCGAGGACGACAAGGACGTGGAGGTGTGGAACCGCCTCACGGGCAACTTCTGGCTGCCCGAGAAGGTGCCGCTCTCCAATGACGTGCAGTCGTGGGCGACGCTGACCCCGGAAGAGCAGCAGCTCACGATGCGGGTGTTCACCGGCCTCACCCTGCTCGACACGATCCAGGGCACGGTGGGTGCGGTCTCGCTCATCCCCGACGCGCTGACCCCGCACGAGGAGGCCGTCTACACGAACATCGCGTTCATGGAGTCGGTGCACGCCAAGAGCTACTCGTCGATCTTCTCGACGCTGTGCTCCACGAAGGAGATCGACGAGGCGTTCCGCTGGTCGATCGAGAACGAGAACCTGCAGCGCAAGGCTCAGATCGTCATGGACTACTACCGCGGCGACGAACCCCTCAAGCGCAAGGTGGCCTCGACGCTGCTCGAGTCGTTCCTCTTCTATTCGGGCTTCTACCTGCCGATGCACTGGTCGAGCCGCGCGAAGCTCACCAACACCGCCGACATGATCCGCCTCATCATCCGCGACGAGGCCGTGCACGGCTACTACATCGGCTACAAGTTCCAGCGGGGACTCGAGAAGGTGGACGAGGCAACCCGTCAGGAGCTGAAGGACTACACCTTCTCGCTGCTGTACGAGCTTTACGACAACGAGGTGCAGTACACGCAGGACCTCTACGACGGCGTCGGTCTCACCGAGGACGTCAAGAAGTTCCTGCACTACAACGCCAACAAGGCGCTCATGAACCTCGGCTACGAGGCCATGTTCCCCTCGACGGTGACCAACGTCAGCCCGGCGATCCTCTCGGCACTGTCGCCCAACGCCGACGAGAACCACGACTTCTTCTCCGGCTCGGGCTCGTCGTATGTCATCGGCAAGGCTGTCGCGACCGAGGACGACGACTGGGACTTCTGATCCCGTCCGAACGGCGAGGGCCCCGCGAGTGTGACACTCGTGGGGCCCTCGCCGTCGGCGGAGGCACTCAGGATGACGCCTTCGCGACCACGTAGTTCGCCACGAACGCTCCGCTCGTCGAGGGGTCCGGACCCCACGTGATCACGACGCTCCACTGCGATGAGGCGAGGTGCTGCACGTGATTGCCGTCGGAGGAGAAGTCGCCGTCGAGTGAGTAGCCGGCGGACTTCAGCTTGTCTACGGCGCTGGTGATCGCGGCTTCGCTCGACGTCTGCACGATGATCGAGTAGCCGCCGTTGACGGAGACCGAGGTCGTGATCTTGCCCTCGGGTGCGGGGATGTCGCTCGGCCACCCGGAGGGCAGAGAGCCGCTGGTGGAGACGTTGACGCCCGCATCGGCGGCGGCGGATGCGGCGGCGCTGGCGACTCCCGCAGCCTGGCTGGCGACGGCGGCTCCCTGCTGGACGAGCGCGGACACCTGTCCGCAGCCGGCGAGGGCGAACGCCACGGCGACGGTGGCGGGGAGGACGAGATAACGGGGTGACATCGGGACTCCTCATGCGTGTGGTGACGGGGGTGACGAGGCCGAGTGTTCCATGGGTGCACGGATCGCGCATGGGGAGAGTGGCGACTTCCGTCTGCCCGCGGGGCACCGTGCCACGGGCCGCGGGCCGGTCTAGCATGGCTGTCATGTCTGAACGCCCCCCCTTCAGCCCGGTGATCTCCCTGTTGACGATGTCGTCGATCTGGGACGGGCAGCTCGGCGCGGCGCTGAAGGACCTGGGTCTCACCACGCGGAAGTACGGTCTGCTGGCGCACATCCGGGCGACGCCGGGCATCTCGTTCAGTGAGCTGGCCCGCCGCTCCCAGATCACGGTGCAGACCGCCCACACTGCCGTCCGCGCGCTCGCCGATGACGGCATGGTCGCCGACGGCACGGCTCATGCCGGCTCGGCGTCCGATCTGCGCGTCACGGAGAAGGGTGACGCGGCCCTCGATGAGGCCGATGCCCGCCTCGCCCGCCTCGACCGCGACTTCGCGGCGGCGTTGCCGGCGTTGACGGACGCGCTGCAGGGGCTGCACGAGGAGCCGTTCGCAGGGATCCTTCAGGGTTCCTGAAGCCCTTCAGATAGACTGAAGGATGTCGCGGGAGCCGCGGCATCCGATCTCTGCTGGAGGACCCGTGTTCCGCACCCCGTCCGCACTGTTCCGCGTGCTTGCGATCGCCGAGGCGATCACCTGGACGCTTCTGATCACCGCCCTGATCGTGCGGGCGACCACGGGGGTCGCGGTCGCGGTGACGGTCGCCGGCGGCGTGCACGGCTTCGTCTTCCTGGCGTATGGCGCGACCGCCGTTCTCGTTGCGAAGAACCAGCGCTGGCATCCGCTGCGCGCCGTCGTGGCGATCGGGAGCGCGGTGATCCCCTACGCGACCATCCCGGCGGAGATCTGGTGGCTGCACCGCACCGGCGCGCTCGCGGGGGACTGGCGGCTGCACGCGGGGAGCGACCCGCGCGACGAGCGGTGGCACGACCGCCTCATGCGTGCGATGCTTCGTCGCCCCGGACTTCTTGCGGCTCTGCTCGTGGTGGCGGTCGTCGTTATCTTCACGGGGCTGCTGATCGTCGGCCCGCCCGGCGGAAAGGCCTGAGTCGGGCGAAGCGCCTGAGCCGGGCGAGCCGGCGGCGCGTCGGGCGGAGCGCCTGAGCCGGCCGGAAGACCCGCGCTGGGCCTACTTGGCGCGGGCGTGGATCGGGAGTGCGATCGCTGCCGACACCAGCAGGATGCCACCGAAGAAGATGATGGCCTGCAGGCCCGGCACCGCGAACGCGATACCGAAGCAGAACATGCCGAGCAGGAACAGCAGCAGCGCCACGATGAACATGGGTCTCCTTCGGGGGGATGGGACTTCCGACAGGATATCGGGCGCACGGCCCGCGCCGTGACCGGCGTGAGGCAAGCTTCCCCCATGACGACTCGACATGGAGACCTCTCCCTGGGCGTCGCAGGTGCCCTTGGCGCTGCGCGCATCGCGGACATCGCGGTGCGCGCGGAAGCCGCCGGCTTCGCGCGCCTCTGGGTGAACGACACCCCCGGCGGCGACGCGCTGGCGGGCCTGGCTGCGGCCGCCGAGCGCACGAGCAGCATCGGGCTCGCGACCGGCGTCGTGCCCATCGACCGGGTTCCCGCTCGCGGCCTTGCCGAGCGGGCGACGCAGATCGCCGGTGCCTCCGGCCGCCTCACGGTGGGGATCGGCTCGGGACGCCTGCGCGAGGGTGCGCTCGCGCAGGTCGCCGCGGCGATCGGCGAGTTGCGCGAAGCCGGGGTGCCCGTGCTCGTCGGCGCGCTGGGACCACGGATGCGGCGGCTCGCCGTGACCGCCTCCGACGGCGTGCTGCTCAACTGGCTCACGCCACGAGCCGCGGCGGATCAGACCGCTGCGCTGCACGAGATCGCGCCCGACGCGCACGTCGCGCTCTACGTGCGGTGGGCGCTCGAGCCGGCCGCCCGCGCCCGGCTCGACGACGAGGCATCCCGGTACGACCAGGCGCCGGGATACGCCGAGAACTTCGCCCGGCTCGGGTTCCGCGCCCACGACACCGTCCTCGCACCCGACTCGGCCGATGCGCCGGGGCGGGTGAGGGCCTATCGCGAGGCGCTGGACGAGGTGGTGCTGCGTGCGATCACCCCGACCGACGCTCCCCATGAGTTCGCGGCGCTCATCGATCGCGCGGGGCGATGGCTGGCAGACGCGTGACGGGGTGAGGGGGCGGATGCCGCGGCATCCGCCCCCTCACCCCGTTCTCAGACCCGCGCGCCCGCCGCGGGTGCCGCCGCCCGCCGCGCAGCGTCGATGCGGTCGAGCTCGTGGAGCGAGGTGCCGCGGGTCTCCCGCATCGTGAGCACGGTCACGAGCGTCACGATCGCGGCGATACCGAGGTAGATCGCCACCGGCAGGGGCGAGCCGAACGACGTCAGCAGCGCGGTCGCGATGATCGGTGCGAGCGACCCCGCGACGATCGAGGTGACCTGGTAGCCGAGCGACACCCCCGAGTAGCGCATGCGCGTGGGGAAGAGCTCCGCCATGATCGCGGGCTGCGGGGCGTACATGAACGAGTGGATGACGAGACCGAGGCAGATCGCGAGCACGATGACGAACGGGTCGCGCGTGTCGAACATCGGGAACGCGATGAATCCCCACGCGATCGCGAACACGGCGCCGATCGCGTAGACGGGCTTGCGGCCGATGCGATCCGACAGTCCTCCCACGATCGGGATGACGATCGTGTGCACGATGTGGGCGACGACCAGCAGGGTGAGGATCTCGGCCGTGTCCATGCCGAGCGCCACCTTGAGGTAGGTGATCGAGAAGGTCACGACGAGGTAGTACATGATGTTCTCCGCGAAGCGCAGGCCCATCGCGGTCAGGACGCCACGGGGGTACCGACGCAGCACCTCGAACACGCCGTATCGCGTGTCATCGGCCGCTGCCGCCTCACGCGCCTGCACGAAGATGGGAGCGTCGTCGACGCGGGTGCGCACGTAGTACCCGATCGCGACGATCACGACCGACAGCCAGAACGAGACGCGCCAGCCCCAGCCGAGGAACGCCTCGGGCGTGAGCGTGCGGCTGAGCACCAGCAGCACGATCGTGGCGAGCAGATTGCCGATCGGCACGGCCGCCTGGGGGAACGACGCCCAGAAGCCGCGGCGACGGTCGGGGGAGTGCTCGGCGACGAGCAGCACGCCGCCGCCCCATTCGCCGCCGACGGCGAAGCCCTGCAGGAATCGCAGGATCACCAGCAGCGCGGGAGCGAGGTAGCCGACCTGCTCGAAGGTGGGGAGGCATCCCATCAGGAACGTCGTGACGCCGACGAGGATGATCGCGAGCTGCAGCAGCTTCTTGCGGCCGTACTTGTCGCCGAAGTGTCCGAAGACGATGCCGCCGAGAGGGCGGGCGATGAAGCCGATCGCGTAGGTCACGAAGGCGGAGATGATGCCCGCGTACGGGTCGTTCGACGGCGGGAACATGACGACGTTGAACACGATCGTCGCGGCGGTGGCGTAGAGGAAGAACTCGTACCACTCGGCGACGGTGCCCGCCATCGATGCGGTGACGACCTTGCGTAGTCCGCTGGTCTTCGGTTCTGCGGGGGATGCGGCAGATGCCATGCGCTGATACCTCCTTGTAGGCGCAGGTGCGACGGATGTCGCGGCCCGAAGTTACCTGAAAGTCAATTCAGGTTTCAAGACCGGATGCCGCGTGTCGCCGTCCCCTGGATGAGAGTTCTCTCATCGACCCCTCGACATCGGCCGCTCGCCGCAGTGGAATGGGGTCATGCGCGTTGCAGCCCGATGGCTCCTCGGCGTCGCGATGGTCGTCGCCGGCGTCTCCCACCTCACGTTCCTGCGGTCGGACTTCCGAGCCCAGGTGCCCGAGACGATCGCCGAGCTGTCTCCGCTCGACGAGGATCAGATCGTGCTCGCATCGGGCGTGGTCGAGATCGCCCTCGGCACCGCCGTGCTCGCGGCCCGGCGCCGACGCGGACTCGTGGGCGCGGTGCTCGCCGCCTTCTTCGTGGCCGTGTTCCCCGGCAACCTCGCCCAGTTCGCCAACCAGCGCAGCGCGTTCGGGCTCGACACCGACGCGAAGCGGTTCATCCGACTTCTCTTCCAGCCGGTCCTCGTGGTCTGGGCGCTGTGGGCGACGCGCCGCGGGTGAACGGGGGCGCCGCACCCATCGGCCGAGCGGCCGGCGCTCGGGGGCGGATCAGCGCTTCGCGTCGACCAACCGGATACGCACGATGTTGTCGGTCTCGTCGAGTTCCGCGATCTCCGGATGCGCCAACACGAACTCGCTGAAGCTGCGGTGTCCGAGCGCCTTCTCGCTGAACGACGGGTCGAGGCGCAGCAGCAGCGCCTTCACGGCCGACGCGTGCTGCCACTGCGACGGGTCCTTGTCGTTCTCGAGGCGCAGCGCGCGTTCGAGCAGCTCGGCGGCCGGGTCGACCTGGCGCTTGCGGGCGCGCGGGCGTGAGGGAGCGGCATCCTTCTTCTGCTCGGGAGCCGCGACCCCCGGAAGCGAGTCGTACGAGTCGAAGCGGTCGCACGCGGCGGCCAGAGACTTCGCGGTCGATCCCGCCACCCCGACGCCGACCACGAAGCGTCCCAGGCGCTTGCAGCGCTGCGCGAGCGGCACATAGTCCGAGTCGCCCGCCGCGATCACGACGTGGGTGAGGTCGGGCAGGCGGAACATGTCCTCGACGGCGTCGACCGCGAGCCGGATGTCGGCGCCGTTCTTGCCGTAGGCGGCCGCGGGGAACAGCTGCACGAGATCGACCGCGCGCGCGACGAGCTGCGAGCGATACTCGGCGTTCACCGGGGCGGACCAGTCGGCGTAGGCGCGCACGAGCACCAGCGTGCCGAAGGACGTCGCATAGTCGATGATCGCGCCGATGTCGACGGTGGCGGCGGCGAGACGTTCGGCGACCTCGGTGTCGCCCGTGCCCTCGGCGATGCGGGTGCGGTCGCGGCTGTACGAGCCGCGGCCGTGCACCCGGTCGTACCAGCTGATGACGATGTTGTCGAAGTCGAGGTACACCGCCACGCGGGGCGTCGTGGAGTCGGGCATCAGCTCTCCCCGGGGTAGCTCACGCCGAGCTGCGAGCGGATGTCATCGAGCGCCGCCATGATCGCCACCGTCTCGTCGATCGGCAGCAGATCGCTGTCGCGCCCGCCGTCCGCGATGATGCGCTCGGCGGCCAGTGCCTGGTACTGCATGCCGCGCCCCGTGACGCGGTTCTCCCACGTCTCGGCGACCGTTCCGTCGGGGAGGGTGAGGCGCGCGGTCGTCGGCGTGTACCAGACGTGGTCGATGTCGATGCGGGCATCGGTGCCGATGACGTGCGCGACGTTCGGGCCGGCGGCCCGCGACGACGACAGCGTCGTCGCGATCGCGCCGCCGGCGTGGGTCGAGATCGTGGCGACCTCGGTGTCGGCGCCCGTCTCGCCGAGGCGTCCGCGGGCGACGAGGGATTCCGGTGCGCCCAGCAGATCCCACGCGAACGAGATCGGGTAGATGCCGAGGTCGAGCAGGGCGCCCCCGCCGAGCGCGAGCGCGTTGATGCGGTGCGACGGATCGGTCGGCAGCGACTGCGTGTGGTCGGCCGTCACCGTGCGCACCTCACCCAGCCGGCCGCCGCGCACGAGCTCGCGCACCCAGGCCATGTGGGGCAGATAGCGGGTCCACATGGCTTCCATCGCGAGCACGCCCGCCGAGCGCGCCGCGTCGCGCACGGCCGCCGCCTGCGCGGCATCCTGGGTGAACGCCTTCTCCACCAGCACGTGCTTGCCGTGCGCGATCGCCGCGAGGGCGTTCTCGGCGTGCAGCGGATGCGGCGTCGCGACATAGACGATGTCGACGTCCGGGTCTGCGACCAGCTCCTCATAAGACCCGTGCGCCCGCGGGATCTCGAACCGCTCGGCGAACCGCGCCGACGACTCGGCCGAGCGCGAGCCCACAGCCGCGACGTCCAGGCCCGCGTGCCGAAGGTCGGAGGTGAAGGATGTCGCGATCCCACCGGTCGCGAGGATGCCCCATCGAAGCCCGCTCATGCGTCGAGCGTAGCCCTGCGGCATCCTCTGGCGCGCGGTCGTAGGCTCGGGGGGTGACCACTGCGATCGACAGGTTCATCGAGCTGCTGCGCATCCCGACCGTGTCGTCGGTCGACGAGGAGAACGTCGACTGGGGGGTCTTCGCGACGTTCCGCTCCGCACTCGTCAAGCTCTACCCTCTCGTGCACGAACGACTCGAGGTGGAGCTGGTCGCCGGCCACGCGCTGCTGATCCGCTGGCCGGGACTCAGCTCCGGCGCCCCGCTCGTTCTCATGGCGCACCAGGACGTCGTGCCCGCAGACCCCGCCGAGTGGACGACCCCGCCCTTCTCTCCGACGGTGTTCGGCGAGGGCGAGGACGAGACGATCCGTGCGCGTGGCGCGATCGACGACAAGGGGGCGCTGGTCGCGATCCTCGAGGCCGTCGAGGCCCTGCTTGCCGACGGATTCTCGCCCGCGCGAGACGTCTACCTCGCCTTCGGGCACAACGAGGAGACCGCGGGCGACGGCGCCGGCGCGATCGTCGCCGTGCTCGACGAACGCGGCGTGCGGCCCGGCCTGGTGCTCGACGAGGGCGGCGCCGTCGTCGAGGGCGTGCTGCCGGGCGTCACGCGGCCGACCGCGATGATCGGCGTCGCCGAGCGCGGCGTCATGACCCTCACGCTCACCGTCGCCGAGGCCGGCGGGCACGCCTCCACACCGACGCGGATGCCCGCGACCGCTCGGCTCGCGCGCGCGATCGATCGTCTGCGCCGAACCCCGTTCCGCACTCGCATCACCCCGCCCGTGCGCGCGATGTTCGCCACGGCCGCGCAGGCGGCGCCGCCGGCGCTCGCCGCCGTGTTCCGCTCGCTCGGGTGGACGGGGCCCGTGCTTTCCCGGGCGCTGGCACTCCTCGGCCCCGAGACGAACGCGCTGGTTCGCACCACGGCCGTCGTCACCGAGCTGAGCGGGGCGACGGGCGAGAACGTGCTCGCCACGCGCGCCAGAGCGGTCGTCAACATCCGCCTTCTCCCGGGCGACACGGTCGAGGGAGTCACCCGGCACGTGCGGCGCGCCGTGCGCGACGACCGGGTCGAGGTCGAGGTGTTCCGCGCGTCGAACCCGTCGCCGGTCTCGCCGTGGCGCGGTGAGCCGTGGCAGCGTCTCTCGGCCGCCGTCCGGTCGGCTCTCGGTGACGACGTGCTGGCGACCCCGTACGTGCAGTTGGGGGCGAGCGACTCGCGGTTCTTCACCGCGATCAGCGAGCACGTCTACCGGTTCACGCCGTTCCACCTGACGCGCGCGGAGCGCGACTGCCTGCACGCTCCCGACGAGCGCATCCGCGTGCAGGTCTGGCTGCGCGGGATCGAGTTCTACCGCGACCTGCTGCGCGCGAGCTGACGTCGAAGCCGGCGGCGGGATCGCACCGGAGGCTGCGCGGCCGCCCGGCCGGGCCCGGGTCGCCGCGGCGGTCGGGTCTCAGCCGAGCGCCTGCACCAGGTCGGCGATGATCTCGTCGGGATCCTCGAGGCCGATCGACAGTCGCACGGTGGTCTCGGAGATGCCCGCCGCGGCTCGCTGATCGGGCGTCAGGTGGCTGTGGGTCATGGACGCCGGGTGGGCGACCATGCTGCGCGCGTCGCCGATGTTCGCGACGAGCCGCAGCAGCCGCAGCCGCTCGACGAACTGCTCGACGAGGGCGAAGTCGCCGTCGGCGTCCCCGGTCGAGACGAGGTCGACGGAGAACACGGATGCCGCACCCCGCGGAAGGTACGCGAGGGCCGCCGCGTGCCACGGGCTGTCGGGGAGCGATGGATGGTGCACCTTCGCGATGCGTGGGTGGTCGGCGAGGGCGGACGCGACCTTCTCGGCGCTCTCGCTGTGCCGGCCGAGCCTCAGGTCGAGGGTCTCGACGCCCTGCAGCAGCTGGAACGCGCTCGCCGCCGACAGCGTCGGACCGAGGTCGTGCACGTACTTCGTCTTGATCAGTGCGATGAAAGGCGACCCCCGCTCGCCGAACCGTTCGACGAGGCTGTCGCCGCCGGTGCCCGCGTAGGGCGCGGTCAGCTGCGGCCAGCGCTCGGGGTGCGCCGTGAAGTCGAACGTGCCGAGGTCGACGATCACGCCGCCGAGGGTCGAGCCGTGACCGCCGAGGAACTTCGTCGCCGAGTGCACGACGATGTCGGCGCCGAATTCCTTCGGGCGCTGCAGGGCCGGGGTCGCCACGGTGTTGTCGATCACGAGCGGAAGCCCCGCCGCGTGGGCGACCTCGGCGACCTCGCTCACCCGCAGCACCTGGGCGAGGGGGTTCGCGACCGACTCCGCGAACAGCACGCGCGTCGTCGGACGGATGGCCGCGCGCCAGGCGTCGATGTCGTCCTGGTCGACGAACGTCACCTCGATGCCCCAGTCGGGGAACGTGTCGTGCAGCAGGTCGACGGTGCCGCCGTAGAGCTGGCTGGCGGCGACGATGTGCTGTCCCTGGTGCACGAGGGCGAGGAGGGAGAGAGCGACCGCGGCCTGTCCCGAGGCGACGCCTGCGGCAGCGATGCCGCCCTCGAGAGCTGCGATGCGCTCCTCGAGCACGAGCACGGTGGGGTTTGCAGCGCGCGAGTAGATGTCGCCGTTCTTGCGCAGTGCAAACAGGTCACGCGCTTCGGCGAGCGAGGAGAACGCGAACGCGGCGGACTGGTAGATCGGCGGCACGGCGGTGTGCACCTCGGTGCGCGGGTCGTAGCCCGCCTGCACCTGGGCCGTCGCGAGCGAGCGTTCGGGGAGCGTCATGCGCTCATTGTCGCGGCTCGATCTTTGTGCCGCACCTTCGTGTGTCCGCGCGTGTCAGGAGTCGCCGGCGAGGGCTTTGACGATGCGCGGGAGAGAGACCGACTCGGCCGTGCCGAGGCGCTGGGCGAACAGGCTCACCCGCAGCTCCTCGAGCAGCCACCGCGCCCGCACGAGCGGGGCCGGCGCACCGGGCGGCAGCGGTAGCGTCCCGCCCGCCTCGGCGTATGCGGTTGCCGCGCGCTCGAACTCGGTCTGGCGCTGCCGGTCGCGGCCGGGATTGTCGCCGAGGGCGGCGAGGCGGTCGAGAGACCCCTGGAGGTAGCGGGGGAGGTGGGCGAGACGGTCGAGGCCGGTCGCCGAGACGAACCCGGGGTGCACGAGGCCGGCCAGCTGGCCGCGCACATCGGCGAGCGGGGCGATGAGGGTGATCGACGTCTGCGCCTTGAGCGCCCGCTCCACGTCGCGCGCGAGCACCAGGATGCGCGCGGTGAGCGAGACGGCGGCGAACAGCGCATCGGTCACCTCGGACGAGAACGCGTCGCGCGCGGCGGTGAAGGCCTCGCGGGTGCGGATGCCGCCGGGGTGCCGCGCGATCACGGCGTCGGCGACGGCGCCGCGGGCATCCTCGACGAGCGCCCGGGCGCTCGGGTAGGGCGATGCGGCAAGGGCGAGCTTCTCGGTGGCGGTGAGGTGCTCGAGCACGTAGGCGGCGGGGGAAGGCACGGCGAGCAGCAGCAGGCGCCGCACACCGTCACGCGTGGCGCGGGCGGCGGCCTCCGCGGTCGCCTGGATGCGCAGCGCCACGCTCTCGCCCTCATCGACGAGCGCGGGGTAGCCGCGCACCGTGCCACCGGCGACCCGGCTGTCGACGAGCTCGGGCAGGACGTCGAGGTCGAAGTCGGTGAGACCGGCGCGTTCGACGAAGCCGCCCGCGACGGGCCCCGTCTGGCGGGGTCCGGGAACGGGTGCGGATGCCGCGGCCTGCGGCCCGCGCGCGAGGGATCGCGCGACCGAGGAGCGCGCGCGGTCGGCGAGGCGGGACTGCAGGTCGGCGAGGTCGCGTCCGCTGCCGACCGCGCGGCCGCGATCGTCGACGACGCGGAACGACACGGCGAGGTGGGCGGGCACGCGGTCGAGCTCGAAGTCGGCGCCCGACACCGGCTGGCTGGCGACGCGTCGGATGCGGTCGGCGAGCGCCTCGGCGAGGGAGCGCGCCGGGAGTCCGTCGTGGTGTTCGGGGGCGTCGGCGGCGATCTCCTCGGCGAACCGCGCGGCGAAGTCGGCGGCCGGCACGACGTGGCGGCGGATGACCTTGGGGAGGGCACGGATGAGGGCCGCGATCAGCTCGTCGCGCATCCCGGGCACCTGCCAGTCGAAGCCCGCGGGCTGGAGCGAGGCGAGCAGGGCGAGTGGCACGATCGCCGTCACGCCGTCGTCGGGAGCCCCCGGCTCGAAGCGGTAGGCGAGCTGCAGCACCTGGTCGCCCTGCGTCCACCGCGCGGGGAAGTCGCCGGCGGCGGCCGTGCCCGACCCGTCGAGCAGGTCGTCCTCGCGCAGGTCGAGCAGGTGCGGCGTGCGGGACGCGGCATCCTTCCACCACGTCTCGAACGAGCGCAGGTCGAACACGTCGCGCGGGATGCGGGCGTCGTAGAACGCGAACACCGCCTCGTCGCCGGCGAGGATGTCGCGTCGACGCTCGCGCTCTTCGACCTTCTCGAGTCGGCGTCGCAGGTCGAGGTTGCGTCGAGCGAAGGCGGTGAGCGTCTTGCCCAGGCGTGTCGGGTCCCAGTCCTCCTCGACGAGCGCGTGCCGCACGAAGAGCTCCCGGGCGAGGTCCCGATCGAACCGGGCCAGCTGCACCCGGCGGCGCGGGATGATCTCGACCCCGAACAGCGTCACCTTCTCGGCTGCGACGGCGGCGCCGGCGTCCTTCGACCAGTGCGGGTCGCTGAGCTGACGTTTCGCGAGGTCGCCCGCGAGGGCCTCCGCCCAGGCGGGATCGATCGCCGCGGCCGTGCGGGCGTACAGCCTGCTCGTCTCGACCAGCTCGGCCGCCATGACCGCGTCGGGAGCCTTGGCCCTCACGCCCGAGCCGGGGAAGATCGCGAAGCGCGCCCCCCGCGCCCCGCGGTACTCGGCCGCCGGGCGGCGTCCCTTCGGCGGTGCGGAGCCGGCGAGCCGGTCGTCGCGGATGCCGATGTGGGACAGGAGCCCCGCGAGGATGGCCGTGTGCACAGCCACCGGGTCGGCCGCGGCATCCGTCGTCCTGTGCGTCCCGCCGATCTGCGCGCTCAGCTGCCGGTGCACGTCGAACCACTCGCGCACCCGCACGTAGTTCAGGAACTCGGCCCGGCACGCGCGGCGGAACGCGCTCGAGCCGAGCGCGGACTGCTGGGCCCGCAGGTGGCGCCAGAGGTTCAGGAGCGTGAGGAAGTCGCTCGTCGGGTCGGTGAAGCGGGCGTGCTGCCGGTCTGCCTCCTCGCGGCGCTCCTCGGGGCGTTCGCGGACATCCTGGATCGACAGGCCCGCGACGATCGGCAGCACGTCGGCGACGACGCCGGTGCGCTCCGCCTCGATGAGCATGCGGGCGAAGCGCGGGTCGATCGGGAGGCGGGAGAGCCGGGTGCCGACCTTCGTGAGACGGATGCCGTCGCGGGACCGGGTCACGGCACCGAGCTCGACGAGCAGGTCGACCGCCGCCGTGACCCCGCGGGAGTCCGGCGGGGTGAGGAACGGGAACTCGGCGATGTCGCCGAAGCCGAGCGCCAGCATCTGCAGCACGACCGACGCGAGCGAGGTGCGCAGCACCTCGGGTTCGGTGAACTCGGGCCGACGGTCGAAGTCGGCCTCCGCGTAGAGCCGGATGGCGACGCCCGGCGCCGTGCGGCCCGCGCGGCCCGAGCGCTGCTGCGCCGACGCCTGCGAGATCGCCTCGATCGGCAGCCGCTGCACCTTCGAGCGGGCGCTGTAGCGCGAGATGCGGGCGGTGCCGGTGTCGACGACGTAGCGGATGCCCGGAACGGTGAGGCTCGTCTCGGCGACGTTGGTCGAGAGGATGACGCGGCGTCGGAGTCCTGCGACGGTCGACGGCTCGAACACCCGGTGCTGCTCCGCCGCCGACAGACGCCCGTACAGCGGCAGCACCTCGGTCGGCGAGCGGTCGCTCGCGAAGGCGGCGCGCACGGCATCGGCCGCATCGCGGATCTCCGCCTCGCCGGGGAGGAACACGAGCACGTCGCCGCGGGGCTCGGCATCGAGCTCGCGCAGTGCCGCCACGATCGCGGACACCTCGTCGGCGTCGCCGGGGGGAGAGGCCGCATCCTCGTCGTCGGCATCGTCCGCATCGTCGGGGAGTTCCGCGACGAGAGGGCGGTACCGCACCTCGACCGGGTAGGTGCGGCCGGACACCTCGATGACGGGCGCGGGGGAGCCCGTGGCATCCGAGAAATGACGCGCGAAGCTCTCGGGGTCGATCGTCGCCGACGTCACGATGACCTTCAGGTCGGGACGCTGCGGGAGGATGCGCCGCAGGTAGCCGAGCAGGAAGTCGATGTTGAGCGAGCGCTCGTGCGCCTCGTCGATGATGATCGTGTCGTAGCGGCGCAGCAGCCGGTCGCGGTGGATCTCGTTGAGCAGGATGCCGTCGGTGACGAGCGCGATGCGGGTGTCATCGGTCACCTGGTCGGTGAAGCGCACCTTGTATCCGACGAGACCGCCGACCTCGACCCGCAGCTCCTGCGCGATGCGTTCGGCGATCGTCCGCGCCGCGAGCCGGCGGGGCTGCGTGTGGGCGATGCTCTCGCGGCCGAGCTCGAGGCAGATCTTCGGCAGCTGGGTGGTCTTGCCGGAACCGGTCGCGCCCGCGACGATGACGACCTGGTGGTCGCGGATCGCTGTTGCGATCTCGTCCCGCGCGGCGCTGACGGGCAGCTCGGCCGGGTAGACGATGACGGGCTGCGCGGGGGGCATGGCCGTCACATCCTACCGGCGGGGACGCCCGCCGCCGGCGGGGTCGTCGTCGTCGACCACGCCTTCGTTCAGTGCAGCGACGAAGCCGTCGAGTGCGCGGGCGAGGGCGTCGCGCTCGACGTCCGAGAGGCTGGCCGCGGCCTCGAGCTGGTGCTCGTGCGCGGCGCGCAACACCTTTCGCACGGGAGAGTCGGCGGGAATGGTGGGTTCCAGCACGATGCTGCGCCGGTCGCTCGGATGCGCCGCGCGGCGGAGCAGCCCGGTGTTCTCGAGCCGGTCGATGATGGCCGTCGCTGCCGCGCTCGATGCGTCGAGGGTGCGGGCCACCTCGCTCGGGGTGACAGCGTGCCGCACCTCCTCCGCGTCGAGCAGCAGCCGCACGAGATCGAGGTCGCGGCCGCCGAGCCCGAGGCGCCGCCGCACGTCGCGCTCCGCGTCGCCGAGTGCGCGCTGCATACCCGCGAGCGAGCGCAGCAGTCGCTCGGGGTCCGTCGTGTACGCGCTCACGTCGCCGCCTCCTCGCGGAGCAGTCTACCCGCGATGGTTTGCTGATTTAGCTAATCTAGTGAGATACTCAGCCAGCGAACGAAAGGATGACTCATGGGCACCATGTTCTACGGCAACGGGGGCGGCATCCAGGTCGACGACCGCACCCTCGAGCACCTGCGACTCGCCGTCGCCACCCGTCTGAGACGTGGGGAATCGTTCATGGTGAGCATGCCGGTGGATGAACCCGGCCTCGGATCTCGGCGCAATCTCTGGGTGTCGCCGGCCATCCCGCTGCAGTTCATCGCGGCCGGCAGCAGGATGCCCTCCCTCAACCGGCTCTGGATCCAGGCGATGGGCGAGAGCGAGGACTCGACCGGCACTCTGACGGTGATGCCGGAGGCCGAGGCGGCGTCGTACCTCGAGCGCAAGCACCTGCGCACCATGAACCAGCTCGCGCCGCACGACGACGCGCCACGCGAGATGCGCGTCGCCGGGTGAGACGCATCCCTCGCCTCTATCATCGGAGCATGCCCTCCAGCGAGTTCGACGACAGCGGGTACTGGTACGCCGACACGGAGGACGCGCGTCGCGCGCGGGCCGTCCACCTGCTGCAGGCGTTCCGTCTCTACCGCGCCGCCGAGGTCGCCATGCGTCGTCGCACGCGCGACGCGATGTCGATGGGCGAGAACGACCTGCTCGTGCTGCGCTACCTGCTCAAGGCCCAGCAGGAGGGTCGTTCGGTCTCGCCCGGTGAGCTGTCCCGCTACCTCGGCACCTCGACCGCCGCGGTCACCGCGATCATCGACCGACTCGAGCGCTCGAACCATGTGCGGCGGGAACGCCATGAGAGTGATCGCCGCAGCATCTACGTCGTGCCGACCGCGGAGAGCGACGACGAGGTGCGTCGCACCCTCGGTGACATGCACGACCGCATGCTCGACGCGGTCATCGACCTCAGCCCCGACGACACCCTCGTGGTGCTCGACACGCTCGCCCGCCTGCAGGCGGCGGTCGATCAGGTGCAGCCGGGAGCCCACGCGGGCGCCCGACGCTGAGAACGCGGCCCGCGGGTCGTTCACGAGGCGTGTAGCCAATCCAGTTTCCTACCCGACGGACATTCGACCCGCGACAGGCGGGCTGGGAGGATGACAGCGTGACCCCCGATTCCGAGCTGCCGTTCGTCGTGGACGGTTACGAGCTCACCTCCTACGCGGGCAGCGTCGATCGACTCCTCGCCCGCCACCCGGCGAGGTCCCGCACCGAGATCGAGGCCGTTCTGGCGCGCGAGCACGACGCGTTCACGGGCGGGCGCCCTGTCGCCATCCCCGTCGCCGTGGAGAACGGTGCCGACGAGGTGCTCTCGCTCCGCGAAGACGACGCGGCCGACGGCGCCGTCGCCTGACGGTCGCGCCGCGGCATCCGATCCACCCGCGTCGAGCCCCGCGGGTTCATCCGTGCCGGGTCAGATCCAGCTCTGCATCCAGTTGTGCAGGCGCCAGAAGTCGTAGGGCACCGGCATGGCCGTCCACACCGGGTACCAGAAGGCCGACAGCACGACGGCGACCCCGAGGAAGACGAGGACCACGCCCTGCCCCGAGCGTCGCCGGGCGGGAGAGGCATCCGGACCGCCCGCGATGTCGCGCGCGGCCAGGGCGACCGCGATGACGAGGAAGGGCAGCATCACGATCGTGTAGAACTGGAAGATCGTGCGGTCGGGGTAGAGCAGCCACGGCACATACGTCGCGATGATCCCGACGAGCACGAAGCCCGCCGCCGCATCCGGTCTCCGAACGAACCGCACCAGCAGATAGATCGCGGCGGCGATTCCCGCCCACCAGATGAGCGGGTTCGGGATGCTCGAGATCGCCTGCACGCCGTTCGCCCCCTGCTCCCAGTACATCGAGGTGGGGCGGATGAGCAGCGGCCACTCCCAGGCCGGGCTCTGATAGCTGTGCGGGGTGTGCAGGTTCACGTTGAAGCCGTACATCGCGCCGTGGTAGACCCACAGGTTCTGCAGCGGCTGCGGCAGGAGGGCGGCGAGCCCCGCAGGCGGCGCGCCCGAGTACTGCCGGTCGTAGCCGCCGGCGGTCACGAGCCACCCCGTCCACGAGACGACGTAGACGACGAGGGCGACAGGCAGCATCAGCACCGCAGACCAGAGCCCCTGCCGCACGGCGTCCAGGTGCCACATCCGGATGCCGAGACGCCACCGGGCGACGGCGTCGGAGATGACCACGTAGACACCGAGCGCGGCGATGACGTACAGCCCCGACCACTTCACGGCCGTCGCCGCGCCCGCTGCGGCACCGGCCGCGAGCAGCCACGGGCGGTTCCACAGCAGCCGGCCCCACGCGCTCGGCCGGTCGGGATCGCGGGCCCCCAACCGGCGATCGCACCACGCGCGGTCGAGGAGGACGAACCAGAACGCGAGGATCACGAAGAACGTGAGGATGCCGTCGAGGAGCGCCACCCGGCTCATCACGATCGCGAGCCCGTCGATCGCCATCAGCAGCGACGCGATCGTGGCCGCGGCCACCGACCGGGTGAGCGCCTTCGTGACGAGGTAGACCAGCAGCACGGTGGCCGTGCCGAGCAGCGCGACCGAGAATCGCCAGCCGAACGACGACGCCGGGCCGAAGATCCACATGCCGAGTCCGATGATCCACTTGCCGAGCGGAGGATGCACGACGAAGCTGCCGGACGTCTCGTAGTCGTCGGTCACGCCCTGCTCGAACGCGCCGTTCGCGTTGGCGGGCCAGTTGGCGGGGTAGCCCAGGTTCCACTGGCTCCATGCGTCCTTGACGTAGTAGGTCTCGTCGAAGACGATCGCGTGCGGGTTCTGCAGGTTCCAGAAGCGCAGCACGGCCGCGAGGAGGGTCACCAGCAGCGGCGCCAGCCACGAGATCCGACGCTGCAGGGCGGCATCGGCCCGCACGCGCATCGCCCACCGGTCGTAGCGGGAGAGGGGTGCGTTCTCGAGGAGGGGCGGCGCGGTGCGGCTCACGGGCACCAGCCTATGCTGGGGCGGTGTTGAAGCTCGCGGCGACTCCGATCGGCAACCTCGGCGACGCGTCGACGCGGCTGCGAGAAGTGCTCGAGGCCGCCGAGGTCATCTGCGCAGAGGACACCCGCACCGCCCAGCGCCTGCTCGCCGGCCTCGGCATCGAGAACCGCCCGCGGCTGATCGCGGTGCACGACCACAACGAGAAGCAGAAGGCCGCCGAGGTCGCGGCGCTCGCCGCGACCCGAGAGGTCGTGCTGCTCAGCGACGCGGGTATGCCGACAGTGAGTGACCCGGGCTACGCCGTGGTCGCCGAGGCCGTCGCACAGGGCGTCGAGATCACCGTCATCCCCGGTCCGTCCGCCGTCGTCACCGCCCTCGCGCTCGCCGGCCTCCCGACCGATCGGTTCACCTTCGAAGGCTTCGTGCCGCGAAAGAGCGGGGAGCGGGCGTCGGCGTTCGGCGCGCTCGCCGGCGAGCGTCGCACGATGGTGTTCTTCGAGGCGCCGACCCGCCTGGCCGCGACGCTCGCCGACATGGGCGCGGCGTTCGGCGGAGACCGCCGCGCGGCCGTGTGCCGCGAGCTCACGAAGCTGCACGAGGAGGTCGTACGCGGCGGCCTCGCCGAGCTCTCCGCCTGGGCGGAGGCGGGCGTGCGCGGGGAGTGCGTCGTGGTGGTCGCGGGTGCGGTGCCGGTCTCCGTCTCCCTCGAGGACGCCGTCGCGCGGGTGGTCGAGCTCGACCGGGCGGGAACCCGATTGAAGGATGCCGCGACCGCCGTCGCCGCCGAGACGGGACTCGCCTCCCGCGACCTGTACCAAGCGGCCCTCGCGCGCCGCGGCTGAAGAGGCCGTCACAACGGCGAGGAGGGGCATCCGGCCCTTCTAGAATCTATGGGTGACGTCCGGTTCCTCCTTCTACATCACGACGCCGATCTACTACCCGAGCGATGTGCCGCACATCGGCCACGGGTACACGACCGTCGCGGTGGACACCCTTGCCCGCTGGCACCGCCAGGCGGGCGATGACACCTGGATGCTGACGGGCACCGACGAGCACGGGCAGAAGATGCTGCGCGCCGCGGCCGCCAACGGCGTCACCCCGCAGGAGTGGGTCGACAAGCTGGTCGGCGAGGCGTGGTTCCCGCTGCTGACGACCCTGGACGTCTCGAACGACGACTTCATCCGCACCACCCAGGAGCGGCATGAGGAGGGCGTCAAGCGTTTCGTGCAGGCCATCTACGACCGCGGCTACATCTACGCCGGCGAGTACGAGGCGCTGTACTGCGTGGGCTGCGAGGAGTTCAAGCCCGAGAGCGAGATCGTCGACGGCACCGGTCCGTTCGAGGGTCTGAAGGTCTGCGCGATCCACTCCAAGCCGCTCGAGCTGCTGCAGGAGAAGAACTACTTCTTCAAGCTCAGCGAGTTCACCGAGCCCCTGCTGAAGCTCTACAAGGACAACCCCGACTTCATCCGTCCCGAGTCGGCGCGCAACGAGGTCATCTCCTTCGTGCGCTCGGGCCTGAAGGACCTGTCGATCTCGCGCTCCGCGTTCGACTGGGGCATCAAGGTGCCGTGGGACGACACCCACGTCATCTACGTGTGGGTCGACGCGCTGCTGAACTACGCGACCGCCGTCGGCTACGGCGCCGACGAGACCCAGTTCGAGCGCCGGTGGCCGGCGTTCCACGTGGTCGGCAAGGACATCCTGCGCTTCCACGCGGTCATCTGGCCGGCGATGCTGCTCGCGGCGGGTCTCGAGGTTCCGCGCGGCGTGTTCGCGCACGGCTGGCTGCTCGTCGGCGGCGAGAAGATGTCGAAGTCGAAGCTCACCGGCATCGCGCCGACCGAGATCACCGACACGTTCGGCTCCGACGCGTACCGCTTCTACTTCCTGTCGGCGATCGCGTTCGGCCAGGACGGCTCGTTCTCGTGGGAGGACCTCTCCGCCCGCTACCAGGCCGAGCTCGCCAACGGTTTCGGCAACCTCGCCTCCCGCACGATCGCGATGATCGAGCGCTACGTCGAGGGCATCGTGCCGCCGCCGGCCGCGTATGCGGAGGGCGATCTCGCGATCCAGAAGATCGTGGCGGATGCCGCGGCGAACGCCGATGCGGCCATCGAGCGGTTCCGCATCGATGAGGCGATCGCCGCCATCTGGACCATCGTCGACGCCCTCAACGGCTACATCACCGAGAACGAGCCCTGGGTGCTCGCCAAGGAGGACGGCGACCGCGAGCGGCTCGGCACCGTGCTCTACACGGCGGCCGAGGGGCTGCGGGCCCTCGCCGTGCTGCTGAGCCCGGTCACCCCGATCGCGACAGAGAAGCTCTGGATCGCACTCGGCGCCGCGGAGAGCCTGGGGCGCCTGGTCGACCAGCCGCTGCGGGCGGCGGGGAGCTGGGGCATCCTTCGTCCCGGCACATCTGTCAACGGGCTGTCTCCTCTCTTCCCGCGGGTCGAGACCGCGTGAACGCGCAGGTTCCGAGCGATCCCAGCCAGTACGTGCGCGAGCGCACGGCCGACGGGCGCAAGGACCTGCGCTATCCCGACGCGCCGGAACCCCTCGCCGTCGCCGTCTACGACAACCACACGCACCTCGAGATCGCCGACGGCGACTCCCCGCTGACGCTCGGCGAGCAGCTCGACCGGGCCGAGGCCGTCGGCATCGCCGGCGTCGTGCAGGTGGGCGGCGACATCGAGTCGTCGCAGTGGTGCGCGTGGGCTGCTGAGCAGGACCGCCGGGTGCTCGCCGCCGTCGCCCTGCACCCGAACGAGGCGCCCGAGTACGCCGCCGCCGGACGCCTTGCTGAGGCGATCGAGGTCATCGACACCCTCGCCGCCCAGCCCCGGGTGCGCGCGGTCGGCGAGACCGGACTCGACTTCTTCCGCACCGGCGAGGACGGCATCGCGGCCCAGATCGAGAGCTTCGAGGCGCACATCGCGATCGCGAAGCGGCACGGCATCGCCATGCAGATCCACGACCGCGACGCGCACCAGGCCGTCTTCGACACCCTCGACCGCGTGGGCGCCCCGGAGAAGACCGTGTTCCACTGCTTCTCCGGCGACGCCGACATGGCGCGGGTCGCGAGCGACCGCGGCTACTGGCTGAGCTTCGCGGGCAACGTCACGTTCAAGAACGCCGAGAACCTGCGCGACGCCCTCCGCGTGGCTCCGCGCGATCGCATCCTGGTCGAGACGGATGCCCCGTTCCTCACGCCCGCGCCCTACCGCGGTCGCCCGAACGCCCCGTACCTCGTGCCGCTGACCGTGCGGTTCATGGCCGAGACGCTCGAGACCGACCTCGACGAGCTGTGCGCACAGCTCGCGGCGAACACGCTCGCCGTCTACGGCGAGTTCTGAACCGGCTCCGCAACAGCGGTGCGCCGCTCGGTCGGGGTCACACCCCGAACGCGGCGGCGACCTCGCCGAGCACGAGCTCGCCCGAGTCGGCGTCGTAGTCGAAGAGCTCCGCGTAGCGACCCCACTGGATCGCGATGTCCAGCTGCACCCGCGCGTCCGCCCCCGAGAAGCCGCGTCGCAGCAGGTCGAGGAAGAAGTCGTCGCGCAGGGCGCCGTCGTCGCTGTTCTCGAGCGCTTTGAGGATCGTGCGCACGAGCGGGGCGTGGGCCGCGCTGAGGCGTGCGAACAGCTTCTTCGACTCCTGGATGTCCGCGCGTCCCCAGGCGCGACCGTCCTCGGTGAGGAAGAGCTGCGCCCCGTCGACCTCGATGAATCCGAGCAGGGCGGCCGCGTCGACGAGGGGAAGGAGGTCGTCGACCTCGAAGGACAGCTCGTCGGCGAGGTCGGGCAGGTCGGTCTGGCCGTTGTGCGAGTGCACGATCTCGACGAGGCCGGCGAGCCCGCCCACGGACACGTCGGGCAGCGGCGCGCTGAGCGGAGTGGCGGCGACAGGCGCGGCCGCCGTGCCGGGAGCACCGGGGCCGGTGCCGGTCAGCAGGGCGTAGAGCCGATCGACGGTCTGGGCGAAGAGCGGATGCCGCCGGTCGCGCGGGCGGGGGAGCGGCACCCCGACCTCGGCGCGCACGTGCCCGGGGTTCGAGCCGAGGACGAGGACGCGGTCGGCCATGAGCACCGCCTCCTCGATGTTGTGGGTCACGATGCAGACCGACTTCGTCGGGAAGTCGGGCTGCGCCCACAGCGACATCACCTCGTTGCGCAGGTTCTCGGCGGTGAGCACGTCGAGAGCCGAGAAGGGCTCGTCCATGAGCAGCGCGTCCGGGCGCAGCACCAGGGCGCGCGCGATCCCCACGCGCTGGCGCATGCCGCCGGAGAGCTCGCGCGGGTACGCCGACTCGAAGCCGTCGAGACCGATCAGGTCGATCGCGTCGAGGGCGCGCTGACGGCGCTCCGCGGCCGACACCGAGCGGGCGGCCAGTCCCAGCTCGACGTTGCCCTGCACGGTCAGCCACGGCATGAGCGCGAACGACTGGAACACCATCCCGACGCCCGGGTTCGCACCGTTGATCGGCCGGCCGCGGTAGCGCACCTCGCCGCTGGTGGGGGCGATGAGACCGGCGACCGTGCGCAGGAGGGTGGACTTCCCCGACCCGGACTTCCCGAGGAGTGCCACGATCTCGCCTTCTCGGAGGGTCAGCGACACCTCGTCGAGCACCGTGAGGGTGCCGCCGTCGCTCGAGGGGAAGGCTGTCGTGACGTCGTCGACCTCGACGATCGCGGTGTCGCGGACGGAGGCGGTGTTCTGTGCCATGGGGCACCTCCTTCGCGGAGTGGGCGGGTGGGTCAGGTCAGGGAGAAGCGACGTTCGGCGAGCCGGTACATCCGCCGCCAGAACAGCCGGTTGAGGCCGACGACGAACAGGCTCATCACGATCACCCCGACGTACACGCGGGGGCTGTCGCCGGTGGCGGTGGCGTTCGCGATGTACGCGCCGAGGCCGACGGCGGTGAGGGTCGTCGACCCGTAGGTCACGACCTCCGAGACGATCGACGCGTTCCAGGCGCCGCCGGCCGCGGTGATGCCGCCCGTCACCCACGACGCGAAGATGGCCGGCAGGATGAGGCGCGTCCAGCGCTGCCAGCGCGACAGGCGCAGGGATGTCGCGGCGTCCCGCAGGTCCGCCGGGATCGCCGAGGCGCCGGCGATGACGTTGAAGAGGATGTACCACTGCGCGCCGAGCGCCATCAGCAGGATTCCGCCGATGTTGAGCGAGATGCCGGTGTGGATGAGTGCCAGCGTGACGAACGGGAAGAGGAAGTTCGCCGGGAAGCTCGCGAGCACCTGCACGACGGGCTGAGCGAAGCGCGTCACCCGCGGGTTCATCCCGATCCACACGCCCACCGGCACCCAGATGATGGTGCCGAACACGAGCAGCACGAGCACGCGCCCGAAGGTCACGAGCCCGAGGCCCGCGGCATCCGCGAACTCCCACAGGCCGACGCTCGACTGCACGAAGATGATGACCTGCACGGTGCCCCACGTGAGGGCGACGGCGACGACCACGGCGAATGCGAGGTCGCCGATGCGCCGCCGGCGCGGGTCGACGCGCAGCGGCACGTCGGCGACGCCGAAGACCGCCATGGCCCGGTCGAGGCCGCGCCCGAGCGGTGCGAGCGCGCGGCCGATCAGGCGGGGCACCCCGGAGTGGCGCAGCACGTCGAGCACGACACTGCGCTGCGGCACCTGGCTCGACGTGTCGCCCATACGGAAACGCTCCGCCCACGCGGTCAGCGGCCGCCAGAACAGCGCGTTCACCCCGACGACCATGACGATCATGACGGCGATGGCCCACAGGATCGCCGGGATGTTCTCCTCGGCCGTCGCGCTCGCGACATACGATCCGATGCCGGGTAGGGCATACGTGTGGTTGTTGACAGAGATGACCTCGCTCGCGACGAGGAAGAACCAGCCCCCGCCGAAGCTCATCATGCCGTTCCAGACGAGCGGGATCATGCCGCTGGGCACGTCGAGCTTCCAGAAGCGCTGCCAGCGGGTCAACCGCAGCAGGCGCGCCGCCTCGTCGAGATCGCGCGGCTGCGTGGTGAGCGAGTTGTAGAACGCGAACGTCATGTTCCACGCCTGGCTCGTGAAGATCGCGAAGATCGAGGCGCACTCGACGCCGAGCTCGGAGTTCGGGAAGATGACGATCCAGACGGTGAGCGTCACCGACAGGAACGCGAGCACCGGCACCGACTGCAGGATGTCGAGGATCGGGATCAGCACCTTCTCGCCGCGCCGCGACCGCGCGGCGGCCGTCGCGTAGACGAAGGTGAACACCACGGATGCCGCGAGCGCGATGAACATGCGCAGCAGCGACCGGGCGGCGTCGTAGGGCAGCTGTGACGGGTCGGTGGAGACGGCGTCGATGTCGCGAGACGGGTCGAACGGCGCGGCGATCCCCTGCGAGAGGTGGATGAGCAGCCACAGCACTGCGGCGAAGCCGATGAGGACGACGGCGTCGGCGGCGAGACGGGTGCCGGAGCGGGCGCCGACGGTGGTGTGGCCGGCGAAGGTGGTGGGCGTCGACATGGCGCGCTCCTTGCGGATGGGCGCGCTCCGGGCCTCCCGCGAGGCGGGTCAGCCGAGGGTGCGCGTGGCGGAGGGGAGTCGGGGACTGTCACTGGGAGAACTCATGTCCCTCACCTCCTCGCGCTCGTCGCGTCGCCCGCGGCATCCGGGCCTCGGATACCATACGCAATAGTCAATCAATTGCGCAAATGAACGGTGAACGAGGGGAGACGCATGAGCGACCGGGTGACGGATGACTCGGGCGCACCCTCGGTCGCGCAGCTCGCCGCCGCCGCCGACACGTTCGACCTCCTGTCGGTTCCGGGCCGCCTGCACCTGGTGTGGCTGCTCTCGGACGACGAATCGGATGTCACGACCCTCGCTGAGCGCACCGGGGCGACGATCCCCGCGACGAGCCAGCAGCTCGCGAAGCTGCGCGCCGCCGGTGTCGTCAGCGCACGCCGGCAGGGACGCCGGCAGCTCTATCGGGTCGACGATCCGCACATCGTCGCGGTGGTCGCGGCGATGCTCGACCACATCGCGCCCGACGGCACGCTCGCCGCGCCCCCGGACCCTCGGCGCCCACCGCGCCAGCCGCGCTTCGTGCGGGCGTGACCGCGAACCGGACGGCACCGGGCCGCGGCATCCGTCACCTCTTGGGTGCCGCCACGAACAGCGTCTCGGTCTTCTCGAGCTCCATGCCCTTGGTCTCCGGCACCTTCAGCAGCACGTAGACGAAGGAGAGGGCCGCGAACACGGCGTACATGCCGTAGGTGAGCGGCAGCGACCACGCCGACATCGAGGGGAACGAGACCGTGATGACGAAGTTCGCGATCCACTGCGCCGCGGCCGCGACGCCGAGCGCGCGACCGCGGATGCGGCTCGGGAAGATCTCGCCCAGCAGCACCCACACGAGCGGACCCCACGACGCGCCGAACCCGATGACGAACAGATTCGCGGCGACGAGCGCGATCGGGCCCCAGGCGCCCGGGAGGGACACCTCGCCGTTCACCGTCACCGAGAAGGTGAACGCGAGCGCCATGATGCCCAGCGACAGGGTCATCAGCACCGAGCCGACCAGCAGGATGGGCTTTCGGCCCACCCGGTCGACGAGGAAGATCGCGACCAGGGTGACGACGACGTTCGTGACCGAGGTGATGACGCTGATGACCAGGGAGTCGCCCTCGGTGAACCCGACCGCGCGCCACAGCGTCGTCGAGTAGTAGAAGATCACGTTGATGCCGACGAACTGCTGGAACACCGACAGGATGATGCCCACCCAGACGATCGGCTGAAGTCCGAGCACGTGTCCGCGCAGCGACGCCTTCTTGGTGGTGCGGTCCGCGCTGATCGCGTTCGTCAGCTCGCGCAGGGTCTGCTCCAGGTCGGCCGGCGGCACGAGGCGGGCGAAGACCGCGCGCGCCTCGTCGGTGCGGCCGGCGGCGAGAAGGAAGCGCGGGGACTCGGGGAGGGTGAGAGCCAGGATCCCGTAGACCGCCGAGGGGATCACCCCGACGATGAACATCCAGCGCCAGGCCTCCAGGCCGAGCCAGAGCGTGTTCGCGGCGCCATCGGCCCACGTCGCGAGCAGCGCGTCGGACAGCAGTGCCCCGAAGATGCCGAGCGTGATCGCGAGCTGCTGCAGCGACGCCAGCGATCCGCGGATCTGACGCGGTGCGATCTCTGCGATATAGGCCGGCGCGACGACAGAGGCGATGCCGATGCCGAGACCGCTCACCACGCGCCACAGGATCAGGTCGGGAACGCTGAAGGTGAGGCCCGCGCCGATCGAGGAGACGAAGAACAGGCCGGCGCCGAGCAGCATGACGCGCAGGCGCCCCCAGCGATCGGAGAGCGAGCCGGCGATCATCGCGCCGACGGCGCACCCGAGGAGCGCCACCGCGACGACGAAGCCCGTCAGTGCCGAGCCGAGGGAGAAGTGCCCGCCGATCGAGTCGACCGCGCCGTTGATGACCGACGAGTCGAAGCCGAACAGGAAACCTCCGACGGCCGCCGCGACCGACAGCCCCACCGCCCGTCGCCCGAAGGGGCTGCGCAGAGAGAAGGCGTCGGCGGGGATCGTTCCAGTGCTCACCGCACCACCCTAGTGGCGCCCGGAGGGGCGGGTCGGGGGTTGACGCCGCGCCTCGTTAGGGTGAGGGGGTGACCGTGCATCTGCTCGGCGCGGCCGAGATCCGCGCCCTCGCCGCCGAGCTCGACGTCACCCCGACGAAGAAGCTCGGTCAGAACTTCGTGCACGACCCCGGCACCGTGCGCAAGATCGTGGCCGCGGCATCCGTCACGGCCGACGACCGCGTCGTCGAGGTCGGCCCGGGGCTCGGGTCGCTGACGCTCGCGATCCTGGAGACCGGCGCCCGGGTGACCGCGGTGGAGATCGACCACCGCCTCGCCGCGCGACTTCCGCAGACCGCCGCCGACCACGGTGTCGAGGACGGCGCCCTCACCGTGGTCGACGCCGACGCGCTCACGATCTCCTCGCTGCCGGGGGAGCCGACGGTGCTCGTCGCGAATCTGCCGTACAACGTGTCCGTGCCCGTGCTGCTGCACTTCATGGAGGCCTTCCCGCGTCTCGAGCGGGGCGTCGTGATGGTGCAGGCCGAAGTCGGCGAGCGGCTCGCCGCGGGGCCGGGTTCCAAGGTGTACGGCGCCCCCAGCGTCAAGGCGTCGTGGTACGGCGACTGGCGCCTGGTCGGCACGGTGTCGCGCATGGTGTTCTGGCCCGTGCCCAATGTCGACAGCGTGCTCGTGGGATTCGCCCGCGCGCACGAGGCGCGTGGCACCGAGGCCGAGCGGCAGGCGACGTTCCGCATCGTCGACGCGGCCTTCCAACAGCGCCGCAAGATGCTGCGCCAGGCGCTCTCCGGGGTGCTCGGCGGGTCGTCCGCGTCGGCCAGTGCGCTGCTCGAGAGTGCGGATGTCGCCCCCACCGCCCGCGGTGAGGACCTCACCGTCGAGGACTACCTGCGCATCGCCCGCGCGGCGGCTAGCCTGGGCGGGTGAGCACAGAGCCGCGTATCCGACCCTCCGTCCCCGACATCCACCGGCCCTACACGGCGGCCCCGGATCGGTACGACCTCACCGAGTACCGTCAGGTCGGGACATCCGGTCTCTACCTCCCGCCGATCTCGCTCGGCCTGTGGTGGAACTTCGGCGACAACGTCGCCTTCGACACGCAGCGTGGCATCCTCCGGCACGCCTTCGACCACGGCATCATCCACTTCGACCTGGCCAACAACTACGGTCCTCCCTACGGCGCCGCGGAGACCAACTTCGGACGCATGCTGCGCGAGGACTTCAAGCCCTACCGGGACGAGCTGGTCGTGTCGTCCAAGGCGGGGTGGGACATGTGGCCCGGGCCGCACGGCGACCTCGGCAGCCGCAAGTACATCCTCGCGAGCGCCGAGCAGTCGCTGACGAGGCTCGGGCTCGACTACGTCGACATCTTCTACTCCCACCGGGTCGATCCCGACACTCCCGTCGAGGAGACCATCGGCGCGCTCGACACGCTCGTGCGCCAGGGCAAGGCGCTCTACGTGGGCATCTCGTCGTACTCCGCGGAGCGCACCGCGGTCGCCGCGGCGGTGGCCCGCAGCCTCGGCACGCCGCTGATCATCCATCAGCCCGCCTACTCGATCCTCAACCGGTGGATCGAGGACGGTCTGACGGGCGTCCTCGCCGAAGAGGGCATGTCGGCTATCGCCTTCACGCCGCTCGCCCAGGGGCTCCTGACCGGCAAGTACCTCGGCGACGGCAAGGCCAAGCGCTCGCAGCCGCGCGACAGCCTGCCCGACCGGGCGCTGTCGCACCAGGCGATCGCGTCGCTGCGATCACTGAACACGATCGCGAAGGAGCGCGGTCAGACGCTCGCGCAGATGGCGATCCAGTGGGTGCTGCGCGAGCCCACCGTGTGCTCGGCGCTCATGGGGGCCTCCAGCATCGAGCAGCTCGACGAGAACCTGGCCGCCCTCACCGGACCGGCCTTCGACACCGACGAGCTCGAGCGCATCGACGCGCTGTCGGATGTCATCGACGTCAACCTGTGGGCAGAATCATCGAAGCTGTGATCCTCCCCGCCCCGACCGTGCACGTGCGCGCCCCGGGCAAGATCAACCTCTTCTTCGAGGTCGGCGCGCTCGGCGCCGACGGGTACCACGACGTCGCCTCGGCGTACCAGGCCGTCTCCGCGTACGAGGACGTGTGGGCCTCGGCGTCTGACGACCTGACGATCGAGGTCACCGGATCGGTGGATGTCGCGGGTGTCCCACTCGACGCCCGCAACCTCGCCGTGCGCGCCGCGCAGCTGGTCGCGGACGAGGCGGGCATCGACGCGGGCGTGCACCTGCGCATCGTCAAGGATGTGCCCGTCGCAGGTGGGATGGGCGGAGGATCCGCGGATGCCGCAGCCGCCCTCGTCGCGTGCGACGCGCTGTGGGGAACCGGCATCTCGCCGATCCGGCTGCGGGAGCTGGCGGCCGAACTCGGTGCCGACGTGCCGTTCGCGCTCTCCGGCGGCACGGCGATCGGGCTGGGGCGCGGCGACGACCTGAGTCCTGCCCTGGCGCGCGGGCGTTTCGACTGGGTGATCGTCACGAGCGAGGACGGCCTGTCGACTCCGGCCGTTTTCGCCGCCCTCGACGCGCACCGCGACGACGCCTCGCTCGACATCGTGCCCGCGCGTCGGCCGATGGTCGATGACGCCGTTCTGCATGCGCTGCGCGCGGGCGATGCGCACATGCTCGCCGCGAGCCTTCGCAATGATCTGCAGCAGGCCGCGCTCGCGCTGCGACCTGACCTCGCCGACCTGCTCGAGACGGGTCGCGCCGCCGGCGCCCTCGAAGGGATCGTCTCGGGTTCGGGTCCCACGGTCGCGTTCCTCGCGGCGGGCCCCGAGGCCGCCATCGACCTGCAGATCGGGCTCTCGGCCGCCGGGCACGTCGCGCACCACGTGCACGGCCCGGTGCCGGGGGCACGCGTCATCCACGACGACTGATCGGGCGCACCGCGCCGCTGGAGGAGATCATGAACGACACCGCCGTCGCCGCCTTCCTGGCGGCCCCGCTCGATGAGCGTCAGGCGCGCCGGCTCGGCGACCTGGGGCTGCGCGCCGACCTCGTCACGGACGAGGACCGTGCCGCCTCGGACGGCTGGATCGAGGCCGTCTCCCGCGGATTCCTCGGCACCGAGCGCTCCGAGGTGCAGCGCCAGGCCGCGTTCGACGGGCTGCGGGCGCGTCGCCGGTTGGGCGTCTACGACGACTCCGCCCCGGTGCCCGGCACCCCTGTCGCGACGTTCGCGTCGTGGCTCGCCGAGCTCACCGTCCCCGGGCCGGCGCTCATCGACACGGCCGCCATCAGCTCCGTCACCGTCGCCCCCACCCATCGACGGCGGGGTCTCGCGCGGGCGATGATGGAGGGCGAGTTGCGGGCCGCGGCATCCGCCGGCGTGCCGGTTGCGACCCTCACCGTGAGCGAGTCGACGCTCTACGGCCGGTACGGCTTCGCCCCCGCCGCAGAGGCTGCGCACTGGCGGATCGAGGCGAAGCGCGCCGGATGGATCGGTCCGGTCTCGCCGGGACGCGTGGACTTCGTGCCGAGAGTCGACGCACGCGCCCTGATCGAGCCGCTGTACGACCGCGTGCGCCTCGCCCGGCCGGGCGAGATCACGATGCCGGCCGGGCACTGGGACCGCTTCCTGCGCACGCGTCCTGACTCGGAGAAGGGCGAAGAGCTGCGCACCGTCGTCTACACGACGGTGGCGGGGGAGGTGACCGGCGTGGCGCTCTACAGCGTGACGGAGTCGCACGACGACTTCGCGCGCTCGACCCTCGAGCTCGTGTACCTCCTCGCGCTCGACGACGAGTCCTACGCGGGTCTCTGGCGCTTCTTCCTCGAGATGGATCTGATCGGCTGGATCGAGGCGCCCGAGCTCTCGGTCGACGAGCCGCTGCTCTGGATGATCGCCGACCAGCGTGCCGCACAGCGCACGGTGCGCGATCACCACTACGTGCGCATCCTCGATGTCGTCGCCGCCCTCGAGGCCCGTCGCTACAGCGGCGCCGGGCGCGTGGTGATCGAGATCGCCGACCCGCTCGGGTTCGCCGCCGGCCGTGTGCTGCTCGATGTGGACGAGCGCGGCGTCGGTTCGGTGCGCCACGCCGACGAGACGACGGATGCCCCGTCCCTCCGCCTCGGCATCGCCGAACTGTCGGCCGCCTACCTGGGAGGGGTGCGTCTCGCGACCCTCGCTGCGGCGGGACGGGTCACGGGTGACGGGGTGGCCGCGGCATCCGCTCTGTTCGCCGCGCCGCAGGCGCCCATGCTGAGCTTCTGGTACTGATGCGGGCATAGCGCACGACATCCGGCGTCACAATCCCGTCCGAAATGTCCGCCGCTGCGAATAGCGTGTGCGTGAGCGGTGATCGCCGCCCGCGATGCGAGCGGCCGGCGGCCGCCCCGAACGGAGGACGCAATGCAGGCGCGACTGGGCGACACCGTGATCGCCGAGGCCGATGAGGCCGATCTGATCCGTATCGAAGGCAACTGGTACTTCCCGCCGGCGGCGGTGCGTGAGGGTGTACTCACCACCAGCCCGACGCCGTACACGTGCCCCTGGAAGGGCGCGTGCCAGTACTTCACCGTGACCGTCGACGGGAATGAGCTCACCGACCGGGCATGGAGCTACCCCGAGCCCTACCCCACCGCGATCGAGAAGGTCGGCGCCGACTTCTCCGGCTATGTCGCGTTCTGGAAAGAGATCGAGATCACCGACTGAGAGGACGACCGATGATCGAATTCTCGGCCGTATCCAAGACCTTCCCCGACGGCACCCGCGCCGTCGCCGACTTCTCCCTGCAGCTTCCCGCACGGTCCACCACCGTGTTCGTGGGCTCCTCGGGCTGCGGCAAGACCACCCTGCTGCGCATGATCAACCGCATGGTCGAGCCGACCGCCGGGCGCATCGAGATCGATGGAGAGAACATCGCCGATCGGTCGGCCGTGGCCCTGCGCCGCAGCATCGGCTACGTCATGCAGAACGCGGGGCTGCTGCCGCACCTCAGCGTCGTCGACAACATCGCCACGGTTCCGCGGCTCACCGGTGCCACCCGCCGTGCCGCGCGGGCGCGGGCGCTCGAACTGATGGACACGGTCGGGCTCGATCGCGCGCTCGCCGCGCGGTATCCGAACCAGCTCTCGGGCGGTCAGCAGCAGCGCGTGGGCGTCGCGCGAGGACTCGCGGCGGATCCGAACATCCTCCTGATGGACGAGCCCTTCGGTGCCGTCGACCCCATCGTTCGTGCCGAGCTGCAACAGGAACTCCTGCGTCTGCAGCGCGACATCGGCAAGACGATCGTGTTCGTCACCCACGACATCGACGAGGCGTTCCTGCTCGGCGACCAGGTCGTCATCCTCGCGAAGGGTGCCGCGATCGCCCAGGTCGGCACGCCCGACGAGATCATCGAGGCGCCGGCCGACGACTTCGTGCGATCGTTCATCGGAGCTGACCGGGGTAAGCGTGCGCTGTCGCTGCGACCGACCGCGGGCGGCGGAACGGCCGTCGTCGACGCCGACGGCCGCACCCAGGGCATCCTCGCGACCGAGGGCGCGTCGTCGTGATCTGGGTCGGCGACAACCTCGGCCTCATCGCGGGGCTCGCGGTCTCGCACCTGCGCCAGAGCCTGATCGCCATCGTGCTCGGACTCGTGATCGCCATCCCGCTCGGCTGGGCGGCGTGGCGCTACCGCCTGCTGCGCGGCTGGCTGATCACCGTGACCGGGCTGCTCTACACGATCCCCTCGCTCGCGCTGCTGATCATCCTGCCGTCTGTGTTCGGATACTCCGCGCTGAGCGAGACGAACCTCATCGTGGCGCTCACGATCTACGCCGTCGCGATCCTCGTGCGCTCGGTGGTCGACGGCTTGCAGTCGGTCGACCCGTCCGTGCGGCAGGCGGCTGTCGCGCTCGGCTACGGCGGTGCGCGTCGCTTCTTCACTGTCGACCTGCCGCTCGCCGGCCCGGTGATCCTCGCTGGGCTGCGGGTGACGTCCGTCTCCACGATCGCGCTCGCCACCGTCGGCATCCTCGTCGGCGTCGAGAACCTCGGCTACCTGTTCACCAACGGCCTGCAGCGCCGCATCACCGAAGAGGTGCTCTCGGGTGTCGTCGCGGTGATGGTCATCGCGCTGCTGATCGACGCGCTGCTGGTGCTCGGGGGGCGCCTGCTCATGCCCTGGGCTCGACGCTCCCGCACCGTCCGCGCACGTACCCGCCGGGTGCTCGCCGGGGCAGAGGTCGCCTGATGGACCTGTTCACCGGGGCCCTCGCCTGGATCTTCTCGCCCGATCGACTGACCGGAACGGACGCGCTGCCCATCCTGTTCGCGCAGCAGTTGTACTACACGTTCCTCTCGGTGCTCATCGCCGCGCTGATCGCGGTGCCGCTCGGCTGGCTCATCGGGCACACCGGCCGCGGTCGCGAGCTCGCCGTAGCCATCTCGGGCGCCGCCCGTGCCATCCCGTCCTTCGGACTTCTGATCTTCCTCGTGCTGCTGCTCGGCGTGCTGCACAAGCCCGAGGCCGCGGTGATCACCTTCGTGCTGCTCGGCATCCCGCCGCTGCTCGCCGGCGCCTACACCGGCTTCGAGGCGATCGACCGCCGCACGATCGACGCGGCGCGCGCGGTCGGCATGACCGAATGGCAGATCCTCTGGAAGGTCGAGGTTCCGCTCGGGCTGCCGCTGCTGCTGGGAGGACTGCGCTCGGCCGTGCTGCAGGTCGTCGCGACGGTGACGATCGCCGCCTACGTCAACCTCGGCGGACTCGGGCTGCCGATCATCACCGCGCTGAACCTCCGCCAGTACGACGTCGTGCTCGGCGGGGCCATCCTCGTCGCCGCGTTGGCGCTCGTCCTCGACGCGATCCTGGCGCTCGCCCAGTGGGCCTCGGTGCCGCGTGGCGTGCGTCAGCACGGCACCTCACGCCGGGAACGGCGCGCCGCGGCATCCGCTCTCGCCGTCACGTGACGTCACACCGTCTTGCTCCATCCCCCTCCACCCCCAAGAATCGCCCAGAACCTCGGTTCACGCACCCAGAGAGGACACCATGTCTACAGCACGCACGGCACGCGTCATCGGCGCCGCCGCCATCGCCGCTGTCGCCGCACTCGCCCTGAGCGCCTGCGGCTCCAGCAGCTCGATCGCCGGCCCCACCGCGACGAGCGCGGGAGGCTCGATCGTCATCGGATCGCAGGCCTACTACTCGAACGAGATCATCGCCGAGATCTACGCCCAGGCCCTCGAAGGCGCCGGCAAGACGGTCACCCGCCAGTTCAACATCGGTCAGCGCGACGCCTACATCCCGCAGCTCAAGAGCGGCGCGATCACCCTGTTCCCCGAGTACTCCGGCAACCTGCTGCAGTACTTCGACGCGAACACCACCGCCCGGTCGGCCGACGACGTCTACGCCGCCCTGCAGACCGCCCTGCCGTCGAACCTCACGGTGCTGAACCAGTCGACCGCGACCGATCAGGACTCCTACACGGTCACGAAGGCGTTCGCCGACAAGTACGGGCTCACCACCATCGCCGACCTCTCGAAGGTCACCGAGCCGCTCACCCTCGGCGGACCGCCCGAGCTCGCCGAGCGTCCGTACGGTCCGACCGGCCTGAAGTCCACCTACGGCGTGACCGTCGCGTTCTCGGCGACCGGTGACACCACCGTGCAGGACCTCGTCGCCGGTACCGTCAACGTCGCCAACGTGTACACGGCCGACCCGAGCATCCAGACCGACAACCTGGTCGTGCTGAAGGACCCGAAGGCGCTCTTCCTCGCGTCGAACGTGGTGCCGGTCGTCGCCAAGAGCATCGAGAGCGACGTCGCCGACGTCATCAACCAGGTGAGCGCCGCGCTCACGCCCGAGAAGCTCGTCGCCCTCAACGTGCAGAGCACGGTCGACAAGCAGTCGCCGGCCGACATCGCGAAGGCGTTCCTCGCGGCGAACAACATCAAGTAGGCGGTGCACGACGGGCCCGGCGCGTCAGCGCCGGGCCCGTCGTGCGTGCGGTCGAGGGGTGAGGGGGCTGCGCGGTGATCGACGCCGGTCGTTCTCAGCCCACCGATTCGCCGAGCTCGAGCCAGCGCTCCTCGAGTTCGACGGTCTCGGTAGTGAGCTGATCGCGCTCGGTCTGCAGCGCCACGAGCGCGGCGTAGTCGTCGTGCGCGTCGGCGAGCCGCACATCGACCGCCGAGATCTGCTCCGCCAGCTTCGCGAGCCGCCGGTCGATGGCGGCGAGCTCCTTCTCGGCCGCCCGGCGTTCGGCGCCCGAGAGGGCCGGGGTCGACGCGGCGGGGGTGGATGCCGCGGCTCGGGGCGCGGCGGTCGCGGGGCGTGACGCGGCATCCGTCATCGCGGCCCGCAGGCGCAGGTACTCATCGACGCCGCCGGGCAGGTGGCGGAAGCGGTGGTCGAGCACGGCGTACTGCTGATCGGTGACGCGCTCCATGAAATAGCGATCGTGGGAGACGACCAGCAGGGTGCCCGGCCACGTGTCGAGCAGGTCCTCGAGGGCGGCGAGCATGTCCGTGTCCATGTCGTTGGTCGGTTCGTCGAGGATGAGCACGTTCGGTTCGCCCATGAGCACCAGCAGCAGCTGCAGGCGCCGCTTCTGACCGCCGGAGAGGTCGCCGACGGGCGTCGACAGCTCCGATGCGCGAAAGCCGAGCCGTTCGAGCAGCTGGGCGGGCGTGAGCTCCTTGCCGCCGGCGACGTAGGTCGTCTTCTGCTCGGCCAGCACCTCGCGCACCCGCAGGCGTTCGACCGGCTCGAGCTCGGTGAGCCGCTGCGTCAGGTGCGCGACCTTGACGGTCTGCCCCCGCTTGACGCGCCCGGACGTGGGGGCGAGGGTGCCGGCCACGAGTGCGAGCAGGGTCGACTTGCCCGCGCCGTTCGCCCCGAGGATGCCGGTGCGCTCGCCGGGGGCGATGCGCCACTCCACTCGATCGAGCACGGGCTTCTCGTCGAACGAGACGGAGGCGTCGACGAGGTCGACGACGTCCTTTCCGAGTCGGGCGGTGGCGAGCTTGGTCAGCTCGATGCCGTTGCGCGGGTCGGGCTCGCCCTCGATCAGCTGGGTCGCCGCATCGATGCGGAACTTCGGCTTGGACGTGCGCGCCGGGGCCCCTCGGCGCAGCCACGCGAGCTCCTTGCGCAGCAGGTTGCGGCGCTTGTCCTCGGCGACGGCGGCCTGCCGGTCGCGTTCGACGCGCTGCAGGATATACGCCCCGTACCCGCCCTCGAACGGCTCCACCTCGCCGTCGTGCACCTCCCACATGCGCGTGCAGACGGCGTCGAGGAACCAGCGGTCGTGCGTGACGACCAGAAGGGCTCCGGATGCCGCGCTCCACCGCGCCCGCAGGTGCTCCGCGAGCCAGGTGATGCCTTCGACGTCCAGGTGGTTGGTGGGCTCGTCGAGGGCGACGACATCCCAGTCGCCGACGAGCAGACGCGCGAGCGCGACCCGGCGACGTTGGCCGCCGGAAAGCGTGTCGACGTCGGCGTCGAGGGCGAGATCGCCGACGAGCCCCTTGAGCACGTCGCGCACCCGGGCGTCCCCGAGCCACTCGTGCTCCGGCCGGTCGCCGACGATCGTGTGCTGCACGCTGCCGGACTCCGGCAGGTCGTCGTCCTGGGCGAGCATGCCGACGCGGATGCCGCCGCGCACCGTCACCTTGCCGGCATCCGGCGCGTACCGCTGCATGAGCACGCGCATGAGGGTCGACTTGCCGTCGCCGTTGCGGCCGACGATGCCGATACGGTCGCCGTCGGCGACACCGACGGTGACGTCGTCGAGCACGACCTTCGCGGGGAATTCGACGTGCAGATGCTCGCCGCCGATGAGATGGGCCATCAGTCGTTCCTGTCCGTGTGCGCCGCGTGCCTCACGCGTCGAATCCGAGGCTGAGCTTGCGCAGCAAAGACGCGAGGCGTTCGCGATCGGTGCGCGAGAGCCGCTCGAGCAGGTGCGCCTCGGCATCGACGAGACGTGTGATCGCGGCGTCGACGCGCACGCGACCGTCGTCGGTGAGGGTCACCAGGATGCTGCGCCCGTCGGCCGGGTCGGCCTCGCGCTGCACGAGGCGGCGCCCCACGAGCCGGTCGATGCGGTTGGTCATGGTGCCGCTCGAGACGAGAGTCTGCTGCAGGAGGGTCTTCGGGCTCAGCTGGTAGGGCTCGCCGGCGCGGCGCAGCGCCGACAGCACGTCCCACTCCCACGGTTCGAGCTCGCTGCGGCGGAACGCCTCACGCCGGGCGCGGTCGAGGTGGCGGGAGAGCCGGTCGACGCGGGAGAGCACTTCGAGAGGCGAGAAGTCGAGGTCGGGGCGCTGGGTCATCCAGGCCTCGACGATGCGGTCGACCTCGTCGCTCTCGGGTGCCATCCGCCCATTATCGCGCGCCGTGTCTCCGGTCCCGGGCGCGGGGCGGCGAGGTGGCAGACTTGGGGGCGGTTCCCGACGGCGCAGGCCGTGGGCGGGCCGGTCCGCCGTGGTGTAATGGCAGCACGACAGCCTTTGGAGCTGTGAGGTTCAGGTTCGAGTCCTGGCGGCGGAGCATGAACGAGCAGAACGCCACCGGCCTCGCCGTCGTCATCCTCGCCGCCGGTCAGGGCACCCGCATGAAGTCGTCGCTGCCGAAGGTGCTCCATCAGCTGGGCGGGCGGTCGCTGCTCGCGCATGTGCTCTCGACGGCGATCGAGCTGGAGCCCGACCGGGTCGTGGTGGTCGTGCGGCATGAGCGCGACCTCGTCGCCGCGGCGGCGCTCGACGCGCTGCCGGCCGTGCAGGTCGTCGATCAGGACGACATCCCGGGCACGGGGCGCGCGGCCGAGCTCGCCGTTGATGCGCTCGATGACTTCGACGGCGATGTGCTCGTGCTCTCCGGCGACGTGCCGCTGCTCGAAGCGCCGGTGCTCGCGGGGTTCGTGACCTCGCACCGGCTGGCGGATGCCGCGGTGTCGGTGCTCTCGGCCCAGGTCGACGACCCGACCGGCTATGGGCGCATCGTGCGCGGCGCCGGGGGTGGTCTCGAGCGCATCGTCGAGCAGAAGGATGCGGCGGCCGCCGAGCTCGCGATCACCGAGATCAACGCCGGTGTCTATGTCGTCCGGGCCGCGACGCTGCGCGCCCATCTGCCGGGTCTCACGGCTGCCAACGCGCAGGGTGAGCGGTACCTCACCGACGTCGTCGCCCTCGCGCGCGCTGCGGGGGAGCGGGTGGCGGCGTACGGTGCCCCCGACGCATCCACGGCCCTCGGCATCAACGACCGCGTGCAGCTGTCGGATGCGGCGCGCACGCTCAACGCGCGCACGGTGCGCCGGTGGCAGCTCGACGGTGTGAACGTGCTCGATCCGGCGACGACGTGGATCGATGTCACCGCGACGCTCGCCCCCGATGTGACCCTGCTGCCGAACACGCTCGTGCTGCGGGCGACGACGATCGGCGAGGGGGCGATCATCGGTCCCGACACGAGTCTCGTGGACTGCGAGGTCGGCGCCGGGGCGACCGTTCGTCGTTCGGATGCGACGCTCGCGGTCATCGGCGAGAAGGCCAACGTGGGTCCGTTCGCCTACCTCCGCCCCGGTGCGGAGCTGTCCCGCGGAGCGAAGGTGGGCACGTTCGTGGAGGTGAAGAACTCCACGATCGGCGAGGACAGCAAGGTGCCCCACCTGTCGTACATCGGCGACACGACGATCGGGCGCGGCGTGAACCTCGGGGCCGGCGCGATCACAGCGAACTACGACGATCTGGTCAAGCACCGCACGGAGATCGGCGACGAGGTGCACTCGGGCTCGCACAACGTCTTCGTCGCGCCCGTTAGGATCGGTGATGGCGCGAAGACCGGAGCCGGCGCCGTCATCCGCAAGGACGTCCCGGCCGGCGCCCTGGCCCTCAGCGTCGCCCCTCAGCGCAACATCGAGGGGTGGGTCGAGAAGAATCGCTCGGGCACCCAGGCCGCGCAGGTCGCGGAGCGGGCCCGCCACGCACAGAAGGCAGACGATGGCGCGCAAGGACAAGACGGTCGATCTTGATCGGGAACGCGGCATAGCGCCGGGGCTGGTCGCCAAGACCAAGAAGCGACTCGTCGTCGCCACCGGCAGCTCGCACCCCGAGCTCGCCGCCGCCGTCGCCGCTGAGCTCGGCACCGAGCTCGTGCCGACCGAGTACCGCACATTCGCGTCGGGCGAGATGCTGACGCGGTTCGAGGTCTCGATCCGTGGGTGCGACGTGTTCCTGCTGCAGTCCTTCGGCCCGCCGGTCAACGAGTGGCTCATGGAGCTGCTCATCATGCTCGACGCCGCCAAGCGCGCCTCGGCGAAGCGCATCACGGTGGTGGCGCCGTACTACCCCTACTCCCGTCAGGACAAGAAGGGGCGCGGGCGTGAGCCGATCTCGGCGCGCCTGGTCGCCGACCTCATGAAGACCGCCGGCGCCGACCGCGTCATGAGCGTGGACCTGCACGCCGCGCAGATCCAGGGCTTCTTCGACGGACCCGTCGACCACCTCTTCGCCAAGCCCGTGCTGCTCGAGCACTTCCGCACCACGCTGAGCCCCGAGGACCGCGAGCTGCTGACCGTCGTCTCTCCCGACACCGGTCGCGTGCGGGTCGCCGACACATGGTCGGACAGCCTCGACGCACCCCTCGCGATCATCCACAAGCGCCGCGACCCGAATGTCGCGAACCAGGTCACGGTCAACGAGATCGTCGGCCGGGTCGACGGCCGTGTGTGCCTCCTCGTCGACGACATGATCGACACCGGCGGCACGATCGTGAAGGCCGCCCAGGCGCTCAAGGCGAACGGCGCGCGCCGCGTCATCGTCGCAGCGACCCACGCGGTCTTCAGCGATCCCGCGACCACCCGGCTGCAGGACTCGTCGATCGACGAGGTCGTGGTCACCGATTCGATCCCGCTCGCCCCCGAGAAGCGGTTCCCGGGGCTCACGATCCTGCCGATCTCGCCGTTGCTCGCCCGCGCGATTCACGAGGTGTTCGAGGACGGCTCCGTCACGAGCATGTTCGACGGGGCTGCCTGACCGGGCGGATGCCGCGGGCCCGCGTCATCCACAACCGGTTGCCCGTTCTGCACGATCGTCCAGATTCATTCGCAAGGATGGATGAGCCCGGAGCTCCGGGCGGCCCCGGAACCGACGCAGGAGGACCTTCATGATCCGCACCACCGCCGTACCCCGCACCGTCCGCACCTCCGCAGCCCTTCTCGGCATCGCCGGCATCGCCGTGCTCGCCGGCTGCTCCACGACCTCGACGACCTCGACCACGGGCTCCGGCTCGCAGTCCGGCACCAGCGGCTCGTCGACCTCGTCGGGATCGACGTCCTCGGGCTCCTACAAGGACGGCACGTTCAGCGCGACGGGCTCCTACCAGACCCCCGAGTCTGTCGAGACGATCGACGTCACCGTCACGCTCGCGTCCGGTGTGATCGAGAGCGTCGAAGTCACCGGAAACCCGCAGGCCCGCGAGTCGCAGCAGTACCAGTCGCAGTTCATCGGCGGGATCTCCGCCGAGGTCGTCGGCAAGAGCATCGACAGCATCTCGGTGAGCCGTGTCGCGGGCTCCTCGCTGACCAGCGGCGGCTTCAACAAGGCGATCGCCGAGATCAAGACCGAAGCGGCGGCGTGACCTTCTCCGCCCGTTGGGAGTTCGACGCGATCGGCACCCGGTGGGCGGTCGAGACCGAGGCTCCGGTCTCCGGGCGGGTGCGCACGAGGGTCGGGGCGCTCGTCGCGCAGTTCGACGAGCAGTGGTCCCGCTTCCGGTCGGACTCGCTCGTCGCGCGCCTGTCGGCGGGGGGTTCGGCGCCGCTCCCTGCGGACGGCGCCTCGATGCTCGACCTGTACGCCCGGCTCTCGGACGAGACCGGGGGAGCGGTGAACCCGCTCGTGGGCCGTTCTCTCGACGCCCTCGGCTACGACCCTGCCTATTCGTTCCTCGCGGGTGCGGCGATGCCCGCTCCGGCGGCGTGGCGCGACATCCTGCACTGGCACGACGACACGCTCTCGCTCGACGCGCCTGCCGTGATCGATGTGGGCGCCATCGGCAAGGGACGCCTCGTCGACCGGGTGTCGGCGGTGCTCGCCGAGACCCATGACGCGCACGTCGTCGACGCGAGCGGTGACATCGCCGTGTACGGCGTGACCGAGCGCATCGGCCTCGAGCACCCCTACGATCCGTCCCGCGCGATCGGGGTGGCCACGGTCGCGTCCGGGGCGCTGTGCGCCTCCGCCGTGAACCGTCGGGCGTGGGGCGACGGCCTGCACCACGTGCTCGATGCACGCACCGGCGAACCGGTGCGCACGGTCGCGGCGACGTGGGCGATCGCCTCCGATGCGATGACGGCGGATGCTGCGGCCACCGCGCTGTTCTTCGACGAGGGGCCGCGGGCCGCGGCATCCCTCGACGCGCACTGGGTGCGCATGACGACCGACGGTCAGGTCGAGTGGTCACCCGACGCGCCCGTCGACCTGTTCTTCTGAAAGGGGCTCCGATGAACGCTCAGCTCTCCGCGCTCTGGAACCGCGTGTTCGCGGTGCTGGGGCGCGTGTCGATGTACCGACTCGTGCTGCTCTCCCTCGCCGCGCTCGCGGTGATCTCGCTGGCGCTGTCGTTCGCCGGGCTCGTCGGCCCGACCCCGGGCGAGCTCGCCGCGACGGCAGCGGTGCTGGTGGTCGTGTGCGTCGCGACGGATGCCGCGGCTCAGCGCCTGCTGCGCCTCGGTGGTCGCATCGAGTCGTCGCTCATCACGGCCGGCATCCTGCTGTTCGTGCTCTGGCCGACACTCGACCCGGCGGGACTCGGCGGCATCGCGATCGCGGGCGCGGTGGCCGCGGCATCCAAGTACGTGCTCGTGTGGCGGGGACGTCACGTGCTCAACCCGGCCGCAGCCGGGGCGACAGCGCTGACACTGCTCGGCATCGCCGTGCCGGCGCTCGGCGCCTCCGGCTGGTGGGTGGGAGCGCCCGCGCTCGCGCTGCCGGTGGCGCTGTTCGGCCTTGCCGTCGTCTGGCGCACCGAGAAGGTTCGGGTGGTGCTGCTGTTCCTGGTGCTCGCCGTCGGGGTCTCGGTCGTGCGCCAGGCCGTGCAGTATGCCACCGCCGGCTTCGCCTTCGACCTCGGCACGGCGCTGCAGTTCGCGCTGCTGCAGAGCCCGTTCCTCTTCCTCGGCGCGTTCATGCTGTCCGAGCCCCTGACCCTTCCGCCACGTCGGTGGCAGCAGTTCGCGGTCGCCGCGGTCGCGGGTGTGCTGGCCGGCTGGCCGATCCCGCTCGGTGAGATCACCCTCGGCCAGGAGCGGGCGCTCGTCATCGCCAACCTCGTCGCCTTCGCGTTCGCGCTGCGTCAGGCGGTGCGGCTCACCCTGGTCTCCCGCGAGCAGCTCGCCCCGACGCTCGCCGCGCTCACCTTCCGCGCGAAGCGGCGCTTCCGGTTCGAGGCGGGGCAGTACCTCGAGCTCGACGTGCCGCATCGGCGACCGGACGCCCGTGGCACCCGCCGCGAGTTCAGCATCGTGTCCGCTCCCGAGGACCTTCCCGAGGTGCGCATCGCGTTCCGCGACGGTCGGGGAGCGCAGAGCTCCTACAAGCGCGCTCTCGCCGAGGTCGAGCCGGGAGACGTGCTCGCCGCCACCGGCGTCTGGGGCGACTTCGTGCTGCCACGCACGCCGGCCCCCGTCCTCCTGGTCGCGGCGGGGATCGGGGTGACACCGTTCGTGTCGCAGCTGCGCCACGACCACCTCGCAGGCATCGCGCGCGACACGGTGCTCGTCTACGTCGCCGCAGGCGCCGACGACGTCGTGTTCCGCGACGAGCTCGCGCGCACCGGCGTCCCGGTCGTGGTGTTCACCCGAGAAGACCCGGGCGCGCTTCCGGCGGGCTGGCGCTGGGCTGGCGGATCCCGATTGGATGCCGCGGCTCTTCGCAGCGCCGTTCCCGATCTGTCCGCGCGCCACGCGTACATCTCCGGCCCGGCGGCGCTGATCGCCGACCTCGCGCCGGCGCTCGCGAGCGCGAAGTCGGTCGCGACCGACGCCTTCAGCGGCTACTGAGCGGGCGGGCGCGGAGCCCACCCGCCCGGCTCACGCGGCGTCGGCGCGGGCGATCTGCTCGGGACGAGCGGGGAGACGCACGGTGAACGTGGTGTCGCCCGGCTTCGACGACACCACGATGGAGCCGTGATGCGCGTGCACGATGGCGCGGGCGATCGAGAGGCCGAGCCCGGTGCCGCCGGTGCGGCGGGCGCGTGAGGAATCGGCGCGCGCGAAACGCTCGAACAGCTCGTCGGCGATCTCCGGGGCGATGCCCGGACCGTCGTCGTGCACGGACAGCACCGCCTCGCCACCCTGCTGCTGGAGGGTCAAGGTCACCGTGGTGCCCGCCGGGGTGTGGGTGCGCGCGTTGGCGAGCAGGTTGACGATCACCTGGCTGAGCCGCGCGGCGTCGCCGGCGACAACGATGGGCTCCGCCGCGACATCCATCACCCAGGTGTGATCGGGTCCGGTGTGCTGTACGTCGCCGAGCGCCTCGACAGTGACCCGGGTGAGGTCGACGCCGCTGTAGACGAGTTCCTGGCCCTCTTCCAGGCGCGCCAGGAGCAGCAGGTCCTCGACGAGGGCCGACATGCGCAGCGACTGCGCCTGGATGCGCTCCAGCGCCTGCTCGGTGTTCTCGATCGCCATCGCCGGTGCCTGACGCATCGCGCGCAGCGACAGCTCCGAATAGCCGCGGATGGAGGCGAGGGGTGTGCGCAGCTCGTGGCTCGCGTCGGCGACGAACTGCCGCATCCGCTCCTCGTTGCGATGGCGCGCGGCCAGGGACTCGTCGACGTGATCGAGCAGCGTGTTCAGGGCGAGTCCCACGCGCCCGATCTCGGTCGTGTCGTCGGTCTGCCCGTTCGGCACGCGTTCAGAGATCGACACGTCACCCTCGGAGAGCGGGAGCGCGGCGACGCGCGTGGCGGTGTCGGCGACGGCACGCAGCGGAGCGAAGCTGCGCCGGATCACGAAGGTCAGGATGATGGCGAGCAGCAGGAGGCCGCCCACCGTCACCCCGGCCACCGTCGTGAGGATGGGGGTGACGGTCTGGGTGAGCGTCGATGTCGGGATGCCGATGATGACGTAGGTGCCTCCGGGCGCCGTCGCCGCCATCAGGCGGTACTTGCCCAGCGTTCCCGCGGTCGCCTCGGTCACCGCGCCGCTGTCGGGATCGCCCGGTGTGCGCAGGTCCGCGATGAGCGCGGACTGGTCGGCCGAGGTCATCGTGTGCACGGTGAGGTCGCTGCCGACGTAGGCGCCGGTCACGGTCTGGGGTGACGTCGGCCCGTTCGAGAAGTTCTGCACCACCAGGAGGAAGCCGGCCTCCTGGCGTCCGCCGGTGAGGATCTCGGCCGCGGTCGAGGTCTGATCGACCCGCAGCAGCTGCATCTCGTTCGTGAGGCGCGCGGTGAGATTGTCCTGCAGGATGTGATTCAGGATCGCACCGGTCGCGAAGCCGATCGCCACCAGCAGAACCGAGACGAAGCCGATCACTGTGACCATGAGGCGCGTCTGCAGAGACCAGCGGCGTCGCAGCCACTGCCGGGGGGAACGGGCCATCACTGCGAGGCTTTGATCATGTAGCCCACGCCGCGCACCGTGTGGATGAGGGCCTGGGTCTCGCCCGCGTCGATCTTCTTGCGAAGGTACGAGATGTACAGCTCGACGACGCTGGAGCGTCCGCCGAAGTCGTAGTTCCAGACGCGGTCGAGGATCTGCGCCTTCGACACGACGCGACGCTGGTTGCGCATGAGATAGCGCAGCAGCTCGAACTCGGTCGCGGTCAGCTCGATCTCGCGTCCCGCGCGTTCGACCTCGTGGCTGTCCTCGTTGAGGGACAGGTCGCCGACCCGCAGGATGGGTTCGGCGTCGCTCGCCTGGGCGGTTCCGGCGCGACGCATGAGACCACGAAGGCGCGCGACGACCTCCTCGAGGCTGAACGGCTTCGTGACGTAGTCGTCGCCGCCGGCGGTGAGTCCGGCGACCCGGTCGCTGACCGAATCCTTCGCCGTGAGGAACAGCACCGGCACATCGCTGCCGGCCTGGCGCAGGCGGTGCAGCACCGACATCCCGTCGAGGTCGGGCATCATGATGTCGAGCACCATGGCGTCGGGCTCGAAGTCGCGGGCCGCCTGCAGCGCCTGGAAGCCGGATGCCGCGGACTTCACGTCCCAGCCCTCCATGCGCAGAGCCATCGACAGCAGATCGGTGAGCATCTGCTCGTCGTCGACGACGAGCACACGCGGGGGAGTCCCGTCGGCGCGGGTGAGGGCGGGTGCAACGGTGGGCGTGGTCATACCTCCGATTCTGCGCGCCTGTCTATGAGTCGACTATGGCAGATCCTATGTCCCTGCTGTGAGTTTCGGAAGGCTCTCCCTTCATCGGCGGCACATAGGCGACAGATGTCGCGCACATCATCCCGGTGCCTACCGTCCCAGGCGGGACACAGACCCCGAGAGGAGACCTTCCACATGTATCTGAGATACCTGCGCCGCGAGCTCGGTGGGCGCAAGAAGCAGACGGCGATCGTCGCGGCCGGACTCGCAATCGCCATCGCGCTCGTCGTCATCGTGAACTCGCTCGCCGCAGGCGTCAAGGACGCGCAGAGCCAAGCGCTCGCGTCCGTCTACGGCGTCGGCACCGACCTGACCGTCACCGGAGCAGTGAGTCAACCCGGATCATCCACCGATTCGAGCAACGGCCGCTTCCAGTTCGGCAGCGGCGACGGCTCGACCTCCGACGGCACGACGACCCTCAGCCAATCGCGCCTGGTCACCGACATGCGCCGCGGCACGCTCGACGCCACCGCGCTGTCGACGGTCACCTCGACGACCGGGGTGGCCGCGGCATCCGGCGCGCTCAGCCTCACCAACATGACCTTCTCGGGGCAGATCCCGTCGCAGAGCTCGTCGAGCGGGTCGACCGGCACCCAGGGTCAGCCGCCGTCGGGCGGCGAGAGCGGGGGCGCGGGCGGCCCCAGCTCGTTCGACGTGAACTCGTTCACGGTGCTCGGCATCGACCCGTCGAACGCCACTGTCGGCCCCCTCTCGGCGGTCACCGTCAGCTCCGGCCGTCTGCTCACCGCGAGCGACAAGGGCACCGACGTCGCGGTCGTCGACTCGACGTACGCCACGAGCAAGAGCCTCGCCGTCGGCAGCACGATCTCGGTCGGCGGCACCGACATGACCATCGTCGGGATCGTCGCCTCGAGCACCTCGGACTCGTCATCGGCCGACACGGCCAGCGACGTCTACATCCCCTTGGATGTCGCGCAGAAGCTCGCGGGCGTCGGCGACGTGGTTTCGACGATCTATGTGCAGGCGACCTCCGCCGATGCGATCTCGAGCATCAAGACGGACCTCAGCGCCGCGATCTCGGGTGCGACCGTGAGCTCGCAGAGCGACCTCGCCTCGACCGTGTCGGGCTCGCTGTCCAGCGCCACCTCGCTCATCACCAACCTCGGCACCTGGCTCTCGGTCATCGTGCTGGTCGTCGCCCTCGCGCTCGCCGTGCTCTTCACCATCTCGGGCGTCTCACGACGCACGCGGGAGTTCGGCACCCTCAAGGCGATCGGCTGGTCGAACGGCCGAGTCGTGGGGCAGGTCGCGGGGGAGACCCTCGTGCAGGGCCTCATCGGCGGCGTCGTCGGACTCGTGATCGGCCTCGCCGGGATCATCATCATCAACATCGTCTCCCCGACGATCTCCTCCGCCCCGTCGACCTCGACCGGCGGTCAGGGCGGTCCCGGCGGCGGTGGCGGCGCACCGGGCGGCTTCGGTCAGACGACCCAGGCGGTCAGCAACATCGTCCTCCACGCGCCCGTCACCGTCTGGGTGATCGTGGCGGCCATCGGCCTGGCCGTGCTCGGCGGTGTCGTCGCAGGCGCCTTCGGCGGCTGGCGCGCAGCGCGGCTGAGCCCTGCCGAAGCCCTCCGTTCGGTCGCGTGAGCCGCGGCATCCCTTCGACACAGGTCAGGACAGGACACATGGACACCACCATCGACACCACACCGGAATCGGTCGAGGCGCCCGTCGCCGCGGCCGGCTACCGACTCAGCGCCGTCGTGAAGACGTACGCGCAGAAGAAGCGCACCGTCACCCCTCTCAAGGGGGTGGATCTGGAGATCGGCGCGGGCGAGTTCGCGACCATCCAGGGCCCGACGGGCGGCGGCAAGTCGACCCTGCTGCAGCTGCTCGGGGCGCTCGACCGCCCCACGAGCGGCAGCGTGAAACTCGGCGACATCGACATCGCGACGGCGTCGAACGCACAACTGGGACGCCTTCGCGCCACGCAGATCGGGTTCGTCTTCCAGGGCTTCAACCTCATCCCCACGCTCACCGCCCAGGAGAACGTCGAGATGGGACTCGCCCCGCTGGGCCTTCCCGCGGCCGAACGGCACGCGCGGGCGGTCGAGGCGCTCACCCACGTGGGCCTCGCCGACCGGCTCGACCACAAGCCGGGCGAGCTGTCGGGAGGTCAGCAGCAGCGTGTCGCCATCGCGCGCGCCACGGCGAAGCGCCCCGCTGTGCTGCTGGCGGACGAGCCCACCGGCAACCTCGACGAGAGCATGCGCGACGAGATCCTCGTGCTGCTGGAGTCGCTGAACGCGGAGGGGCTCACCCTCCTCGTGGTGACCCACGACTCGGCCGTCGCGAAGCGCGCGCATCGGCGTCTCCGCCTCGAGAAGGGCGAGGTGCGCGACATCACGCGCTGACCCCGTACACGCGAACGGCGCGCGGTCCCGGATGCCCCGGGGCCGCGCGCCGTTCGTCGTGCGGGGTCAGTGCGTGTCGACGGCCTCGATCTCGGTGCGGTCGCCCGACCACTGCGTGTGGAAGGTGCCGTCGCGGTCGACGCGCTTGTAGGTGTGGGCGCCGAAGAAGTCGCGCTGTCCCTGGATGAGGGCCGCCGGCAGCCGGTCGGCGCGCAGGCCGTCGTAGTACGACAGCGACGACGAGAACGCCGGGCTGGGGATCCCGGATGTCGCGGCCACCCGCACGATCTCACGCCACGCGCTCTGCGCGCGCTCGAGGGCGTCGACGAAGTACGGGGCCGTGAGCAGGACGGGGAGCGTCGGCTGCTCGTCGTAGGCCTCGGTGATGCGGTTGAGGAACTGGGCGCGGATGATGCACCCGCCGCGCCAGATCGAGGCGACCTTGCCGAGGTCGATCGACCAGTCGTACTGCGCGGCGCCGGCGCGGATCTCGTCGAACCCCTGCGAGTACGCCACGATCTTCGACGCGTAGAGCGCGAGGCGCACCTGCTCGACGAACGCGTCGGCGTCGTCGACCGCGATCTCGCCGCGCGGGCCGGGCAGGTTCTGCGACACGGCGCGCTGCTCGGGGTGGCTCGACAGCGAGCGGGCGAACACGGCCTCCGCGATACCCGACACGGGCACCCCGAGGTCGATCGCCGTCTGCACGGTCCAGCCGCCAGTGCCCTTCGCTCCGGCCTGGTCGAGGATGACGTCGACGAGCGGGCGACCGGTGGTGGCATCCGTCTGTCGCAGCACCTCCGCCGTGATCTCGATCAGGTAGGACTGCAGCTCGCCCTCGTTCCACGCCGCGAAGATGTCGGCGATCTCGGCCGGCGACTTGCCGGTGCCGCGACGGATGAGGTCGTAGGCCTCGGCGATCAGCTGCATGTCGGCGTACTCGATGCCGTTGTGCACCATCTTCACGAAGTGGCCGGCACCGTCGTGTCCGACGTGCGTCACGCACGGCTCGCCCTCGGCGATCGCGGCGATCGAGCGCAGGATCGGCCCGAGCGTGGTCCACGACTCGTCGGAGCCGCCGGGCATGAGCGAGGGGCCGTTGAGCGCGCCCTCCTCGCCGCCGGAGACGCCCATGCCGACGAAGTTGATGCCCGTCTCGCGCACGCGCTTCTCGCGGCGGATCGTGTCGGTGAAGAGGGCGTTGCCGCCGTCGACGATGATGTCGCCCGGCTCGAACACCGAGATGAGGTCCTCGATGACCGCGTCGGTCGGGCCGCCGGCCTTGACCATGATGATCGCGGTGCGCGGCTTCTGCAGCGACGCGGCGAACTCGGCGTAGTCGCGCGCGGGCACGAATCCGGCCTCGGGGTGCTCGGTGAGCAGCTCCTCGGTCTTGGCGTAGGTGCGGTTGAAGATCGCCACGGTGTTGCCCTCGCGGCTGGCGAGGTTGCGGGCGAGGTTCGACCCCATGACGGCGAGTCCGACGACTCCGATGTTGGCTGCTGCCTCGGTCACTGATGCTCCTTGGATGCGCGGCGAACGCCGCAGAAACGTGCGCTTCCAGCCTAGAGGGCGCGGGGCCGCCCGGCGGGGCGTCAGACTGGGGCGATGGGGATCGTCGTGGCCGGGCCGAGCGGTGTCGGCAAGACCGTCGTCGGCGAGGCGCTCGCCGCTCGCCTGGGCGCGCCGTTCGTCGACGGCGATGTGCTGCATCCGCCCGAGAACATCGCGAAGATGTCGGCCGGGGTGCCGCTGACGGACGCCGACCGCTGGCCGTGGCTCGACCGCGTCGCTGCGGCCGCTCGGGAGGGCGCGGTGGTCGCCTGCTCCGCCCTCGCGCGCCGCTACCGCGACCGGCTGCGGGCTGGCGACCCGGCGGTGCGATTCATCGTGCTGAGCGCCGATGCGGCGGTGTTGGAGGAGCGGATGCGGGCGCGCACCCACTTCATGCCGCCGTCGCTGCTGGCCTCCCAGCTCGCGCTCGTCGAGCCGCTCGATGCCGACGAACCCGGGGTCGCACTCGTCTCCGACCTGTCGCCTCAGGCGACCGCCGAGCGCGCGCTCGACGCGCTCGGCGGCACCGCTCAGACTGAGCCGAAGAACTGACGCAGCGCCGGCACGCGCCGGATCACGAGCAGGTCGAGCGCGAGGATCACCAGCAGCGACAGCCCGAACAGCGGCAGGAAGAGCCCGAGTGCCACGACGGCGGCGAGCAGCACGATGTTCGTGAACAGGGGGAGTCGCCCGCGTGGGGCCGCCATGCCCGTCGCGCCGCCGCGACGCTTCCACCAGAGGACGGGGCCTGTCACGCACAGGAAGATCACGCCCAGGCAGAACGCGGTCGTGATGACGGTGTTGAGCGGGCCGAAGCGGCGCCCCTCGTGCCCGGCGATGCCCTGCGACACGATCTTCGCGAGCGTGCTGTAGTCGGCGTAGCCGTACTGTCCGACGACCGCGCCGGAGTACTGGTCGACGTGCACGGTGGTCTCGAGCGAGACATCCGACTCGGCCGGATTCCCGTTGTTGTGCCACTGATCGCCGAAGACGCTGTAGACGCCCGTCTCACCTTCGGGGTAGGCGACGAAGTACGGCTCGGGCGCGCCCTGCGCGCGGGCGGTGGCCACGGCGGTGTCGATCGAGATCACCGAGCCCGCCCCCGTCGAGGTGCCCGTGCGCCCCTCGGAGATCGCCCACCCGGCCGGTCCCGACGATCCGTCGGTGCGCTCGATGAGGTCTCCGACGGTCGAGGATGCCCCGGGGTCGTCGCCCCAGAGCCCGGTGCCGTTCTGCGCCGCGACCTGCTGTGCCTGTGCGCCCCAGAACCCCGTCCAGGGCAGGCCCGAGACGACGAGGAACAGGATGCCGACGCCGACCCCGAGACCGACCCAGGCGTGCGTGGAGCGCACGCCCGACATCGACAGGCGCTTACGCCGGGCGCCGACGCGCGGCTTGCGTCCGAGGAAGAAGATGATGCCTCCGGTGATCGACAGCACGATCGCCCAGCAGGCGCCGAGCTCGATGACGCGATCGCCGAGGTCGCCCGCGAGCAGCGTGCCGTGGATGCGCAGAGCCCAGTCAGAGACGAGGTCGTCGGTCGACAGGTCGCCGGTGACGCTCGCGCGGAACGGGTCGACGTAGACGTTGCGGGTGGTGTCGCCGACGGCGGTGACGAACATCGTCGACCGGTCGCCCGAGTTGTCGGTGACCGAGAGGATGTCCCGGTCGGGGTAGGCGGCGCGCACGGCGGCCTCCTGCGCCGACAGCGGGGCGCGCTCCGCGCCCGCGGATGCGCTCACGGTGAGCACGCCCGGGTGGGTGAGGGCGTCGACCTGGGCGCGGTAGAGATAGGTGAGCCCGGTGATCGCGAGGACGAGCAGCACGGGGATGACGATCGCCGAGCCGTAGAAGTGCCACCGCCAGAACGCCGCGAACCAGTTGATGCGCCGGCGGCGCGGAGCCGGTGCGGGGGTGGCGGCCTCGAGCGGAGGCGCGTCGGCGGTGGTCATGGCGGTGCTCCCGGGGTTGTCAGCAGATATGTCTACAAATCGTAGAGTAATCTCAGGGATCGTCTCACCCGACCCCCGACCGCTGGAGTGCCATGTTCTCGCCGCTGTGGAGCGCCGTCTTCACGATCCTGTTCTCGGTGACGGGTCTCGTCTCCCTCGTCTCGCTCGTGCGTACCCGCCGGGCGGCACCCGCGGGGGCGCCCTTCGGCACCGCCGAAGTCGTCGAGGTGGCGCACCTGCTGATGAGCATCGCCATGGTCACGATGGTGTGGTGGGCTGCGGGCGCCGAACTCACCTGGGCGCAGATCGCCGTGTTCGCGGTCGTCGCGATCGCGCTGCTGGTGTCGCTTCCGCAGTCCCCCTCACGCGCGGGGCGGGTCGACCTCGCCGGACACGTCGTCGTGACCGGCGCGATGGTCTGGATGCTGGTCGCCATGCCGGCGCTCATGGGCTCCGGTGGGGACGGGACATCCGGTCATCATCACGGCGGCGGAGCGACGGATGCCGCGGCGCCGGCCGCGACCCCGGAGTGGATCGTCGTGCTCAACGGCGTCGTCATCGCGGTCGTCGCCGCCTTCGCGGTGTGGTGGATCGTGGGTCTCGTGCGCTCGTCCCACCATCGGGCGCGGCACGTGTGCCACGCGCTGATGGCGGGTGGGATGGCCGCGATGCTCGCGGTGATGGCGGTGTGACCGCCGTAGCGAGGAGGGCCCGAGGAGCGTCGACGGGCGGCGCGACTACTTGCGGTAGGACGAGCGGCCGACGGCCCAGAACGCGCCGACCACGGTGATGAAACCGCCCAGGCTGATGAGGCCGATGACCCAGAGAAGGATGTCCGAGGCGAGGGTCGGCTGCATGGCGGTCCTTTCGGAGATGACGGGCGATTCCCATGCTACCGGCGTCGCTGGTAGGCTTGTGGACTGAACTTCGGCGAGGGATGCCGCCGTGCCGCTTCGGCGGCGAGGCATCCGTGATCGACGCAGTGATCAAGGCTCACGGCTTTCCTCACGCGCTCGCGTTCGAGTCGAAAACGCTCACCCGCTCATCGGGCCCGTGCGCCCGCATAAAGGAGAACATCATGTCCGACGACTTCAAGGTCGCCGCCGAGCTGCGCGAGCAGTTCGGCAAGGGCTTCGCCCGCCGTCTGCGCGCCGCAGGCAAGATCCCCGCCGTGCTCTACGGCCACGGCACCGCTCCGGTGCACATCGCCCTGCCGGGCCACCAGGTGGGTCTGCTCATCCGCCGCGCCAACGCGGTGCTCGAGCTCGACATCGCCGGCACCGAGCAGCTCGCGCTCGTCAAGGACGTGCAGAAGGACCCGGTGCTGCAGATCATCGAGCACATCGACCTCCTCGTCGTGAAGAAGGGCGAGAAGGTCCAGGTCGAGGTCCCCGTCGTGCTCGTGGGCGAGTCCGCCGCCGGCACCCTGGCCAACCTCGACGCCACCACGATCTCGCTCGAGGTCGAGGCCACCCACATCCCCGAGAACGTCGAGGTCGACATCGAGGGCCTCGAGGACGGCACGCACATCACCGCTGCCGACCTGACGCTCCCGCGCGGCGCGTCGCTGGTCGCCGACGGCGAGACCCTCATCGTCGCGATCTCGATCCCGGTCGACACCCTCGCCGCCGAGGAGGAGATCGCCGAGGCCGACGCCGAGGCCGCCGCCGAGCAGGCCGAGGAGGCCGCCGAGTAATCGGACACCGCCACACGCGAGGGGATGCGGTTCGCCGCATCCCCTCGCGTCGTCTGCGGGGGTGCGTCCCCGCTGCGAGAGGATGAGCGCATGGTCGACACCTGGCTCGTGATCGGACTCGGCAACCCCGGGCCGCGGTACGAGGCGACCCGCCACAACGTCGGCCAGATGGTCGTCGACGACCTCGCCCGCCGCCGCGGCGAGACCTTCAAGGCGCACAAGGCGAACGCGCGCGTCGTCGAGACGTGGCTGCGTCCCGGGGTAGCGAAGCTCGTGCTCGCGAAGTCCAACTCGTACATGAACACGTCGGGCGGACCCGTCGCCGCCCTGGCGAGGTTCTACGGCGTGCCGGCGGAGCGAGTCGTCGTCGTGCACGACGAGCTCGACATCCCCTTCGACACCCTCAAGCTCAAGGTCGGCGGCGGCCACGGCGGTCACAACGGCGTGCGCGACATCGCCAAAGCGCTCGGCACGCCCGAGTTCCCCCGGGTGCGCGTCGGCATCGGGCGGCCCGTCGGCCGCCAGGATCCGGCCGACTGGGTGCTCGACCCGTTCTCGTCGGCCGAGCGCACGACGCTGCCGATCCTCGTCGGCGATGCGGCCGACGCCGTCGAGCAGCTCGTCGACGAGGGTCTGATCGCCGCCCAGCAGCGCTGGCACGCCCCGCGCGACTGAGACCGCGACCGGATGTCCCGGGCTCGCCGTAGGATCTTCGGGTGACAGTTCCCGGGATCGTTCGCGCCCTCGTACCGTCCGAGACGTTCGCCGGCGCCCTCCGTTCGGCGACGACAGACACCGACTTCTCCGTCGTCGACGGACTCGACGCCCCCCTCATCGCCGGCCTCCTCGAGAAGCGCCGCGAGCAGGGGGCGCCCGCGGTGGTGCTCGTCGTCGCGCCGACCGGTCGCCGCGCCGAGGCGCTCGGCACGGCCCTCGATGCGCTCGTGCCGGGCGCCGAGGTGCATCACTTCCCGGCATGGGAGACGCTGCCCCACGAGCGGCTGAGCCCCAGCGCGGAGACCGTGGGGCGTCGCCTCGACGTGCTCCGCCGGGTGGCCGCGTGGGACGGCACCCATCCGCTCGTCGTCACGGCATCGGTGCGCGGCGCGGTGCAGCCGCTCGCTGCCGGCCTCACCGATCTCGAACCGATCCGGCTCGTCACCGGCGGGCGCGGCTACGACCTCGCCGCGGTCAGCCTCGGTCTCGTCGAGCGCGCCTACCACCGGGTCGACATGGTGTCCCGACGCGGCGAGTTCGCGGTGCGCGGCGGCATCCTCGACGTCTTCCCGCCGGTCGCCGACCACCCGTCGCGCGTGGAGTTCTTCGGCGACGAGGTCGATCAGATCCGTGCGTTCTCGGTCGCCGACCAGCGGTCGCTGCCGGGCGAGATCACCGAGGTCGAACTGGTCGCGAGCCGGGAGCTGCTCCTCACCGCGGACGTGCGGGCGCGCGCCGCGCTCCTCGCCGAGCAGTTGCCGGGCCTGCAGACGATGCTCGCCCGCATGGCCGAGGGAGTGCCGACCGAGGGGATGGAGTCGCTGACTCCCGCGCTCGTCGACGACCTCGTCACCCTCGTCGATTACCTGCCCGAGCGCACCGCCGTCGCGCTCGTCGACCCCGAGCGGGCCGTCACCCGTGCGATCACGCTCGCCGAGACGAACCGCGAGTTCCTCGACGCCGCGTGGAACGCCGCGGTCGCCGGCGCGTCGACCCCTGTCGACCTCGGCGCGGGCGACTTCGTGTCGCTCCCGCACCTGCACGAGCGTGCCCGTGAGCGCGGGGGCGTCTGGTACACCCTGTCGGCGTTCGACTCCGGCGAGGCGGATGCCGCGGCCGAAGGCCTCGTCGAGGCATCCGGGTCGCACGTGGAGCGGGTGGCGGCATCCGCCGTGCCGTCGTTCGCGGGTAACGTCGACGGCGCGATCGCGCACGTCGCGGCCCTCGTGCAGGACGGGTGGAAGGTCGTCGTCACGGCGTCCGGTCCGGGGCTCGCCGACCGCGCACGCGACGTGCTCGCCGACCGCGGTGTCGCGGCGCGCCGCGTCGACGCGGTGCACGAGGCACCCGAAGCAGGGGTCGCGCTCGTCGTCGCCGCCGTGCTCGAGCGGGGGTTCGAGGCATCCGGTGCCCGTCTCGCCGTGCTCACCGAGACCGAGTTCTACGGGCGCACGATCGGCGGCGACGGCCGGGTCGTCAAGAAGCTCGCCTCGCGCCGGCGCAACGTCGTCGATCCGCTGCAGCTCAAGCCTGGCGACGTCGTCGTGCACTCCACGCACGGCATCGGCAAGTTCGTCGAGCTGACCCAGCGCGAGGTCTCCAGCGGCGGGCGCAACCCGGTCAAGAGCATGCGCGAATACCTCGTGCTCGAATATGCGCCCACCAAGCGCGGCTACCCGGGTGACAAGCTCTTCGTTCCCACCGACCAGCTCGACCAGCTCAGCCGCTACGTCGGGGGTGAGGCGCCGGTGCTCTCCAAGATGGGCGGCAGTGACTGGGCCGCGGCCAAGGGCAAGGCTCGCAAGGCGGTGCGCGACATCGCGGTCGAGCTCGTGAAGCTGTACTCCGCCCGGATGGCCGCCAAGGGGCACGCGTTCGGCCCCGACACCCCGTGGCAGCGTGAGCTCGAAGAGGCGTTCCCGTTCGCCGAGACCCCCGACCAGCTGCAGACGATCGACGAGATCAAGGCCGACATGGAGAAGCCGATCCCGATGGACCGGCTGCTCTCGGGCGACGTCGGCTTCGGGAAGACCGAGGTCGCCGTGAGGGCGGCGTTCAAGGCGATTCAGGACGGCAAGCAGGTCGCGATGCTCGTGCCGACCACCCTGCTCGTGAAGCAGCACCTCGAGACCTTCACCGAGCGGTTCGCGGGCTTCCCCGTGAAGGTGCGGCCCCTGTCGCGCTTCCAGAGCGACAAGGAGGCCCGCGACACCCTCAACGGCCTCACCGACGGCACCGTCGACATGGTGATCGGCACGCACCGCATCCTCACCGAGAAGGTCGTCTTCAACGACCTCGGGCTCATGATCATCGACGAGGAGCAGCGGTTCGGCGTCGAGCACAAGGACGCGCTCAAGAAGCTCAAGACCAACGTCGACATCCTCGCGATGAGCGCCACCCCCATCCCGCGCACCCTCGAGATGGCGGTGACCGGCATCCGCGAGATGTCGACCCTCGCGACCCCGCCCGAGGACCGCCACCCGATCCTCTCGTTCGTCGGCCCCCGCAACGACAAGCAGATCGCCGCAGCGATCCGCCGCGAGCTGCTGCGCGAGGGCCAGGTGTTCTACGTGCACAACCGGGTGCAGTCGATCCAGCGGGTCGCCGCGCAGCTCGGCGAGCTCGTCCCCGAGGCGCGCATCGTCGTCGCCCACGGGCAGATGGGCGAGCACCAGCTCGAGCAGGTCGTCGACGACTTCTGGGAGCGCCGCGCCGACGTGCTCGTCTCGACGACCATCATCGAGACCGGCCTCGACATCTCCAACGCCAACACGATCATCATCGACCGCGCCGACAAGTACGGACTCTCGCAGCTGCACCAGCTGCGCGGCCGCGTCGGCCGTGGTCGTGAGCGCGCGTACGCCTACTTCCTCTACGACGAGCTCAAGCCGCTCAGCGAGACGGCAGCCGACCGGCTCGAGACGATCTCGGTGAACAACGACCTGGGCTCGGGCATGCAGGTCGCGTTGAAGGACCTCGAGATCCGCGGCGCCGGCAACCTCCTCGGCGCCGAGCAGGCCGGCCACATCGCCGGCGTCGGCTTCGACCTGTATCTGCGCATGATCGGCGAGGCCGTCTCGGCGTTCCGCGGTGAGGAGACCGAAGGTCCGACCGAGCTGCGTCTGGAGTTGCCCGTGCAGGCGCGCATCCCCGAGAGCTACATCGACAGCGAGCGGCTGCGTCTCGAGGCCTATCAGAAGCTGTCGGCGGCGGCCGCGGCATCCGCGAAGCCCGATGCCATCGACCTCGTCATCGACGAGCTGCGCGACCGCTACGGCGAGCCGCCCGCCGACGTCGAGGGGCTGCTGCGGGTCGCGCGGTTGCGCCGCCGCGCGGCACAGGCCGGGCTCGCCGACGTCGTCGCGATGGGTCCGAACCTGCGCGTCGCGCCGGCGCACCTCCCCGATTCGCTGCGCGTGCGGATGCAGCGGCTCTACCCGAAGGCGAAGCTCGTCGCCTCCGGGGAGGCGCTCGTCGTGCCGTTGCCGGGCGACGGAGACCCGGTGTCGGACACCGACCTGGTGGCGTGGGTCGGCCAGCTGCTCGACGCGCTCTTCCCGGTCTCCGAGCCGGCGTCCGCGGCGGCCGACGCATCCGCCTGAGACCGGCGCGGCCCAGCGGCGTCGACAGCCCTGCTGCCCGACGCGGTCAGTCGCGCGGCGCCGTGTCGATCACGCAGAACCGGGTGCCCTCCGGATCCTCCATCACGATGTAGTCGGCGTCGTCGGGCCGCCCCGCCCACGGCACGACACGGGCGCCCAGGTCCTCGAGCCGCGCGACCTCGGCGGCCTGGTCGTCGGCGTAGAGGTCGAGATGGATGCGCGGCGGCAGTGCGCGCTCGCTAGGCAGTTGGTCGAGCCCGACGTTCGGGCCCCGGCCGTCGGCCGAGCGCAGCAGCACGAAGTCCGTATCGACCGCTTCTCGCACGGTGTAGTCGAGCGCCGCAGACCAGAACGCGACCTGCGCCTCGAGGTCGGTGACGCGGATGACGACGGATCCGAGGGTGAGCATGGCGGCAGTGTCGCACACCCGTGCCGGGAGCGGCGGCGGGGTGGCGGCATCCGTCTCGCTGAGTACGCTGACGATCGAGGAGCACACCATGCGCTACGCACATCTCGGCCGCGAGCCCCGTATCGATCCGACCGCCGTCGTGGCGCCGACCGCGGTGATCAGCGGCGACGTGACGATCGGGCCCGACTGTCAGATCCTGCACGGCGCGGTCATCACCGCGGAGGGCGGTCCGATCACCCTCGGCCGCAGTGTCATCGTGATGGAGAACGCCCTCGTGCGCGCGAGCGCCACTCATCCCGTGCACATCGGAGACCACACGCTCGTCGGACCGATGGCGAGCATCTCGGGTGCGACGGTGGGCGACGAGGTGTTCCTCGCGACGGGCGTGCGGGTGTTCAACGGTGCGCGCATCGGCGACCGGAGCGAGGTGCGCATCAACGCGGTCGTGCACCTGCGCACGGTGCTCCCCGAGCGCAGCGTCGTGCCGATCTCGTGGGTCGCGGTGGGTGACCCGGCGATCGTCGTCTCACCCGACAAGCACGACGAGATCTGGGCGCGCCAGCAGGAGCTCGACTTCCCCGGCTACGTGTTCGGGCTCGACCGCGACACCCCCGACCTCATGGTGCAGCTCACCGAGCGCTACGGGCGCTCGCTCGCGCGGCACGCGGACGACACCCCGGTCGACTGAGCGGATGCCGCACCCCGGCGCCGATGCGCCGGAGCCGGGCGCGCGGGAGCCGGGCATGCCAGGCCGGGCGCGCCGGAGCACCGCGCGCCGGGGCAGGTCATCGCGTGTGCGCAGGACGCTACGGCGCGCATCGACCTGTTCTCGCGGGCGCTCCTGTTCTCGCGAGCCGGGACTCAGCCGGTGTTCTGCAGGCCCGCCGCGACGCCCGAGACCGACAGCAACAGCAGGCGCTGGAGCTCGGGGTCGGCCGGCACCTCGTCGGGCGCGTCGCGCAGTGCCCGCAGGGCGCGCAGCTGCAGCAGTGACAGCGCGTCGACGTACGGGCTCCGCAGCTTCACCGCCCGCTGCAGCACCGGCTTGTTCGAGAGCAGTCCGTCGCCGCCGGCGATGCGCACCACCCACGAGCGGGTGAGGGCCATCTCGTCGATCACCAGCTGCGCGAGATCGTCGCGGTCGCCGAGCTCCAGGTAGCGGCGCGCGATGCGGTCGTCGGCCTTCGCGAGACTCATCGCGACGTTGTCGATCATCGCGCGCAGCAGCGGCCACTCGCGGTACGCCTCCTGCAGCAGCGCGAGGTCGCCGACCGTCTCGAGGGCGGTGCCGAGCCCGAACCAGCCGGCCAGGTTGATGCGGGCCTGCGTCCACGCGAACACCCACGGGATGGCGCGCAGGTCTTCGAGCGACTCGACCGACAGCCCGCGGCGGGCGGGACGCGACCCGAGCGCGAGCAGGCCCACCTCCTCCATCGGGGTGACCGTCGCGAACCACGGTGCGAAGCCGGGCGCCTTGACGAGCTCGAAGAACCGCGCCCGCGAGGCGTCCTCCATGCGCTGTGCCACGTCGGCGAAGCGCTCGGCGGCCGCACGGTTGCGCTGCTCGTTCGAGGGGGCGGAGGCGGTGAGGATGGCGGCGGCCACCTGGTCGATGTGACGCATCGCGATCGCCGGGTCGCCGTAGCGCGCGAAGATCACCTCGCCCTGCTCGGTGAGCTTGAAGCGGCCGTCGACCGAGTGCGGGGGCTGGGCGAGGATCGCCGAGTTCGCCGGTCCGCCGCCGCGGCCGAGCGCACCGCCGCGGCCGTGGAACAGGGTCAGCTCGATCTCGCTGCGCTGCGCCCAGTCGGCGATCTGCGCCTGCGCCTCGTAGAGCGCGAGGTTCGCGGCGACGGGGCCGACATCCTTCGACGAGTCGGAGTAGCCGAGCATGACCTCGAGGCGGCGTCCGGTCTCGGCCAGACGGGCCGCGAAGGCGGGGTGCTCGACGATCTCCGCGAGGATCGCGGGGGCGGCCTGCAGGTCGGCGAACGTCTCGAAGAGAGGGATCACATCGAGAACGGGCGGGGTGCCGTCGGGGCCGACAGCGTAACGCGCGAGCCGGTGCACGGCGGCGAGGTCGTCGGCCGATCGGGTGAACGAGACGATGTAGCGGCCCGCGGCGCGCGGACCGAAGCGCTTCTGCACGTAGGAGATCGTGCGGTAGACCTCGAGCACCTCCTCGGTCAGCTCGCTGCGCTCACCGCCCGCGTCGAGCTCGGCGAGCACCTTCGCGTGCACGGCCGAGTGCTGGCGCACCTCGAGCTCGGCGAGGTGGAACCCGAAGGTCTGCACCTGCCAGACGAGCTGCTGCAGGTGACCGTAGGCCTGGCGCGGGGCGCCGGCCGCGACGAGCGAGGACTGCACGGTGAGCAGGTCCGCGAGCAGGTGCTCGGGATCGGCGTAGGCGAGGTCGGCGTCGCGCTCGCGCGTCGCCGTGATCTTGCGGGCGATGAGCAGCACGGCCTGACGGTGCGGCTCGCCGGGCGAGCGCTTCACGACGTCGGCGGCCCCCTCGTCGTCGGCGCTGAGCAGCCGCTCGGTGAGAGCGGTGAGGGCCGGGGTCGGCGGGGTGGTGGCGGCATCCAGAGTCAGTCCGCGGCCGATGCGGGCGGAGGCCCGCTCGAGTCCGCGCAGCACGTGCTCGCTGGCGATGCCTGCGGCGCGCTTGGTGACCTTCGCGGTCACGAACGGGTTGCCGTCGCGGTCGCCGCCGACCCAGGTGCCGATGCGCACGAACGGGCGCACGACGGGCTCGCGGGCACCGGCGGCCTCGCCCTGCAGGGCGTCGTCGATGCGGCGGTAGACGTGCGGCACGGCGGTGAACAGCGTCTCGTCGAAGACGGCCATCACCGAGCGCACCTCGTCGACCGGCGACGGCTTCTCCTGGCGAAGCGGCGCCGTGCGCCACAGCGTGTCGACCTCTTCGAGCATGCGACGCTCGGCGCGGCGCTGTGCGGGGCCGCCGTCCTCGGCGGCGTCGTAGTCGTCGAGCAGACCCGACAGGCGGCGGATGCTGGTCGAGATCGCCCGGCGCCGCGCCTCGGTGGGGTGGGCGGTGAACACCGGGTGGAAGCGCATCTGGTGCAGACGCTGCAGCGCGGTGTCGTCGCCGACCTCGCCGGCGAGGCGTTCGAGCGCGACGGTCACCGAGTCGGCCGCCTCCTCGTCGCGGGCGGCGCGCTGACGCAGCACGCGCACGCGCTGGTGCTCCTCGGCGAGGTTCACGAGATGGAAGTAGCAGGTGAACGCGCGGGCGACCTCGTCGGCGCGGGCGACGGTGAACCCGTCGGCGATCTGCGCGGCCCGCTCGAATGCGGCATCCGTCTCGTCGGTGTAGGCCTGGATGGTCGCGACGCGCAGCCGTTCGACGTCGTCGAACAGGCCCGGGGAACCGCTCTCGCGCAGCACGCGCCCGAGGATTCCGCCGAGCAGTCGCACGTCGCCGCGCATCTGCTCGGGCATCCCATGACTGGCCTCGTAGCGGCCGACGAGATCGATGGCTTCGGTGGGGGTGGGATCCTGCACGCCTCCACGGTAGTCCCGCTCGTGTTACTGGATTGTCACGGCGGGGCGGCCGCGCCGTCGCGGCTAGAATGGTCGGAGGAGTGCCGGGAAGTCTGGTCGGCCCGTCGAGTATGTCGCCGCCGGCATGCACGAGATCGACGGATGCCGCCCCTGACCCTGGAGTGTCCCGTGCACGTGCTGCGTTCCGCCCGTCTTCCCGCCCTGTTGTTGCTGCTCGCCGCGATCGCCGGCCTCGTCGTCGCGGCGACCCCCGCCGGCCCCGCCGTCATCGCCGCACGCGACGCGCATCTCGCCGTCGCCGGCATCGATCTGTCGGTGGGGCATTGGATCACCGACGGTCTGCTGGCACTGTTCTTCTTCGTCGTCGCGGTGGAGCTGCGGCACGAGCTGACCGTCGGATCGCTGCGCAGCCCCCGCGCCGTGCTCGTGCCGGCGATCGCCGCGCTCGGCGGCGTGGTCGTGCCGATCGCGCTCTACCTCGTGATCGCGAACGGCACCCCGTCGGCGTCGGGCTGGCCGATCCCGACGGCTACCGACATCGCGTTCGCGCTCGGCGTGCTCGCCGTCGTCGGCCGCGGGCTGCCGTCCGGGGTGCGGGTGTTCCTGCTGGCACTGGCGATCCTCGACGACATCGTCGGCATCGTGCTGATCGCGGTCGTGTTCACCGCGGACATCGACTTCGTGGCGCTGGCGGCCGCGCTGGCGCTGACGGTCGCCTTCGGGGCGCTGTCGCTGCTGCTGCGTGGTCGGGCCCGCGTGCCAGTCGCCGTGCTGATGGTGGTGGTGGCCATCGCGGTATGGGTGCTCGTCCACGAGTCGGGCGTGCACGCGACGATCGCGGGCGTGCTGCTGGGGCTCGCGATCGCGCCGGGTGCCGGGGCGCGTGCGCGGCACGCGCTCGAGCCGTGGGTCAACGTGATCGTGCTGCCGCTGTTCGCGTTCGCCTCCGCTCTGATGCCGATTCCGCAGGTGTCGCCGGCCGCGTTCGCGCCGGCGTTCTGGGGCACCGTGCTGGCGCTCCCGGTGGGCAAGTTCGTCGGGGTGATCGCCTTCGGGTCGCTGGCGATGGCACTGTTCTCACGAGGCTCCCGTCCACTCGCGTTCGGCGACCTCGCCGCGGCGGGGGCGCTCAGTGGCATCGGGTTCACCGTGTCCCTGCTGATGTCGGAGCTGGCGTTCGCGGGCGCGGCGGATCTGCGCGACCAGGCGATCCTCGGCGTGCTGGGCGGATCGGCGATCTCGTTGCTCGCGGCGGTGGTGCTCGTGTCGCTGCGCGCCCGGCGCTACCGTCGGGTGCGGGAGGCGGCGGCATGACGGACGACGGGATGACGCGGGCGATCGAGGCGATGCGCGCGGTGCGGGACGAGTGCGTCTGGACGCAGCAGATCGACCACCGCGACCTGGTGCCCTATCTCGTCGAGGAGTCGAGCGAGCTCGTCGACGCCGTGGAGTCCGGCACCCGCGCCGACCTGCGAGAGGAACTCGGCGACGTGCTCTGGCAGGTGCTGTTCCATGCCGAGATCGCCTCGCGGGACCCCGACGATCCGTTCGACGTGCAGGATGTGGCATCCGATCTCGCCGACAAGATGATCCGCCGGCACCCGCACGTCTTCGGCGGCGAGAGCGCCCGCACCCCCGAGGAGGTGCTCGTGCTGTGGACCGCCGCGAAGGCAGCCGAGAAGCGCGAGCGCACCAGCGTGCTCGACGGCATCCCGGCGGGCCTGCCGGCGCTCGCCCGCGCCCAGAAGGTGCTCGGCAAGGCCGCTCAGGTGGGGCTGGTGCCCGCGATGACGGATGCCGCGGCCCCGACCGACGAGGCGCAGCTGGGCGACGCGCTGCTCGCCCTCGTCGTCGCCGCCCGCGCGGCGGGTATCGATGCGGAGCGGGCGCTCCGGGAGCGGGTGCGGGGCGTGGAGTCGGCGGTGCGCGCGGCGGAGGCCGCGGCGCGCGGCGGCGACCTGGAACAATAGACCCCCGTGGCACAGGTCAACCCGCCGCGCGGCATGCGCGATTTCCTCCCTCAGGACAAGGCTCGGCGCGAGCGCGTGCTCGCCGTCATCCGCGAGCGCTACCGCGCGCACGGGTTCGACGAGATCGAGACGCCGGTGGTCGAGGACTACGACCGGCTGCACGCCGGCATCGGCGGCGACAACGAGAAGCTCGCATTCAACGTGCTCAAGCGCGGCCTCGACGCCGAGGCGATCATCGCCGCCGCCGACGACCCGGCGGCCCTCAGCGACCTCGGGCTGCGGTATGACCTGACGGTGCCGCTCGCCCGGTTCTACGCGACGCACCGCGCGGAGCTCCCGACGGTGTTCCGGTCGCTGCAGATCGCGCCGGTGTGGCGCGCGGAGCGCCCGCAGAAGGGGCGCTACCGACAGTTCGTGCAGTGCGACATCGACATCATCGGCGACGGCTCGGCGCGCGCCGAGGCCGAGCTGATGGTCGCGAGCCTCGATGCGCTCGACGCGCTCGGACTCGAGGGCGGCGTCATCCGCGTGAACGACCGGCGGGCCCTCGACGGCATGCTCGACGTGTTCGGCTTCGCCGCGGAGGAGCGACCCGGCGTCCTGATCACGATCGACAAGCTCGACAAGATCGGCATCGACGGCGTCGCCGCCGAGTTGCGCGAGCGTGGAGCGACGCCCGCGGCCGCCGACGCCTTCGAGGCGTTCGGTCGTCGGCCGACGCCCGAAGCCGACCTGCCGTTCGGTGAGGCGCAGATTCGCGCGGCCCTGCCCGAGGGTATCGATGACGCGGTGGTCGCCGGACTCGTGGCGCTCGGCGATGCGGTCGCGGCCGCCCGGGGCGGCGAGGTGCCGCTCGCGTTCGACCCGTTCCTGGTGCGAGGCATGGGCTACTACACCGGCACGATCTTCGAGCTCGCCCACCCGAGCGTCGGCTACTCGCTCGGCGGCGGCGGCCGTTATGACGGCATGATCGGCAGGTTCCTCGGCCAGAGCGTGCCGGCGGTCGGCTTCTCGATCGGCTTCGAGCGCATCGTCGACCTCGTCGCCGACGGGGTGGATGCCGCATCCCGCACGCTCGTGCTGGTGCACGACGCCGACGTTCCGGTCGGCGAGCTCGTCGCCCACAAGGCCGCGCTCATCGCGACCGGCGCCCGGGTGCGCCTCGAGCGCCGCACCAAGAACCTCACCGCACTGCTCGCGCGCTCGGCGGCCGACGGCTACGGCGAGTTCACGACGGTCTCAGCGGGTGCCGACACAGCCGCACTCGAGTTCAAGCCGCTGGCCTGAGCCGCGTTCATCCCGGGTTCACCTCGGCGAGGTGCAATCGCGGCATGAGGGGTCTGCGCACCGCCGCCGTCATCGGCGCCTCGACGCTCGTCGGAGCCGCCGCGGCGGTGTTCTCGATGCGGGAGCTGCTGCGACGTCAGGCCGCCATCGCCCGGCGACGCATCGGCAAGCCGTTGGGGGAGGACGCCCTCGACGCCGACCGTGTCTGGCGGGCGAAGCTCGACGGCGACCCGGTCGAGCTGCTCGTGCTCGGCGACTCGATCGCGGCGGGGTTGGGAGTCACCAGGCGCAAGGACACCCCCGGTGCGCGAATCTCCAAGGGCATCGCCGAGACGCTCGGGCGCCCCGTGCGCCTGGTGACCGCGGCGAAGGTCGGGTCGGAGTCGTCGGCGCTTGCGGCGCAGCTCAACGCCCTCCCCGCACGCTACGCTCCGGATGTCGCGATCATCATCGTCGGCGGCAACGACGTCACTCATCGTGTCCCCGTGACCGTCGCCGCCGCCCATCTGCGCGCCGCCGTCGAGCGTCTGCGCGAGCGGGGTGTCGCCGTCGTCGTCGGGACGTGCCCCGACCTCGGCGCGCTGCGTCCGGTGCCGCAGCCGCTGCGCTCACTCGGCTCACGGCAGTCGCGCCAGCTGGCCGACGCTCAGGCCGAGGCGGCGCTCGCCGCCGGCGCGCACGTCGTGTCGCTCCGACGTGTCGTCGGGCCCTTCTTCATCTCGCAGCCCGACGAGATGTTCAGCCTCGACCGGTTCCACCCGAGCGCGCTCGGCTACCGGCGCACCGCCGACGCGCTGCTGCCGTCGGTGCTGCTCGCCCTGGGAGGCGACGGGCCCGTGCCCGACGGGCACGCGGTGCCTGCGGCATCCGCTCTCGCCCTCTGAGGGGCCGCGGCGACCCGCACGCACGCAGCGGGCTATCCCGCGCTGCGTGCCCGGTCGATGCGCAGGCGGATGCCGCGTGCCGCGAGTCCGATCGCGAGCACGACGGCGCCGGCGACGACGGAGGCCCACGGGAGGGAGGCGGCGAGCACGAGGCATCCGATCGCCCCGATGATCTGGAGTGCACGGGGGTACCGGCGGGCGTCGCCGTGCTGACGGAACGCCGCGAGGTTGGCGACGAGGTAGTACAGCAGCACGCCGAACGAGGAGAATCCGATCGCGCCGCGAAGGTCCACCAGCGCGACCGCGCCGATCACGACTACACCGACGGCGAGCTCGGCCCGGTAGGGCACACGGTGGCGCGCGCCGATCGCGGCGAGTGCGGCGGGGAGGTCCCGCTCGCGGGCCATGGCGAGCGTCGTGCGGCCGATCCCCGCGACCAGTGCGAGCAGCGCACCGAGGGACGCCGCCGCCGCCGAGACTCGCACCACCGGGTTCGCCCACGTCCATCCGGCGGCGTGCGCGACGTCGGCGAGCGGCGCACTCGACGCCGCCGTCGCGGACGCTCCCAGCACCACCACGGTGAGCGTGCCGACGATCGCGTAGACGATGAGGGCCGCCGCGAAGGCGATCGTGATCGCCCGCGGGATCGTGCGGGTGGGATCCCGCACCTCCTCGCCCATTGTGGCAATGCGCGCGTACCCTGCGAAGGCGAAGAACAGCAGGCCGGCCGACTGCAGCACCCCGTAGGCGTCGACCGGGGCCGCGCTGCCGAGGCCCGCCCAGGTCGACGATGAGCTCGCGCCGGCGGCCGTGACGACGGCGAGTCCGAGGAGCGAGACGACGACGATCGCCTTGGTGAGCGCGGCGGTGCGGGTCACGCCGAGCAGGTTGACGCCGACGAGCACGGCGACAGCCACGACCGCGACCGGGCGCTCCCATCCCGCAGGCGCTGCATACGCGGCGAACGTGATGGCCATCGCGGCCGCGCTCGCGAGCTTGCCGATGACGAAGCACCACCCGGCGGCGAATCCCCACCACTCACCGAGCTCGGCGCGCCCGTAGGCGTAGGTGCCGCCCGAGGTCGGATACGTCGCCGCGAGCTGGGCGGACGAGGTGGCGTTGCCGTACGCCACGACGGCCGCGAGCGCGAGGCCGGCGAGCAGCCACGGGCCGGCGGCAGCCGCGGCCGGCGCCCAGACCGAGAACACGCCGGCGCCGATCATCGACCCGAGGCCGATCGCGACGGCATCGCCGAGGCCGAGCCGGCGGGCGAGGGAGGGCGAGGTCACGCGCGAATCGTAGTCGGCGGGCGTGAACGCTCCGGTGCCCCGACGCGCGGACGCCGCGCGACCGGTCGTCGCCCCTGGCGGCATCGGCTCGCCCGGCGGTCAGCCCACCGCGACCCGGTCGCGGCGCTTCTCGCGCACATAGACCTCGCGACGCACCCTCGCGACGATGTCGCCCGTGGCATCCGTGATCTCCGTCTCGAACCACTCGAGCACCTTCGCGCCGCCGCGGGCGCGCTCGCGCAGCTCTTCGGCCCTCTCCCGCGGCACCTCGAACCGGGCCGTGAGCACGCCGCGGCCGGGCTTGACGAACTCGATCTCGCCGCGCGTGTCCCACACGACGTAGTCGCGGCCGAGCTGATGCATGACGAGCATGAAGTAGTACGGATCGGTCATGGCCGACATGGCACCGCCGAACGCGACGCCGACGATGTTGCGGGTGAGCAGCGTCACCCGCAATTGCACGACGCAGTGCGTGAAGTCGGGGGCGATCTCGCGCACGCGGATGCCGTTGCAGAGATTCGGGATCCACAGGCTCATGCCGATCGCGAGCTGCCGGGGGGAGTAGGCCACGGATCGAGTGTGGCCTTCGCCACTCGTTCCTGACAATCCGTTATCGATGATCGACAACGAGCGGGCCGCGGGCGCCGCCGAACGCCAGAATCGAGGGAGCCGCGATCGGCGGCCGAAGGGGGGCGGGTCACATGGCCGAGGCATCGCAGCGACGGGTGGTCAGGTCGTACGTCCTGGTGGGCGCCGTGCTGCCGGGTGTGCTGTGGCTCGCGAATGTCGTGCTGCAGCTGGTCGCGCTGCCGCACCTGCCCGCGACGGTCGCGACCCATTGGGATGCCTCGGGCGCGCCGAACGCGTACGGACCGCCGTGGGTGCTGGCTCTCGTGACCGGCCTCATCGGACTCGTCGTTCCCGGAACCCTGTTCGCCGTGTCGCTGCCCGGGCTCCTCCGCGGCCACCGGGGACTCGTTTTCCGCCTGTTGGGGGCGATCGGCCTCGGGGTCGCCGGCATCCTGACCGCCGCGGGTATTAGCTCGACACTCGCGAACCTCCGTGCGGCCGATGGGGGCAGCGCGCACGCGGGCGGGTCGTGGTGGGTGCTGCTCGCCGGTCTCGCGCTCGGTCTGATCGGTTGGTTCGCGCAGCCGTCGCAGGGCGGGCTCCCGTTCTCCGCACCGATCGCGCCGACGTCGCCCGCCGCGCCCGTGGGTGAGACCGCCTCCGGTGCCCTCCCGCGCGCGTGGACGGCCACGACCGCGCTTCCTCGCGGAGCGGTCGTGCCGATCGTCGCGGCGCTGCTGCTGGTCGGACTCATCACCGTCGACGCGTGGTTCACCGGCGGCGGTGGCGCCGTCGCGTGGATCACGACGATCGCGTTCGTGCTCCTGCTGGTCGCCTCGGCGACGCTCGCGGCCTACCACGTGCGGGTCGACGCCGGCGGATTCATCGTGGTCTCGGCCCTCGGCCTGCCGCGCTTCCGCATCCCGCTCGACGACATCGCCCGTGTGCGCACGGTGCAGGTCGAGCCGCTGCGGGACTTCGGCGGCTGGGGGCTGCGCGGACTCCCGGGACGCCTGGGCGTCGTGCCGCGACGAGGCGACGGCATCGAGGTCACGCGCCTCGACGGCCGCCGCCTGACCGTCACCGCGCCCGACGCTTCAACCGGTGCAGCCGTGCTCACCTCGCTCGTCGCGGAGCGCCGCGCGGCGTCCTGACCCCGCCTCCCGACGTCGCCGCGATGCGGGCGACCCGCCCGCCGCCCTTGACGCTCGCCGCGCCGCCCGGGAGGCTGTCGCCATGACCGACGACGCCCTCCCGACCCCCGCGGTGTGGCGCCGGGTCGACACCTACCTCGCGGAGACCCTTGTGGGTCACGACGCCGCCCTCGAGGCGGCCGTGCACGAGCAGGATGCCGCCGGTCTCCCCGCGATCGAGGTCGCGCCGCTGAACGGCAAGCTGCTGCACCTGCTCGCGCGAGCGATCGGCGCCCGGCGGGTGCTGGAGATCGGCACGCTCGGCGGCTACTCCACGATCTGGCTGGCACGCGCGGTCGGTGATGGCGGCGAGGTGGTGACGATCGAAGCGGAGCCCGCGCACGCGGCCGTCGCCCGCGGCAACCTCGACCGTGCCGGCGTGGGGGAGCGGGTGCGCATCGAGATCGGCCGCGGGGCCGACGTGCTCCCCGGTCTCGAGCCGGGGTTCGACCTCGTCTTCATCGACGCCGACAAGCAGTCCAACGCGCTCTATCTCGACCATGCTGCGCGGCTCTCCCGCCCGGGCGCCCTCGTGATCGTCGACAACGTCGTGCGTTCCGGTCGTCTCGTCACCACCGACGAATCCGACGAGCAGGCCGAGGGGGTTCGCCGGGGGCTCGCGCTCCTCGCCGCCGACCCACGATTCGAGGCGACAGCGCTCCAGACCCTCGACGCGAAGGGATGGGACGGCATCGCCGTGGCGATCGTGACGGATGCCGCATCCCGCTCGGGTTCGTGACGCGCCGGTGGCGGCGGCATCCGTCGTCACTAGAGTGGTGGAGGACCGATGACGCTCCGCATGCACCTGTTCCCGGAATGGGAACTCTTGATTGAACCAGGGAGTCCTCAGTGGCACTGATCGAGGCTGTAGGCGCGCGCGAGATTCTTGACTCGCGCGGAAACCCGACCGTCGAAGTGGAGGTGCTCCTCGACGACGGCATCGTCCAGCGGGCGGCCGTCCCCTCCGGTGCGTCGACCGGCGCGTTCGAGGCGTACGAGCTGCGCGACGGAGACAAGAGCCGATACGGCGGCAAGGGCGTGCTCAAGGCCGTCGACGCCGTCATCGACGAGCTCGGCCCCGCGATCGAGGGTGTCGAGGCGAGCGAGCAGCGCGTCATCGACGAGATCCTCATCGAGACCGACGGCACCGAGAACAAGTCGCGCACCGGCGCGAACGCGATCCTGGGCATCAGCCTCGCGGTCGCGAAGGCGGCGGCCGACTCGGCCGACCTCCCGCTGTTCCGTTACCTCGGCGGCCCGAACGCCCACGTGCTTCCCGTGCCGCTGTTCAACGTCATCAACGGCGGCTCGCACGCAGACAACGGCATCGACTTCCAGGAGTACTTCCTCGCCCCGATCGGCGCGGAGACCTACGGCGAGTCGCTGCGCTGGGGCACCGAGGTCTACCACGTCCTCAAGGGCGAGCTGAAGGCCGCAGGCTTCGCGACCGGTCTCGGCGACGAGGGCGGTTTCGCCCCTGATCTCCCCAGCAACCGCGAGGGCCTGGACTTCCTGCTGAAGGCGATCGAGAAGGCCGGCTTCACCCCGGGCGCCGACATCGCCGTGGGCCTGGATGTCGCGGCGACCGAGTTCTTCGCCGACGGCGTCTACACGGTCGAGGGCAAGCCGTGGACGGCCGCGCAGCTGACCGACTACTTCGCCGACCTCGTCGCGAACTACCCGATCGTCACGATCGAGGATGCCCTCGCCGAGGACGACTGGGACGCCTGGAAGGACCTCACCGAGGCGCTGGGCTCGAAGGTGCAGCTCGTCGGCGACGACCTGTTCGTCACCAACCCGATCCGCCTGCAGAAGGGCATCGACCTGGGCGTCGCCAACGCGTTGCTCGTGAAGGTGAACCAGATCGGCACCCTGTCCGAGACGCTCGACGCGATCTCGCTCGCCACGCAGAACGGCTACCGCTCGATGCTGTCGCACCGTTCGGGTGAGACCGAGGACACCACGATCGCCGACCTCGCTGTCGCCGTCAACGCGGGTCAGATCAAGACCGGCGCGCCCGCCCGCAGCGAGCGCGTCGCGAAATACAATCAGCTTCTGCGCATCGAGGAAGAGCTCGGCGACGCGGCGGTCTTCGCCGGTCGCGGTGCCTTCCCCCGCTTCAAGGGCTGAGCGCAGCTGATCTACCGGAAGGGGGAGTCGTGGCCAAGAGACCGACTCCCCCTTCCGCATCTCCGGAGGAGACCCCGCGGGCTCGGCGACTTGCCGCACGCGATTGGCTCGGCGGCATCCGCCTGTCGGGCTTCATGGTGATCATGCTGGGCCTGGTGGTGCTGGCCGTCGGAGTTCTCGTGCCCACGGTCGGCACCTACCTCGCCCAGCAGCAGAAGCTCTCCGCCGCCCGTGCCGCGGTGCAGCTCACCCAGCAGCAGATCGATGCGCTCCAGGCCGAGAGCGACCGCCTCGGCGACCCGGCGTACATCGCCACGCAGGCGCGTGAACGGCTCTACTACGTGACACCGGGTCAGGTGCTCTATCTGGTCGACAACGATCTTCCCGCCGACCAGCAGCCGCGCGACGCGGCTCCCGTGAGCGCGCAGCTCACGCAGACCCGCAACGACTGGATGTCGGGATTCGTGCGATCGCTGGCCGCCGCCGGGGCCGCCGTGACGGCCACGGCGCCGACCGACGGATCCACGCCGAGCCCCACCTCGGACGCCACACCGAGTCCGTGACGCCCGGCGTCTACCGAGTCGCGCCCCGGTAGCCTTTCGGGGTGACGACGCCGCCCTACCCTGCCGTGACCGACGCCGAGCTGGCCGTGCTGCGCGCCCAGCTCGGACGCCCCGCGCGAGGGGTGCTCGGCATCGCGGCGCGCTGCATCTGCGGCAACCCCACGGTCGTCGCCACGGCGCCCCGGCTCGACGACGGGTCGCCCTTCCCGACGTTCTACTACCTGACCCATCCGGCCGCGACGGCGGCCATGTCGACCCTCGAGGCCGAGCACGTCATGCCCGAGCTTGCGGGGCTGCTCGACGACGCGGATGTCGCGGACGCCTACCGCGCCGCGCACACCAGCTACCTCGCCGATCGCGCCGCGTACGGCGAGGTGGACGAGATCGCCGGTATCTCCGCCGGCGGCATGCCGACCCGCGTCAAGTGTCTGCATGCACTGGCCGGCCACGCTCTCGCGGCAGGGCCCGGCGTCAATCCGATCGGCGACGCGGCGCTGGCCCGGTCGACCTGGTCGCCTTCGCGCTGCGTCTGCGCCGATCCCGGGGCCGCCCGGGGCGAGGCGGCCTGATGCGTGCTCGCCGGGTCGTCGTGGCCGCCGTGCTCATCGCCGGTGGGTTCGTCGTCGCCCCGGCGGCCGCCGGCATCCCCGCCGTCGCGGCCTCGGGCGCGCAGCCGGCGTCGACCGGCATGGCGAACGCAGCGACCGAGGACGCGGCCCGGGCGGCGGAGTACTGGCTCACCGACTACGGAATCGAGCAGGCCTGGCAGACGACACAGGGCGCGGGCGTGAAGATCGCGATCATCGACACCGGTATCGGTGCCGCGCCGCAGCTCAACGCCGCGGTCGTCGGCGGCGCCGATTTCTCGGGCGAGGGATCGGCGAGCGGCCGCACGCCGGTCGGCTCGAGCGACACCGGTCACGGCAGCTGGGTGGCCTCCCTCGCAGCGGCCCGCCCGCTGTCGGACGGCACCGGCATGATCGGCGTCGCTCCGCAGGCACAGCTGCTGTCGGCATCCATCTCGTTCGGCAGCGAGGTGAAGGTGCCGTTCGTGACCCAGGTGGCCTCGGCCATGAAGTGGGCCGTCGACAACGGCGCGAAGGTGATCAACCTGTCGTTCACGACCAACACGCTCGACTGGGATCCGTCGTGGGACACGGCCTTCCAGTACGCGTTCTCGCACGATGTCGTCGTCGTGGTCGCCGCCGGCAACCGGGGAAGCGGGACGACCCGCGTCGGCGCGCCGGCGACGATACCCGGTGTCTTGACGGTCGCCGGGGTCACTCCGTCGGGCCAGGCGAGTCAGGAGGCCTCCACCCAGGGGATCACCATCGGCGTCGCCGCGCCCAGTGAACAGCTTCTCGGGGTCTCGCCCGGCGGGTCGCTGGTGCGGTGGAACGGCACGAGCGGCGCCGCCCCGATCGTCGCGGGCATCGTCGCGCTCGTGCGCGCCGCGCACCCCGACCTCGACGCGGCGAACGTCATCAACCGCATCATCGCCACCGCGACCGCCCCGCCCGGCGTTTCGCTCGGCACGGTGCCCAACGCGCTCTACGGGTACGGGCTCGTCAACGCCGCCGCGGCCGTGTCCGCCGACGTGCCCACGGTGACCGCGAACCCGATGGGATCGCTCTCCGACTGGATCACGCTGCACCGTCGCGCGAACGCGTCGCCGGCGCCGGAGGACTCCGCCACACCGGTCGCGCTGCCGGCGCTCCCACCGGCCGACGCCGCCACCCCGCGCGGGTCCCTGCTGCTGCCCTCGCGGGACACGCTGCTGTACGGCTCGCTGCCGCTTCTGGGGGTGACCGTCGCGACTATACTGGTGGCGCTCGGCGTCACCGCTGCTGTCCGACGCATCCGATCGGCGCGTGACTCCCGCACGCCGAGCATCAATTCGCCAAGGAGTTCCGTTCACCGTGACTAACACCGTGCCCAGGATCTTGATCGTCGGAGGCGGCTACGCCGGCTTCTACACCGCGTGGAAGCTCGAGAAGCACCTCCGCAAGGGTGAGGCTCAGGTCACCGTCGTCGACCCGCTTCCCTACATGACCTACCTGCCGTTCCTCCCCGAGGTCGCGGCCGGGTCGATCGAGGCGCGTCACGCGGTGGTCGCCCTGCGTCGCCACCTGGCGTCGACCGAGGTCGTCACCGCCCGAGTGACGAAGATCGATCACGCCCACAAGGTCGCCACCATCACCCCGTCCGAGGGCGAGGCGTGGGAGCTCGAGTACGACCAGATCGTCGTCACCGCGGGCTCGGTCTCGCGCACCTTCCCGATCCCGGGCATCGCCGACAACGCGATCGGCATGAAGGCGATCGAGGAGGCCGTCTGGGTTCGTGACAAGCTCCTCTCGAACTTCGACAAGGCCGCAGCGCTGCCGCCCGGACCCGAGCGGGAGCGTCTGCTCACCGTCGTCGTGGTCGGTGGCGGATTCGCCGGCATCGAGACCTTCGCCGAGCTGCGCAACTTCGCGTCGTCGCTGCTGAAGAAGTACCCGCAGCTGACGTTCGACGAGACGCACTTCCACCTCATCGAGGCGATGGGCCGCATCATGCCCGAGGTGTCGCTGAAGACGAGCGAGTGGGTTCTGAAGGACCTCGCGAAGCGCGGTGCGTACGTGCACCTCGACACCCAGGTCACCGGGGCCGTCGACGGCAACGTCGAGCTCTCGACCGGCGAGGTCATCTCGACCGACATCATCGTCTGGACCGCGGGCGTCATGGCCAACCCGCAGGTCGTCAAGGGCAGCGACCTGCCCAGCGAGCAGCGCGGACGCATCACGACGCAGGGCGACCTGCGCGTGATCGACGCCGACGGCAACGTCGTCGAGGGCGCGTGGGCGGCGGGCGACGTCGCGGCGGTGCCCGATCTCACCGGTGGCGGTGTCGGCGGCTTCTGCGTGCCGAACGCCCAGCACGCGGTGCGTCAGGCCAAGCAGCTCGCGAAGAACCTCACCGCGGTGCTGCGCGGCGAGCTGCCGAAGGACTACATCCACAAGAACCTGGGCGCCGTGGCCGGTCTCGGCCTCTACAACGGTGTCTTCCAGTCGGGCAACATCGCCCTCAAGGGCTTCCTCGCCTGGGGTGCGCACCGCGGCTACCACGGTCTCGCGATGCCGTCGTGGGAGCGCAAGTGGCGCGTGCTGTGGGGCTGGTGGAACAACTTCTGGCTCGGTCGCGACGTCGTGAACCTCGAGGCCGTGCAGACGCCGCGCCGCTTCTTCGACGAGTTCGCGTCTCGCCCGCGTCCGCCGCAGCCGGCTGAGGCGCCCGCGAAGCCGGCCGCCGAGAAGGCGCCGGTCGCCGAGAAGGCCGCCGCCGCGAAGTAGGCGCACGTCTCACGGAACGCCGCGACATCTTCGGATGCCGCGGCGTTCCGCATTCTTCGGATACTCCCGGCCGCACCGCTGGCGGGGTGCGCGTGCCGTATGCCACACTGGGCTTCCCGCCGCGGGGCACAGGTGCCTCGGGTCCGGCGGCTGCGCCCGAGGAGGCCCGAGTGACCAAGGTGCACATCCGCGACTTCCACGGCGACGATCTCGACCAGCTCGTGCGGTTGTGGGGCCACGTGACGGGCGAAGGTGCAACGCCGATCTACTCGCTCGCCGAGGTCGTGGCCTCCTGTCAGGCCGACCACGCGGTGGTCGCGGTGCGCGGTGACGACATCGTCGGGGCCGCTGTCGGCCGTGCCGCCCACGCGCAGGGATGGGTGGTGTTCTTCGGAGTGCGCGAGACGGATGCCGCGGGCGAGATCAGCGGCGCCCTGCTCGATGCGCTCGAGCGCCGGATGGCGCCGCTCGGGCTCGGCACACTGTCGGTGCTGGTGCCGGAGGGGCAGCGGGTCGAGCCGTTCACGCAGAACTCCTTCGTCGTGCATCGAGCGGTGCGCTACCTGGAGCGTCAGCTCCCCGTGCAGCGCCGCGAGCTCGACGTGCTGAAGGAGCTGGGTGGTCGCATTCTGCCGCGCCACCTCTGGAACGCGGTCGCGGGCATGACGACGGAGAAGACGATCCTCGAGGAGCGGCTCGTGACGCCGCTCGCGCAGCCGGAGCTCGCCGAGCGCTTCGGGGTGGTGCCGCCGCGGGCGGTGATGCTGTTCGGGCCGCCCGGCACCGGCAAGACGACCTTCGCGCGGGCCGTGGCATCCCGTCTCGACTGGCCGTTCGTCGAAGTCTTCCCCTCGCGGCTCGGCGACAGCGCGCGGGGGATGGCCGGCGCCCTGCGTGCCACGTTCGAGGCGATCGACCAGCTCGAGCACGCGGTCGTCTTCATCGATGAGGTCGAGGAGATCGCGGCTCATCGGGGCGGCACGCCGCCCTCGCCCACGCAGGGGGTCACGAACGAGCTGCTGAAGCTCGTCGCGGAGTTCCGTGAGCGGGACGGCCGGCTGCTCATCTGTGCGACGAACTTCATCCGCGCACTCGACGCCGCGTTCCTGCGGCACGGACGCTTCGACTACGTGCTGCCGATCGGCCTGCCCGACGCGGAGGCGCGCCGCGCGATCTGGGGTCGGTACATCCCTGTCGACGTCGCGGGCGACGTGGATGTCTCGGCTCTCGTCGACGCCAGCGACGGACTCACCCCCGCCGACATCGAGTACGCCGCGCGGCGCGCATCGCAGGAGGCTCTTGCGCGCGCCCTCGCCTCCGGCGACACGGGCGACGCGGTCGGCACGGACGACTACCTGCGGGCGCTCGGCGGCACCCGCGCCACGGTCTCGCGCGAGGTGACGACCGAGTTCGAGGAGGACATCGTCGCGCTCGCCCGCCTCTGACGGCGCGTGTCGCTGTCCTAGGGTGGGGGCGGGCCCCCGTAGCCCAATGGCAGAGGCAGGCGACTTAAAATCGCTTCAGTCTGGGTTCGAGTCCCAGCGGGGGCACACCCCACCGTGCTCCGGCATCGGGGGCGCCGGGTCGTCGCTGCCCGCCGATCGGCAGTCGACGGATGCCGCGCCCCGCCGCTCAGCTCGGGGTGCGCCCGAGTCGCGGCACGGCGAACCAGATGACGGCCACCGCCACGAGGGTCACCCCGAGGGCGACGGCGCCGGCGGGCAGCCCCGCCGTCACGCCGAACAGGAACGCGGCGACCCCCGCGACGAGCAGCGAGACGACCGCGAGGGTGGCGAGCAGGAAGACGTTGCCGATCACGACGAGCCGCGCCTTCTCGTGATGGCGGAAGAGGCGGCGGTGCATGATGATCGGCGTGAGACCCAGCAGCGTGGCGACGCCCGCGAGGGTCACCAGGCACAGGTAGAACGTGCGGGCGAACGCGTCGAGCGTCTGGAACATCGGCTGGAACGCGACCGCGAGCAGGAAGCCGGTGAGGATCTGCGTGCCGGTCTGCGTGGCGCGCAGCTCCTGCAGGATGTCGGTCCAGTTGCGATCGGACTTCTCGGTGGCCGTCTCGAACCGGCCGTCGCCCGGAACGGCGTCGTCGGCGTCGCTCACTCCGTGCCGGCTCTCGATGCGCTGCGGCGCGCCCTCATCAGTGCTCACGTGCACAGCGTAGGCACGACGCACCCGCACGGCACGCACGTCACGGTGCGCGTCGCCGCGGCCTAGGCTGAGCGCATGCGGCCACCGGCGACGAGGAGCAGGGCACGATGACGATCGATCTGCTCGCGGCGCCCGCCGGGGAGCCGTGGCGTGAGCCCGCGGCCTATTGGCCCTCGCTCACCGCCGCCACCGCCGACCGCTCCGCCCCCGTCGCCGTGCTCGGGCTCGAAGCGCTGCGCTACAACGCGCTCGACATGATCGCGCGCGCCGGCGGTATGCCGATCCGCGTCGCCAGCAAGTCCCTGCGTGTGCGCGAGGCGCTCGATGCGCTCCTCGCCCTACCGGGCTATCGCGGCATCCTCGCGTTCACTCTCGCCGAGGCGCTGTGGCTCGCCGACACCCACGACGACGTCGTCGTCGGATACCCGACCGCCGATCGGGCGGCGCTCGCCGCGCTCGTCGCCTCGGAGGCGGCATCCGCGCGCGTGACGCTCATGGTCGACGGCCCGGCCCAGCTCGACCTGGTCGACGCGGTCGCATCTCCCGCGACGCGACCCGAGGTGCGGGTGGCGATCGACGCGGATGCCTCGTGGCGCAGCCGCGCACTCGGGCACATCGGGGTGCGGCGCTCGCCGCTGCACGACGCCGACGACGTCGCCCGGTTCGCCCGGCACATCGCGGCGCGACCCGGCTTCCGCCTGACCGGAGTCATGATGTACGAGGCGCAGATCGCCGGCCAGCCCGACGCCGAGGGGCCGTCGGACCCCGTGATCCGCTGGATGCAGCGCTCCTCGGGAGACGAGCTGCGCGAACGGCGGCAGGCCATCGTGGCGGCGGTCACGCGCGTCGCGCCGCTCGAGTTCGTCAACGGCGGCGGCACCGGGTCGCTGGAGTACACGTCATCGGATGCCGCGGTCACCGAGCTCACCGCCGGCAGCGGCCTGTTCGCGGGGCATCTGTTCTCGCGCTACCGCGCGTTCGACCCGGCGCCGGCGGCATCCTTCGCCCTCGACGTGGTCCGTCGGCCGACCGACGACATCGCGACGCTGCTCGGCGGCGGCTGGGTCGCCTCGGGCCCGCCGGTCGCGTCGCGGCAGCCCGCGCCGGTGTGGCCGGAAGGACTGCGCACCCTCGGTCGCGAGGGCACCGGCGAGGTGCAGACCCCGGTGCAGGGGCCGGCGGCGCGCACGCTGCGGGTGGGCGACCGGGTGTGGTTCCGGCACGCGAAGAGCGGTGAGCTGTCGGAGCGCGTCGAACGATTCGCGATCGTGGCGGCGGGAGCCGTCGTGGGGGAGGCCGCGACCTACCGCGGTGAGGGAAAGGCGTTCCTGTGACACGACCCGGCGGCACCTGGACGAACTGGGGGCGCACCGAGAGCGTGCGCCCGGCGCGGGTCGAGTACCCCGCGACGCCCGACGCCGTACGCCGCTCGGTGCTCGCCGCCCGCACACGCGGCCTGCCGGTGAAGGCCGTCGGTGCCGGGCACAGCTTCAGCGGCATCGCCGTCGCGCCCGGCGTGCTGCTCGACCTCAGCGACCTCACCGGGCTCGTGCGGGTCGACCGCGAGCGGCGGCTCGCGACCTTCCGCGCCGGCACCCGCCTGCACCGCATCCCGAAGCTGCTCGCGCCCTACGGCCTCGCCATGGCGAACCTCGGCGACATCGACCGGCAGTCGATCTCCGGGGCGATCTCCACCGGCACCCACGGCACCGGCGCCGCGTTCGGCGGCATCGCGACCCAGGTCGCGGGGGTCACGCTGGTCACCGGCGAGGGTGAGTTCCTCACCGTCGACGACACCGAGAACGCCGATCTGCTTCCGGCGGTCGCACTCGGACTCGGCGCGCTCGGCATCCTCGTCGAGGTCACCCTGCGACTCGTGCCCGCGTTCGTGCTGCACGCCGTCGAGCACCCCGAGCCGATCGACGACGTCGTGGCGACGTTCGCCGACCGGGCCGCGGCATCCGATCATGTCGAGTTCTACTGGTTCCCGCACACCGACGTGGGACTCCTGAAGACCAACACCCGCCTGCCGGAGAGCGCCGTGCGCCATCCGCTGCCCCGCGTCGCGAAGTTCCTCGACGAGGAGCTGCTCTCCAACGGCGTCTTCACCGCCGTGTGCGCTCTCGGCCGCGCCGTGCCGGCGATCACCCCGCCGCTGTCGCGCCTCGCAGCGAAGGTCACGGGGCGACGCGAGTACACGGATGCCTCCACCGCCGTGTTCACGCAGCACCGGGGCGTGCGGTTCCGCGAGATGGAGTACGCCGTGCCCGCCGAGCGCCTTGCCGAGGCATTCGACGCCGTGCGCGCGCTCATCGACGAGCGCCGGTACCGGGTGTCGTTCCCGATCGAGGTGCGGATCGCGGCATCCGACGACCTCTGGCTCTCGACGGCTTCGGGCCGCGCCACCGGCTACATCGCCGTGCACCGCTACTGGCGGGAGAACCCGGCCACCTACTTCGAACCGATCGAGGAGCTGCTGCGCACCTTCGACGGGCGTCCCCACTGGGGCAAGATGCATACGCGCACCGCCGATGACCTGCGCCCCGCCTACCCTCGGTTCGACGACTTCACGGCCCTGCGCGACCGGCTCGATCCCGATCGGGTCTTCCGCAACCGCTACCTCCGACGCGTCCTCGGGGAGTAGACCCAGAGTCTGCCGCGAGCGCATCATCACGCCCGAGGGCGCCACTAGTATGAGGGCACTACGCGAACGGAGTCGATCGAGATGGAATGGCTCATCCCGGTTCTGATCATCGTCGCCCTGCTGGTGATCGTGGGGATCTACCTGTGGGCGACCTACAACGGGCTGGTGCAGCTCGGAGTGCGCGTCGATGAGGCGTGGAGCGACATCACGGTGCAGCTGAAGAGACGCGCCGACCTGCTCCCGAACCTGATCGAGACCGTCAAGGGCTATGCGGCCCATGAGAAGGCGGTGTTCGAGAACGTCACGCAGGCGCGGGCCGAGACGATCAGCGCCTCCTCGCCCAGTGAGGCCGGCGTGGCCGAGGGGCACATGCAGCAGGCGCTGAAGTCGATCTTCGCGGTCGCCGAGGCCTACCCGCAGCTGCAGGCGAGCCAGAACTTCCTGCAGCTTCAGCAGCAGCTCGTCGACACCGAGGACAAGATCCAGGCGTCCCGCCGGTTCTACAACGGCGGCGTGCGAGAACTGAACACCAAAATCAAGGTGTTCCCGAACAACCTGTTCGCCCGCAACCTCGGCTTCACGCCGCGCGAGTTCTTCGAGGTGGTCGACGGCGCGTCGATCGCCGAGCCGCCCCGCATCCAGTTCTGATCCCGGCGCGAGGCACGCGTGTATTCGGCGATCGCCGCGAACAAGCGCAACACCTGGTTCATCCTCGTGGGCTTCGTCGTCTTCATCGGGCTGATCGGTCTGGTCGCCGGCTGGCTGATGTCGGGCAACTGGTGGGTGACGGCCTTCCTGCTCGTCTTCGCGGCCGGGTACGCCGGCATCCAGTACTTCGCCGCCAGCCGTGAGGCACTCGCGCTCTCGGGTGCGTTCGAGGTCACGCGCGAGCAGGCGCCGCGGTACTACCGGCTCGTCGAGAACCTGTGCATCACGACAGGCACGCCGATGCCGACGCTCTACGTCGTCGACGACCCGGCGCCGAACGCCTTCGCCACGGGCCGCTCGCCCGACAAGGCCGCGATCACCGTGACCACCGGGCTCTTCGAGCTGATGACCGACCGTGAGCTCGAAGGCGTGCTCGCGCACGAGCTCGGCCACATCCGCAACTACGACATCCGGGTGTCGCTGCTCGTCTTCGGTCTCGTCGTCGCCGTCGGCCTCATCGCCGACATGCTCATGCGCATGGCGTTCTTCGGAAGCATGCGCCGCAACAACAGCAACAACGCGCAGGCCCAGGCGCTGTTCCTCGTGTTCGGGCTCGTCGCCGCGATCGTCGCGCCGCTGCTCGCGGCGGGCGTGCAGGCCGCGATCTCCCGTCAGCGCGAATACCTCGCCGACGCGACCAGCGCCCTCACGACCCGTGACCCCGAGGGTCTCGCATCGGCGCTTGAGAAGCTCGAGGGCGCGAGCACCGTGCTGCAGAAGCCGAACACCTCCATGGCGCATCTGTGGATCGCGAATCCGCTGCGCGGCGGAGGGATGTCGCGCCTGTTCGCGACGCATCCGCCCATCCCCGATCGGGTCGAGCGCCTGCACGAGATGGGCGGAAAGTTCTGACCAGGACGGCGCCCAGACGCACGCCCGAAGCGGAATGCACCCGACCCTAGACTGAGTCGATGGGCGCTCGCAGCCGCGGCGTCAGGTCGACGGGCCGTGCCCGAGGAGGACTCCCGCGTGAGCGAGCCGACACTTGCCGAGTTCGAGGATGCCGCAGCCACCCTGGCTCCGCTGATCGCCACCACCCCCGTGGACAGCTCGCACTTCCTCTCCGAGGTGCTCGGCGCCCCGGTGCACCTGAAGCTGGAGAACCTGCAGCGCACCGGCTCGTTCAAGATCCGCGGCGCCGCCTACCGGCTCTCCCGGTTGAGCGAGGAGGAGCGGGCCCGCGGCGTCGTCGCTGCATCGGCCGGAAACCACGCGCAGGGCGTGGCGCTCGCCGCCCAGCGCCTCGGCATCCCGGCGACGATCTTCATGCCTCTGGGCGTCCCCGTGCCCAAGCTCCTCGCCACCCGCGGCTACGGCGCCGACGTCGTGCTCGACGGGCCGACCGTCGAGACGCCGCTGCGCCTCGCCGCCGAGTTCGCCGAGCGCACCGGGGCCGTGTTCATCCACCCCTTCGACCACCTCGATGTGATCCTCGGGCAGGGCACACTCGGCCTCGAAGTATTCGACGCGGTGCCCGACGTCCGGACGGTCGTGCTCGGCATCGGCGGGGGAGGCCTCATCTCGGGTGTCGCCGCCGCCATCAAGCTGCGTGCGGCCGCCGAAGGCCGCGAGGTGCGGATCATCGGCGTGCAGGCCGAGAACTCGGCCGCCTACCCCTCGTCGATCGCGGCGGGCGAACCGCTCGAGGTCGACACGACGCCGACGATCGCCGATGGCATCGCGGTCAAGCGCCCCGGTGACATCCCCTTCGCGCTCGTGCAGCGCTACGTCGACGAGGTCGTCACCGTCAGCGACGACGACATCGCCCGGGCCATCCTCGTGCTCCTCGAGCGCGCGAAGCAGGTCGTCGAGCCCGCCGGCGCGGTCGGCGTCGCCGCCATCCTCACCGGAAAGGTGCCCGCCGACGGACCGACCGTCGCCATCCTCTCGGGCGGCAACATCGACCCGCTGCTGCTGCAGCGCGTCGTCGCGCATGGGCTCGCGGCATCCAATCGCTACACGAGCCTGCGCATCCCGCTGCCCGATCGTCCCGGCCAGCTCGCCCGCGTCTCCGAACTGCTCGCCCTCGCGGGCGCCAACGTCATCGAGGTGCTCCACACCCGCCACGGGCAGGGGCTGCTCATCAGCGAGGTCGTGCTGCAGCTCAGCGTCGAGACGCGCGGTGACGAGCACCGTGCGCTCGTGCTGCGCACGCTCGAAGAGGCCGGCTTCCAGCCCACGATCGTCGCCGACTGAGACGACGACGGGCCGGCCCCCGAGGGGACCGGCCCGTCTCACGTCGGTGCGTTCAGCCCGTGAACGTGTCGACCTTGATGATCTCGACGGCGATCTCGCGGCCGTTCGGCGCGGTGTAGGAGGTCTTCTCGCCCTCCTTGAGGCCGAGGATCGACGAACCCAGCGGGGAGACCTCGCTGTAGACGTCGAGGTCGGTGCCTCCGGCGATCTCCCGGTTGCCGAGGAGGAAGACCTCTTCGCCGCCCGCGACCAGCGCGGTGATGACCGTGCCGGGCTCCACGACGCCGTGGCTCTCGGGCGCGTCGCCCACCTTCGCGCTCTTCAACAGCGCCTGCAGCGTGCGGATGCGCGCCTCCTGCTTGCCCTGCTCGTCCTTGGCGGCGTGGTAGCCGCCGTTCTCCTTCAGGTCGCCCTCTTCGCGGGCGGCCTCGATGCGCTTGGCGATCTCCTCGCGGCCCGTCGTGGACAGGTGCTCGAGTTCGGCGACGAGGCGGTCGTACGCCTCCTGGGTCAGGAAGGTCACCTGGTTTTCCGTGGACACGGTGTCTCCTTCGTCATACGGCACGACGCCCCGGCTCCCGCCAGGGCGTCGTCATTCGATCCCGACAGGCTACGGCACCCAGCAGGTGTTGACAAAACCCGTGGTCGCGATGCCCGTCACGGGGATCTGCTCGGTGAACGCCTGCGCGTGGGTGCCCGAGGCGGGGTACTGCACGACCTTCCAGCCGACCACGCCGTGGTCGGCGTCATCGGCCTCGAGCACGCAGGCGATCGCCTTGTCGGCGGGACCGGTGATCTGGAAGGTCACGGTCACCGTGTGGTCGTCGACCAGGTGGAATGCGGTCGTCGTCGTGTCCACGGCGTCGGCCGCGGAGGCGAACGCGTACCACGCGATCACTCCCACACCCGCAGCGATCGCCGCTCCCGCGCCGAGCGTCCACCAGCGCCGCGAACGGCGCGAGCGAGTGCGCCCGTAGCGCTCATCGAGCAGCTCCTGCGTCGTCATGAGGGTCACGGCTTTCGTTGATTAGGCTGGTGCTTCAAGGCTATGCGCTCGCGCGCGGAACTGAGGACAGATGCACCCGGTGATCTGGTGGCTGGCGGCGACCGATACCCCCACCCCGACCCCCTCGCCGAGCGACGTCGACCCGATCCTCGTCACACCGGGACCGGCCGGATTCATCGTCGGCGGCGTTCTCGCCGTCGCCGTCTTCTTCCTCGTATGGGACATGCTGCGCCGCATCCGCCGCGGAAACTACCGCGCGCAGATCAACGAAGAACTCGACGCCGCAGAGGATGCCGCGGCATCCGGCGACGACGACGGGTCGCCCCGCGCCTGACGACGGCCGCCCGCTCAGGCGTTGAAGGCCGGACGGAGGCAGATGAGCAGGCTCGCCGCCCAGTGGCACAGGAACGCGAGCACGGTGCACACGTGGAAGATCTCGTGGAAGCCGAACGCCCCGGGCCACGGGTTCGGCCGCTTCAGCGCGTAGACGACGGCGCCGGCCGTATAGAGCAGCCCGCCGACGACGACCAGCACCATCATCGCGACGTTCGCCGCGACCAGATCGCCGATGTACATGACCGCCGCCCAGCCGAGCACTATGTAGAGCGCGACGTAGAGCCAGCGCGGCGCGTTGATCCAGAGCACGCGGAAGAGGATGCCGAGGAGCGCCCCACCCCACACCAGGGACAGCAGGAGCGTCGACTTCTGGGGAGGGAGGGCGAGGAGACCGAGCGGCGTGTACGTGCCCGCGATCAGCAGCAGGATGTTCGCGTGGTCGATGCGCTTGAGCGTCGCCTTGACGCGCGGTCCCCAGTTGAAGCGGTGGTACACGGCGGAGTTGCCGAACAGCAGCAGCGAAGTGGTCATGAAGATCGCCGCCGCCCACTTCGCGACGGTGCCGTCTGCGAGGCAGATGAGCACGATGCCGGCGGCGAGGGCCACGGGGAACGTGCCGGCGTGGATCCAGCCGCGCCAGGTGGGCTTGAGATCCGTGTGCGCGGCAACCGCTCCTGCCTCGAGGAGCGGGAGCTGAGGGACGTCTCGCGAAGAACGGCTCATCGGAACGAGACTACGGGCGTGCCCATGCCAGCCGTCGTACATGGGGTGAATACGCAGCAGAGCGATAGCGTAGGACGGTGATGTCGAGCCGAACGCAGGAGGGCCGCGGTCCGCTGTACCGCCTCTACATCAACAGTCTGCTGCGTCAGATCCCGCCTGCCCAGGTGCCGCGTCACGTCGCGATGATGATCGACGGCAACCGGCGGTGGGCGAGACAGCTCGGTTACGACTCGGCCGCACACGGGCATCGTGCCGGCGCGGCCAAGATGCGCGAGTTCCTGCGCTGGTGCGACGACGTGGGCGTCTCGGTGGCCTCGCTCTACCTGCTCTCTGTCGACAACCTCCGTAAACGGGACAGCGGAGAGCTCACCGACCTCATCGAGATCATCGGCCAGCTCGCCGACGATCTGTCCCATGAACGGGACTGGCGCGTGCAGCCCGTCGGTCGACTCGACCTCCTTCCCGACGAGCTGCAGCGCGTGCTGAGAGATGTCGCCTACCGCACCGCCGCGCACACGGGCATGCACGTCAACCTCGCGATCGGGTACGGCGGACGCGGCGAGATCGTCGACGCGGTGCGCAGCATCATCACCCAGCACGACGAGCGTGGCGGAACCCTCGAGGAGCTCGCCGCGAGCCTCACGCCCGAGCAGATCGCCGAGCATCTCTACACCGGAGGGCAGCCCGATCCCGACCTGGTCATCCGTACCTCGGGGGAGCAGCGCCTCAGCGACTTCCTGCTCTGGCAGAGCGCCCACAGCGAGTTCTACTTCGTGGAGGCGCTCGGCCCCGACCTGCGCGAGGTCGACTTCCTGCGCGCCATCCGCGACTTCGCCTCACGTGATCGCCGTTTCGGCGGCTGATCAGGTACTTCTCGCGCGTATCACGACGGACGCGGGCTGTTCACGAAGCGGTAACGCGAGACACGCCGCGTCGAATGCGGGTGATGCAGCCGTTGGTCGTAGGTTGTGCTCATCGGGCAAGGCGCCCGGTCGAGTCGGCCACCTGGATCGCGACTCGTGGCCCAACGGTCGACTCGCGAGTCACCGGGACACGTCCCGGGTCGGGAGCGGTTGTGACCACACGAGCACCACGCCAGCAGCAGCGAGTCACCGAGCACCAGAGCGCAGATCAGTTCACTGACCTGCGCTCTTATGTTTTGGACACCTCCGTCCTGCTGAGCGATCCACGCGCGTTCTTCCGGTTCGCGGAGCACTCCGTCGTGATCCCCGTCGTGGTGATCACCGAACTCGAAGGGAAGCGGCACGATCCCGAACTCGGCTACTTCGCCCGGCAGGCTCTTCGCCACCTCGACGAGTTGCGCGTCGAGCACGGCAGACTCGACTTCCCGGTCCCGGTCGGCGAGGGCGGAACGCTCCGCGTGGAGCTGAACAACACTGATCCGACGGTGCTCCCCTCGGGCCTGCGCCTGGGAGACAACGATTCGCGCATCCTCGCTGTCGCGCTGAACCTCATGTCCGAGGGTCACGACGTGACCGTGGTCTCCAAAGACCTCCCGATGCGCGTGAAGGCGTCCTCCCTCGGCATCATCGCCGAGGAGTACCTGGCCGAGCAGGCCGTGGACTCGGGCTGGACGGGGATCGCCTCGGTGAATCTCACGGGCGATGAGATGAGCGACCTCTACGAGACGGAGATCGCGGTGAGCGAGGATGCCGCAGGCCTCCCCGTCAACACCGGTCTCATCATCCACTCCGAGCGGGGCTCGGCACTCGGCCGGGTTTCGGGTGACGGCTCGTTCCGCCTCGTGCGTGGCGATCGCGATGTCTTCGGCCTCCACGGTCGCTCCGCCGAGCAGCGCATCGCGATCGACCTGCTCACCGACCCCGGCGTCGGCATCGTGTCCCTCGGTGGGCGCGCCGGCACCGGCAAGTCGGCGCTCGCCCTCTGCGCGGGTCTCGAGGCAGTGCTCGAACGGCAGCAGCAGCGCAAGATCATCGTGTTCCGGCCGCTGTTCGCGGTCGGTGGCCAGGAGCTCGGCTACCTTCCCGGTGACCAGGCCGAGAAGATGAACCCCTGGAGTCAGGCGGTGTTCGACACGCTGGGCTCGGTGGTCTCTTCCAACGTGCTCGAGGAGGTCACCGAGCGCGGCATCCTCGAGGTCCTCCCGCTCACCCACATCCGCGGTCGCTCGCTGCACGACGCGTTCGTGATCGTCGACGAGGCGCAGTCGCTCGAGCGCAACGTGCTTCTGACCGTGCTCAGCCGCATGGGGCAGAACTCCCGCGTCGTGCTCACCCACGACGTCGCCCAGCGTGACAATCTGCGCGTCGGACGGCACGACGGCGTGGCCTCGGTGATCGAGACGCTCAAGGGGCACGAGCTGTTCGGTCACGTCACGCTCCAGCGCAGCGAGCGGTCGGCGATCGCGGCCCTCGTGACCGATCTGCTCGAGGCCGGCGAACTGTCCTGAGGCATCTCGAGCGCCCCCCTGAAAGATGAGAACACTCTCATCTGGAAAGGGGGGCGTTCGGCGCCTGGACGCGTCAGGATGGATGCAGCGGCGACGAGGTTCGCCTGCCGCATCGGATCGGCTCCCCCCACCCCCCCCATGTCGATCCGGTGGATAACTGAGTGATCGCGACGGACCCCCCGGTTGTCGCGACCGAGGATCGGACGGTTCGGGTTCCGAGTCTCCTCGTCAGCCCCCGGTGCCCCCACACCGGGGGCTTCTCTCATGAGGGGTCAGTCCCACCGATAGCCGGCTCCGCGCACCGTCGTGATGCGATCGGCGCCGAGCTTGCTGCGGAGGTAACGAACGTAGACATCGACCACGTTCGAGCCGGGATCGAAGTCGAGACCCCAGACCTTGCTCAGCAGATACTCGCGGCTCAGCACCTGGCCGGGGTGCCGGAGGAACTGCTCGGCGAGCGCGAACTCCCGCGCTGACAGATCGAACTCCCGTCCGTCGACGGCGGCCCGTCGGGTCATGACGTCGAGGGCGACCTCCCCGCGCACGATCGTCACGGGCGTCGTGGGCGTGGTGTTCTCGCGCAACCGAGAGCGCACCCGAGCCAGCAGCTCCTCGAACGTGAAGGGCTTCGCGACGTAGTCGTTCGCGCCGGCATCCAGCCCATCCACCGTGTCGCGTGTCGACGTGCGGGCGGTCAGCATGATGATCGGCACGGAGGAGCCCTGCCCGCGCACCTGACGCAGGACCTCGAAGCCGTCGATGCCGGGGAGTCCGACGTCGAGGAGGACGAGATCGATGTCGGGGGAGAGCGCACGTTCCGCGCCGTCGAAGCCGTTGTCCACGATCTCCGTCTCGTAGCCGGCGGTCTCCAATCCCCGCTGCACGAAGGTCGCGATACGGGGTTCGTCTTCGACGATGAGGATGCGGGTCATTCGGAGGCCTTCCGCTGGTGCAGCACGTCTTCGGCGCGCACCGGAGTCGGCAGCGCGGGGGCACTGCGGTGCAGGGGGAGTTCGATCGTGAGCGTGGCGCCGCCGCCCGGCGTCTCCGTCACGACGCAGGAACCGCCGTGAGCCCGGGCGATCGCGTCGACGATCGCGAGGCCCAGGCCCGAACCGTTCACGCCGCGCCCCGCCTGCGCCCTGTCGAACCGTCGGAACACGCGCCGCCGGTCCGCGGGTGCGATGCCGGGTCCGTGATCGCGCACCCACAGCCGAGCGACGTCGTCCACGACCGCGCTGCCGATCTCGATCGTGCTGCCCGCGGGTGCGTACTTCGCCGCATTGTCGGCCAGCTGCAGCCATGCCTGGCGCAGACGCGCGTCGTCGCCCACGACGACGCCCGAGCCTCGGTCGGTGACGACCCAGAGATGATCGGGGATGGCCGTGACGAGCCCGCCGACCCGAAGGGTCAGATCGAACACGTCGATGTCCTGGCGCTGGAACTGGTCGCTGTCCTCCGCGGACGCGAGGAGGTCGATGTCATCGACGAGCTGGGTCATGCGGTCGAGCTCGGACAGGCCGAGCTGACGGACGCCCTCGACATCGACGGGGTCGCGCGGATTCATCATCTCGAGATGGCCGCGCATGATCGTCAGGGGTGTCTTCAGTTCGTGCCTGACGTCGTCGAGCAGTTGCCGCTGGGTGTCGACGGAGGCCTCGAGACGGTCGAACATAGAATTCACCGTGCGCGTGAAGTCGGCGATCTCGTCATCGCCGTCGGTCTCGACCCGGTCGCCGAAGTGGCCGAGTGTCACGGCTTCCGCGGTCTCCTGGAGTCGACGCAACGGTGCGAGCAGTCGTCCGGTCAGGAACCAGCTCATGAGCGCGACGGCGGCGAGCACTGCGACTCCGGCGATCGCGTAGCTGATCACCGAGGCGCGGAACGGCAGCAGCTCGGCGTCGAGCCCGACGATCCGCACGTAGGCGCCGGTGCGCCCGTCGCCCGGCACCGAGACCGGCTGCACGATGTAGCGCACGGTGCCGGCATCGGCGGTCGTGACCGTGCCCAGCACGGTGTGCCCGTCGGCACCCGGTTGGGCGAGGGCGGCGGAGACGATCTCCTTCTCGTCGCCCTCACCGAACTCCGTGCCGGCGGCCGGAAACACAGCCGCCTGTCCGTCGACGATGCCGAAGACCGCCTCGTTGGGCACCGGCAGGAAGCCGGTCACGACCGACTCGAGGTACGCGGACACCGACGTAGCCGTGGCCGGTGACGGCAGGCTCTTCACCTTCTCGGTGAGCTTCGCGTCGATGCTCGCGAGCGTGCGCTCGTACTGCAGGAAGAAGCTGATGGCGCCGGTCAGCAGCAGTCCGAGCGTCGTGACGGCCACGAGAGCGCTGAGGATCCGCATGCGCGCGGACGTGACTCGCCGTGACTGCTCCACGCTCCGATTATGGCGCGACCCGCCTGCGGCCCCTCGGAAGAGGCCACAGGCGGGTCGGATGCCGCGGGGTCAGCCGGCGTGCGTCATCGAGAGCAGGTCGAGCTTCTCGTCGAGCTGCTCGAGGGTGATCTCGCCGCGCTCGACGTAGCCGAGGTCGATGACCGCCTCGCGCACCGTGATGCCCTTCTTGACCGAGTGCTTCGCGATCTTGGCGGCGGCCTCGTAGCCGATCACCTTGTTGAGGGGCGTGACGATCGACGGCGACATGCCGGCGAACGCGGCGGCACGCTCGAGGTTCGCCTCGAGGCCGTCCACCGTCTTGTCGGCGAGAACGCGGGTCGCGTTCGCGAGCAGACGGATCGACTCGAGCAGCGCCGTGCCCATGACCGGGATCGCGACGTTCAGCTCGAACGCGCCGGATGCCCCGGCCCACGCGACCGTCGCGTCGTTGCCGATGACCCGCGCGGCGACCATGAGTGTCGCCTCGGGGATGACGGGGTTGACCTTGCCGGGCATGATCGAGGAGCCGGGCTGAAGGTCGGGGATGTGCAGCTCGCCGAGGCCCGTGTTCGGGCCGGAGCCCATCCACCGCAGGTCGTTGTTGATCTTGGTGAGCGACACCGCGATGGTGCGCAGGGCGCCGGATGCCTCGACGAGGCCGTCTCGCGCGCCCTGGGCCTCGAAGTGGTCTTCGGCCTCGGTGATCGGCAGGCCGGTCTCGGCGGCGAGCAGGGCGATGACCTTCTGTGGGAAGCCGAGCGGGGTGTTGATGCCGGTGCCGACGGCCGTGCCGCCGAGGGGCACCTCGCTCACGCGGGGGAGCACGGCATCGATGCGCTCGATGCCGAGACGCACCTGGCGTGCGTAGCCGCCGAATTCCTGCCCGAGGGTGACGGGCGTGGCATCCATCAGGTGGGTGCGGCCCGACTTGACGGCGTCCTTCCAGAGCACGGCCTTCTTCTCCAGTGCCACCGCGAGGTGGTCGAGGGAGGGCTGCAGGTGCTCGATGAGCGCCTGCGTGACGGCGATGTGCACGGAGGTGGGGAACACGTCGTTCGACGACTGCGAGGCGTTGACGTGATCGTTCGGGTGCACGGGGGAGCCGAGTCGCGCCGTCGCGAGGGTGGCCAGCACCTCGTTCATGTTCATGTTCGACGAGGTGCCGGAGCCGGTCTGGTAGGTGTCGACGGGGAACTGGTCGTCGTGGGCGCCGGTGATGACGTCGTCGGCCGCCGCGGCGATCGCGTCGGCGATTCCCGCGTCGAGGGTGCCGAGCTCCTTGTTCGCGAGCGCGGCCGCCTTCTTGATGCGGGCGAGGGCGGCGATCTGCGCGGACTCGAGGCCGGTTCCCGAGATCGGGAAGTTCTCGACGGCGCGCTGCGTCTGTGCGCCGTAGAGCGCCGCGATGGGTACGCGCACCTCCCCCATGGTGTCGTGCTCGATGCGGTACTCGGTCTCGGTCACAGCGTTGTCCCTTCCCAGTGCGGTGTGTGCGGTCAGTTCGTCTCGCCGCCGACGACCACGACGGGCACGGCGGTTCCTTCGGCGAGACGGTAGTTGGCGCCGACGATCGCGAGAGTGCCGGCGGCGACGGCGGTGGAGATGAGCTCGGAGGACTGCAGCAGCGCGTGCACGGTGTTGCGCAGGTGCTCTCGGCCGACGTGCTCGGGGTCGGCGTGCGCGGCCGGAACGTGCTCGGCGCGCATCACTGTGCGCACGGCCGGCACGATGGGCGCGATCTGGTGCCAGATGTGCGTCGGCAGCTCCGGGGCGTCCTCGCCGGTGGAGTCGATCGCGGCCTGCACGGCGCCGCAGGCGTCGTGGGCGAGCACGACGATGAGGGGAACGTTGAGCGCGGCGACCGCGTACTCGAGGCTGCCGACGACGGAGTCGGAGATCACCTGGCCGGCATTGCGCACGACGAACAGGTCGCCGAGCCCTTCGTCGAAGATGATCTCCGCCGCGAGGCGCGAGTCGGCGCAGCCGAAGAGGGCGGCCCGCGGGCGCTGCGCGGCGGCGAGCTCGTGGCGGCGCTCGACATCTTGACGCGGATGCTGCGGCGCGCCCGTCACGAAGCGGGCGTTGCCCTCGAGCATCTGGTTCCAGATGGTGAGCGGAGCGGTGTCGGTCATTGCGCGGCTTCCCGGAGTGTGCGGATCTGTGCAGTGAGGTTCTGTGCGAGCTCGGCGGTCTGCGCCGCGGTCGCAGTGCCGTAGAGGAGGATCGTGTCCTTGCCCGCCGATGTCGCGAGCGCGTACGACACGTTCCCGGCCTTGCTCGGATCGGAGATGTCGTATCGCGTCCAGTCGATGCCGTCGATCGCGAGCGTTCCGTCGGAGGCGGCGCCCGACAGGGTGCGCACCACCCATCCCGAGTCGGCGTCGAACCCCTGGGCGGCACGCAGGTAGCCGGCGGAGTCCGGCACGTAGACGATCGTCCACGCGCTGACGCTGTCGCCCTCGACCTGAGCCTGGTTCACCGCCCAGCCGGTGGGGGTGGCGGGTGCGATGACCGCACGGTTCATGCTGGCCGAGAGGCTCTGCGCGAGGGCGGCCACGTCGGGCGCGGGCGTCGCGGCGAGCTGTCCGCGGGGCACGGCGAGCACGACGACCACGACGATCGCCATCGTGGCGAGCAGGGCGGCGAGGAGGTTCCGGAACGTCTTGCTCGACCGGTAGGCCCGCGACGACTCGGCCTTGCGGTCGGCGGTCTCCTGCGGGGTCTCGGGGCGGCCGAGCTCGGCGACGATGCGCTCGGTCATCAGCTCTCGTCGCCTTCGGCGGTGGACCGTGCCGCGTCGAGGCGCCGCTTGGCCCCGCGCAGCCACTCTTCGCAGCGGGCGGCGAGCGCCTCGCCGCGTTCCCACAATGCGAGGGAGTGCTCGAGAGTGGGGGCGCCCTGTTCGAGCTCCGCGACCACCCGCACCAGTTCGTCGCGCGCCTGCTCGAACGAGAGTTCGGCGACGTCAGACGGGCGCGCGTCCGAGTCGGTCATGCCCACCATCCTAATCTCCGGCGGTCGCCGCCGACGGCCCCTCGGCGAGCTCGCCCTCGCTGCGCGCGGCGAGCGAGCCGCGTCCGACGGTGACGACCAGGGCGCTCCCCGTGGGGGCGTCGGCGGCGTCGCGCAGCACGCGCCCGTCGGGGTGGTAGGCGATCGCGTAGCCGCGCGCGAGTGTCGCGCCGGGGGAGAGCGCGCGCAGCGCGGCGCGCAGTTCCGCGCTCTGGCGAGCCGCGGCATCCCATCGTCTGTCGACGGTGTCGCGACCGCGCGCGGTCAGCAGCACGAGCTCGTGCACCCGCGGGTCGAGCAGGGCGTCGGGCGTGCGGAGGACGGGACGCGAGCGCAGCTGCTCGAGCTGGGCGATGTCGTGCTGCACGCGCTGGGTCAGCCGCAGCGTCGCGCGGGCGCGCAGCTGCTGCACGATGGCGCGCTGCTCGCCGACGTCGGGCACGACGCGCTTGGCGGCATCCGTCGGCGTCGAGGCGCGCAGGTCCGCGACATCGTCGAGGATCGGATGATCGTTCTCGTGCCCGATCGCACTGACGACGGGGGTGGATGCCGCGGCCACCGCGCGCACGAGGCGTTCGTCGCTGAATCCCAGAAGGTGCAGCGGGTCGCCGCCGCCGCGGGCGATGACGATGACGTCGACGTCCGGGTCGGCGTCGAGCAGCTCCAGGGCGGCGACGATCTCGCCGACGCTGCGCTCGCCCTGCACCGCTGCGTGCTCGACGCGGAACCGCACGCCCGGCCAGCGCAGCTCGGCGTTGCGGAGCACGTCCTTCTCGGCGTCGGAGCGCTCGCCGGTGATGAGGCCGATGCGCTGGGGCAGGAACGGCAGCGGCCGCTTGCGGGACGCGTCGAACAATCCCTCGGCGTAGAGGGCGGCGCGCAGGCGCTCGATCCGCTCGAACTGGTCACCGAGACCGAGCGGATGCATCGCCGAGACGATGACGCTGAAGTCACCCGACTTGACGAAGTAGTCCGCCTTCACCGACGCGACGACGTGGTCGCCGACCTTCAGATCGTCGGCGAGACGGCTGCGGACGCTTCCCCAGATGCGGAACGCGATGCTGGCGTCGGAGTCGGGATCGGTCAGACGTCCGTACACGTTGCCGGCCCGCAGGTTCCAGGAGGTGATCTCGCCCTCGACCCAGACCGACCCCCAGGCCGACACGAAGTCGCGGATGGTCTGGTTGAAGCGCCCGACGGAGGTCGGGGCATCCTTCGTGGCATCCCTCGGGTGCACGGACGCCGGCGGAGGGGTCTCGCCGGGGGCGAGCTCGGGCTCGAACCTGGCCATGCGATCCTCCCGCGCCCTCCCAGGCGTCGATCATTAGACTCGACGGGTGACCTCCGCCGCCGTCTCCCTGCCTGTGCCCCGTGTTCCGGGCCGTCGCGGGCGCCTTCAGGATAACCCGGTCGACGGCGTCAAGAAGGTGCTGCTCGCCGCCCCGCGCGGCTACTGCGCGGGTGTCGACCGCGCCGTCGTGGCCGTCGAGAAGGCGCTCGAGCGGTTCGGCGCCCCGGTCTACGTGCGCAAGCAGATCGTGCACAACATCCATGTCGTGCGCGAGCTCGAGAGCAAGGGGGCGATCTTCGTCGACGAGGTCGACGCGGTGCCCGAGGGGGCGCACGTCGTCTTCAGCGCGCACGGTGTGTCGCCCGCCGTGGTGAACGCGGCATCCGATCGCGGTCTCGTCGCGATCGACGCGACATGCCCGCTGGTCACCAAGGTGCACCGCGAGGCGGTGCGGTTCGCACGCGACGACTTCGAGATCCTGCTGATCGGCCACACCGGTCACGAGGAGGTCGAGGGGACCGCCGGCGAGGCGCCCGACCACGTGACGATCGTGAACTCGCCCGCCGACGCCGCCGCCGTCGAGGTGCGCGACCCGTCGAAGGTCGTGTGGCTGTCGCAGACGACGCTGTCGGTCGACGAGACGATGGAGACCGTGCGGCGTCTGCGCGAGCGCTTCCCCGAGCTGCAGGATCCGCCGTCGGACGACATCTGCTACGCCACCCAGAACCGCCAGGTCGCCATCAAGAAGGTCGCGCAGGGCGCGGACCTCGTGATCGTCGTCGGATCGGCCAATTCGTCGAACAGCGTGCGGCTGGTCGAGGTCGCCCTCGAGCACGGCGCGAAGGCGGCGTACCGCGTCGACTACGCGTCGGAGGTGCAGCAGGAGTGGCTCGACGGCGTCGCGACCGTCGGGGTGACCAGCGGGGCATCCGTTCCCGAGGTGCTCGTGCAGGAGGTGCTCGACGAGTTGTCGGGCGCCGGCTACTCCGACGTCGAAGAGGTGCGTACGGCCGAGGAGGACCTGCTGTTCTCGCTGCCGAAGGAACTGCGTCAGGATGCCACGGGTCGCCGCGACGCCCGGGCACTGGGAGGGCGATCCGGCCGTGAGTGACCCGCAGGAGTCCCCCGAGGAGCGCCCGCGCCCGCAGTTCGGCGAGTACGCGACGCCCGAGGAACAGCGCGCCCGCATCCGTCAGCCCTCCGTCACCGACCACCTGTCGGACGGCATCGCGCCGCCGCCGCCGCCGGCCGCGCCTCCCGTCCTTCCGCCCCCGGCGCCGGTCAGCGGCGCGGCGGTGCGGCGGCCTCGACTCATCGACCGCGTCGCGACCTTCGTGCTGCTCGGCTACGGGCTGGTCACCGTGCTGAGCGCCATTCCGCAGTTCGTCGACTTCACCGGTTTCGTCAGTACGCTCTCGCAGGTCATGGGTCTTCGATCGGACCTTCCGGTGCCCGCGTCGGGTCGCGCCTGGGGCATCGCCGCCGCCGTCGTGCTCGGGGTCGGTTGGCTCGCCACGTTCGTGCTCTCCTGGGCCGTGACACGTTCGGGGCGCCTCGCCTTCTGGATCCCGCTCGTCGCGGGAGCCGTGATCAACATCCTCGCGTCGTTCCTGGTCGTCGTGCCGCTGCTGTCGGACCCGGCCTTCCTCACCGCCATCCAGAGCGTCGGCGTCATCGCGCCGAGTCCGACCGCCACCTGAGGGAGACCGCCATGCCTCGCGTCATCGCCGTCTGCGTCGTGCACGACCTGCGTCCCGATGCGGGCACGGTGGGCGTGACGGCGATCGACAAGCGGCCCGTCGAGGGCCCCGTGAAGGTGGGTCCCTACGGCGTCTACGCCGATGTGCAGGCGGATCGCAAGCATCACGGCGGCCTCGACCAGGCCGTCTACGTCTACGCCGAAGAAGACGCGCGGTTCTGGGAGGGCGAGCTCGGCCGAGAGCTCGCGCCCGGCTTCTTCGGGGAGAACCTGCGGGTCGAGGGGCTGGATGTCAACGCCGCGCGTGTCGGCGAGGTCTGGCGCATCGGCGCGACCCTCGAAGTACAGGTGACGTCGCCGCGCAAGCCCTGCCAGACATTCGCGCGGTGGGTCGGCGGTGACGACGAGCGCGGCTGGGTCAAGCGATTCACCCGCGAGGGGCGTCTCGGCCCCTACCTGCGCGTGCTCACGCCGGGCGAGATCGCGGCCGGAGATGAGATCACGGTGCTGTCGGTGCCGGATGATGCCCCCACCGTGATCGACGGGGTGCCGGGCGTCGCGCGGGCCGCGGCATCCGCTCTCTGACGGCCGGTCGCTCCGCGGTCACCCGGCTCGGCGCCGGAGCGTGACGCACCCCGGCGATGGGCAGGGCTGCGTGCACCGTCGACGGGGGAGCCGGAGACGCGACGACGCCCCGCCCACCGAAGTGAGCGGGGCGTCGCGGGATCGTGTCAGGCGCCGAGCGACTTGCCCGCCGAACCGAGCTGCTGCGTGGCCTCGACGACGCGCACGGCCATCGCCGACTCGGCGACCTTGCCCCAGGCGCGCGGGTCGTAGGCCTTCTTGTTGCCCACCTCGCCGTCGAGCTTGAGCACGCCGTCGTAGTTGGAGAACATGTAGCCGGCGATCGAGCGGGTGAACGCGTACTGCGTGTCGGTGTCGATGTTCATCTTCACGACGCCGTTCGCGACCGCGAGCGCGATCTCCTCGGGGGTCGAGCCCGAGCCGCCGTGGAAGACGAGGTCGAGCGGCTTGGGGCCGGTGCCGAACTTCTCGGCGATGCCGGCCTGGATCTCGCCGAGGAGCTCCGGGCGCAGCTTGACGTTGCCGGGCTTGTAGACGCCGTGCACGTTGCCGAAGGTCAGGGCCGAGATGTAGCGGCCCTTCTCGCCGAGCCCGAGGGCCTCGACGGCCTTGGTGACGTCACCCACGGTCGTGTAGAGCGCGTCGTTGGTGCCCTCGTGCTTGACGCCGTCCTCTTCGCCGCCGACGACGCCGACCTCGATCTCGAGGATGGCGTGGATGTTCTTGAGGCGGGGGAGGAGTTCGGCGGCGATGTCGATGTTCTCGTCGAGGGGCACCGCGGAGCCGTCCCACATGTGGGACTGGAAGATCGGGTTGCGACCGGCGCGCACCTCTTCCTCGGACGCCTCGAGAAGGGGCAGCACGAAGCCGGGGAGCGCGTCCTTCGGGCAGTGGTCGGTGTGCAGGGCGACGGTGATGTCGTAGTTCTTGGCGACCTCGGTGACGTACTTGGCGAAGGCCAGTGCGCCGGTGGCGCGGGCCTTGACGGTCTGGCCGGCGAAGTAGTCGGCGCCACCGGTGGTCACCTGGAGGATGCCGTCGGAGCCCGCCTCGGCGAGGCCCTGGAGGACGGCGTTGATCGTCTGCGAGCTCGACACGTTGATCGCGGGGTACGCGAAGCCGCCGGCCTTCGCGCGGTCGAGCATGTCGGCGTACTGATCAGGGGTGGCGACGGGCATGGGGGCTCCTTGAGTGAGGCGTCGTTTCCATGCGCAACTCTAGCGAAGGGGCCCGGATGCCGCGGCTCCGCCGCCGTGCGAAAGAAGCGGCGATCTTTCGGGGCTCAAGCGCCGAAAACGGCGGGGTTCGACACACTTCGATCGATAGGCTGGCGTCCATGGTGAGTCTGACCGCGGACATGAGCCCGCTGCATCCCGATCGAAACCTGGCTCTCGAGCTCGTCCGTGCCACCGAGGCCGCCGCCATCCGGTCGGTGCCGTTCATCGGCCGCGGGGCGAAGGAAGCGGCCGACGGTGCCGCCGTCGACGCGATGCGCGCGTTCCTCGGCACCGTCAACTTCGACGGCGTCATCGTCATCGGCGAGGGCGAGAAGGACAACGCCCCCATGCTCTTCAACGGCGAGCACGTCGGCACCGGTCGCGGCCCGCAGTGCGATGTCGCCGTCGATCCCATCGACGGCACGTCGCTGACGGCCGCGGGACGCAACAACGCGCTGTCGGTCATCGCCGTGTCCGACCGCGGCGCGATGCTCGACGCGTCGAGCGTGTTCTACATGGACAAGCTCGTCACGGGCCCTGCCGGCGTCGGCGTCGTCGACATCCGCCTGCCCATCGGCGAGAACATCCGCCGCCTCGCGAAGGCGACCGGCAAGCCGGTGGAGGAGATCGTCGTCTCGGTGCTGCACCGCGATCGTCACGAGCGTCTCATCGAGGAGATCCGCGAGGCCGGTGCGGGCACCCGCCTCATGTCGGACGGCGACGTCGCCGGCGGCATCAACGCGGCGCGGCACAACGCACGCACCGACATCTGCGTGGGTGTGGGCGGCAGCCCCGAGGGCATCGTCACGGCCTGTGCGATCAAGGCGCTCGGCGGCCACATCCAGGGGCGCCTCTGGCCCCGCAACGACGACGAGAAGCAGCGCGGTCTCGACGCCGGGCTCAAGTTCGACGATTTCGTCTACGAGGCCGACGACCTGGTCAAGGGAAACAACACGATCTTCGTGGCGACCGGAGTCACCGACGGCCAGCTCGTCGGCGGTGTGCGTCGCGAGGGCGACCACATCTACACCGAGAGCGTCGTGCTGCGCGGCGCATCGGGAACCCTCCGCCGCATCTCCTCGGAGCACCTCACCTCGAAGTGGCTCTGACGGTCCTCGACGACGTTTGCCACGGCGACACGACCCGGTGCGTCGGCGGCGGTCTGGCAGAATGAGACCGTCGCCCGCGCACGCGGGCGGGCTTGCGTGAAGGGACAGAGGATGTCGGCACCCACCGGTTCCACTCCCGATTCCGCGACTCCGCAGACAGGTGCGATGAAGGTCGTCGCCGCCGCGGTCGACCCGGCGCGACGGCCGGACGTGCTGCTGCGCAAGCGGCGCCCCGAGGGCGAGCAGATGAGTGCGTGGTGGCCCATCGGCGCATTCGTCGTGATCTCGGCGATCGTGATCGCGCTCATGAACTTCGTGCCCGGCGGAGCCTGAGCCACTCGTCGCCAGCTGCTCGGACGGTCGCTTCGGCGGGCGCCGTCAGTCGTCGATCGCCGCGAGCAGTTCAGGTGCGGTGAGCCGACGCGGCGACTTCTCGATCGGTGCCGGTGCGATGACGGCGTCGCGCTTGGTCTCGTCGATCCCGGGGAACCTGCGCGCTGTCACGAGCACCCGCGACTCGAGCGAACCGGCGAAACCGTTGTAGGCGTCGACAGTGCGCTCGAGGGCTCGGCGGAGCGAGTCGGCGTGCCCGGCGAGACCGCCGAGCCGCTCGTAGAGCTGCGATCCCAGGTCGAACAGGGTGCGTGCCTCGGCGGAGACCTCCTGCTGCGTCCAGGTGAAGGCGACCGTCTTCAGCACCGCCCACAGGTTCACGGGCGACGCGAGCGCGACCCGTCTGGTGAACGCGTAGTCGAGCAGGGCGGGGTCTTCATCGAGGGCCGAGGCCAGCAGAGACTCGCTCGGCAGGAAACAGATGACGAACTCGGGGCTCGCGTCGAGGCCCGCCCAATATGCCTTCTTCGCCAGGGCGTCGATGTGGGCGCGCACCGCGCGGGCGTGCCGCGTCATGAGCGTGCGGCGGCGTTCGCCGTCGTCGCCGGTCGCGGTCAGCGCGATCACGGATGCCTCGAGGTAGGCGTCGAGCGGAACCTTCGCGTCGAGGGCGAGGGCCTTGCCGCCGGGAAGGCGCACTACCATGTCGGGACGGCCCGCACCGGCATCCGAGGACAGCGAACTCTGCAGGTCGAAGTCGACGTGGCGGGTGAGGCCCGCTGCCTCGACGACGCGACGCAGCTGCGTCTCGCCCCAGACGCCGCGTGTGGCGCCCGAGCGCAGCGCGCTCGCGAGCGACTCGGTCGTCGCGCGCAGCGCCTCATCCGATTCCTGTGCGCGGCGCAGCTGCTCGGCCAGGGAGCCGTATTGCGTCTGACGCTCCCGCTCGAGCTCGTCGACCCGGCGCCGCATCACGTGCAGCGTCTCGCTGACCGGCGCGAGCGCGCGCAGCACCGACTGGTCACGGCGCTCGCGATCGTCGCGCGTCTCGAGCTCGGCGCGCGCGTGTGCGAGCTCCTCCCGCGCCGCCGCGGTGGCGGCCTCCGCCGCTGCCACCCGCGCCCGCTGGTCGCTCTGGGCGCGGGCATGCCGGGCGGATGCCACGGCCCACGCGACGACCGCGCCGATCACGGCGGCGACGATCGCGATCACGACGGTGGCGACATCCATGGTCACAGTGTGGGGGAGGGTGCCGACATCGTCAGGCGGCGACGGCGGCGGGCTCGGCGAGGGTGCCGATGCGCACGCCCGCGAGCGCGGCGAGCTCGTCGATGTCACCGGCGCCGAGGCGTCGGGCGGCGTCGACCATGATGTGCGCGCAGGCCGCGGCATCCGCTGTCGCATCGTGGTGGGGGAACGGGCCGAACCCGGTCGCGTCGGCGACCGCCGGCAGACGGTACGACGGCAGGTCGTAGACGCGGCGCGCGACCTGCACGCTGCAGGCGTAGCGGGCCGGAGGGCACGCGTCACCGGTGGCCTCGCAGGCGCGCCGGATGACCGCCATGTCGAAGCCCGCGTTGTGGGCGACGAGCACGTCGTCGCCCGTGAAGCGCGCGAGAGCGGGCAGCTGCTCGGTCCAGGTCGGCGCGCTCTCGACATCGTCGGGGTGGATGCCGTGGATGCCCACGTTGATCTCGAAGAACCGGTCGTGGCCGGCGGGCGGGCGGATCAGCCAGCCCGCGGTCTCGACGATGCGTCCGTTGCGCACGCGTGCGAGCCCGACGGCGCACGCCGACGCACTGGAGGAGTTCGCCGTCTCGAAGTCGATCGCGGTGAAGTCCAAGGCCACGCTCCTACCGTGCGCCCGCGCGCCGGGACGTCCGGTGCGCCACGCCGACGACGGGCGGATGTCGCGCTGCGGCCGTCGTGCCCCCGGCGTAGGGTCGCAGACATGGCAGGCAGAGACCAGATGTCGACCTCGTTCGGTGCGGTGGCGGGGACCTATGAGGCCGGGCGACCCGACTATCCGTGGGAGGCGGTCGGGTGGATGCTCGAGCCCGCGCTCGACGGCGACCGCCCGCTGCGCGTCGCCGACGTCGGCGCTGGCACCGGGAAGCTCACCCGCGTCGTCGCGGCCGGTCGCGCCGAGGTCGTCGCGATCGACCCCGATCCGGCGATGCTCGCGCAGCTGCGCGACACCGTCCCCGGGGTTCCCACGTTCGTCGGCACCGCCGAGCAGCTGCCGCTGCCCGAGGCATCCGTCGACGCCGTCGTCCTGGGGCAGGCCTGGCACTGGGTCGACGTCGCGCCCGCCTCGGCCGAGATCGGTCGGGTGCTGCGCTCCGGAGGTGTGCTCGGACTGGTGTGGAACCTGCGCGACGATCGCGACCCGTGGGTACGTCGCATGACCGAGGTGATGCACGGCTCGAACGCCGAGAACATGATGGATGCCGGCGGCCCCAGGGTCGAGGCGCCGTTCGACGGTCTCGAATCCGAGGTGTGGGACTGGGCTCGGCCGATGACCGCCGAGCAGCTGTGGGCGATGATGCGCTCGCGCAGCTACATCATCACTGCCAGCCCGGCCGATCGCGGGGCCATCGAGGAGCGCTTCGCCGCGGTGCTCGCCGAGCGTCCCGAGCTCGCCGCGGGCGGCACCATCGACCTTCCGTACCGCACGCACGCGTTCCGCGCGCGACGGCCGTGAGCGCACGATGACCGGCCGCCCTCTCACCGTCTGCAACTTCGTGACCGTCGACGGGCGCTACGAGGACGACACGCACGACATCGCCTCGTTCTTCGCGCACCAGCACCCCGACTACGCGGGCGCCGACACGTTCGACCATTACACGACCGCGCTCATGCGGGCCAGCGACACCCTGCTGCTCGCGGGACGGCGGTCGGCGCTGCAGAACCTCGCGTACTGGCGGTCGGTCGAATCGGATGCCGCCGCCACCGCGATCCGGCGGGAGTTCGCCGCGCTCATCCGTACGATCGAGGTGGTCATCGTCTCCGACACCGTGTCCGAGGCGGACCTCGCCGATCATCCGCAGGCGCGGGTGGTGCGTCGGGCCGAGGCCCGTGCGGAGGTTGCCGCACTGAAGCGACGGGACGGGCGCGGCATCCTCGTGCTGCTGTCGCGGCTGCTGTGGAACGACCTGATGCACGCCGGTCTCGTCGACGAGCTGCACCTCGTCACCTTCCCGCTCATCGCGGGCACCGGCGTGCCGCTGTTCGATGCCAAGCCGGCCGTCGCGCTGAAGCTGCTCGAGACCCGCACGTGGACCGGAAGCGGCAACGTGCTCATGCGCTGGCGGGTCGATGCCGCCGAGTCGCGGCATCCGCGCCCGTAGACTGAACTCCCGTGGCTCTCACCATCGGAATCGTCGGACTCCCGAACGTCGGCAAGTCGACCCTCTTCAACGCCCTGACCAAGAACCAGGTTCTCGCCGCGAACTACCCGTTCGCGACGATCGAGCCGAACGTCGGCGTGGTGAACCTGCCCGACGTGCGCCTGCAGCAGCTCGCGGATGTGTTCCACAGCGAGCGGCTCGTGCCCGCCTCGGTGTCGTTCGTCGACATCGCCGGCATCGTGCGCGGCGCGAGCGAAGGGGAGGGGCTCGGCAACCAGTTCCTCGCGAACATCCGCGAGGCCGACGCCATCGCGCAGGTCGTGCGCGGCTTCGCCGACGCCGACGTGGTGCACGTCGACGGAAAGGTCGACCCGCAGGCCGACCTCGAGACGATCGGTGCCGAGCTGATGCTCGCCGACCTGCAGACCCTCGAGAAGGCGATCCCGCGCATCGAGAAGGAGGTCAAGGGCAAGAAGACCGATCCCGGTGTTCTCGATGCCGCGACCGCCGCGAAGGACGCCCTCGAGCGCGGCGTGCTGCTGTCGGCATCCGCACTCGACCTCGCGCCCATCAAGGAACTCGGGCTGCTCACCGCCAAGCCCTTCATCTTCGTCTTCAACGTCGACGAGTCGGTGCTGACGGATGCCGCACGTCTCGCCGAGCTCGCAGCCCTCGTCGCCCCCGCGAAGGCGGTGTTCCTCGACGCGAAGATCGAGTCCGAGCTCATCGACCTCGACCCCGAGGATGCCGCTGAGCTGCTGGCCTCCACCGGTCAGAGCGAGTCGGGTCTCGACCAGCTCGCGCGCGTCGGCTTCGACACGCTCGGGCTGCAGACCTACCTGACCGCGGGCCCGAAGGAGGCCCGCGCGTGGACGATCGGCAAGGGCTGGAAGGCCCCGCAGGCCGCCGGAGTGATCCACACCGACTTCGAGAAGGGCTTCATCAAGGCCGAGGTGATCTCGTTCCAGGACCTGCTCGACGCGGGGTCGGTCGTCGAGGCGCGCTCGCGCGGCAAGGCCCGCCTCGAGGGCAAGGAATACGTCATGCAGGACGGCGACGTCGTCGAATTCCGTCACAGTTAGGCATTTGGCGAAAGGGCAGGATGATCCGCTACAACCGCTCGACAATGTCGATCTACAGCGACGTGCGGACTGCGGCCGAGATCACGTCCGTTCTCGGCCTCGAACCGCACGACAGCCACGACATCGGCGAGCCGACGAAGGCTGCGCTGCGAGGCATGGATCTGAAGCCAGGAGCCATGTCCTATCAGCAAGCCCACTGGTCACTCAGCGCTGATGATGCTCTTGTCGATCCTGAGGACGAGACAGGCTTTGCATCGCTGAGGGTTCTCGTCGACTCTTTTCGAGATCGCGCAGAGGCACTCGCTGCGCTGCGCGCGGACTGCGAGACGATCATTTGGTGGTCGGGTGATTCGGATAGTTCTCAGGGAGGCTTCGTCATCCCCGCCGATCTCCTTGCCGATTTGGCGCGCCTGGGTTGCGACCTTTACGGAACCGCTTTCTTGGATGACGACGACGATGACGATGCCTAGCGGCGACGTGGTGGAGTTCCGCTTCAACAACTGAATGGGCCGTTTTGCCGCGGAATTACGCGGAATTTGGCGAATCAGTCCGCACAGACTCCGCAAAAGTCCGCAGAACACTTTCGACGAGAGTGCTCGTCGCGGCCCGTGTGCGGTCGTCGGCGGTGGGCCACAAATGGCTGTACGTGTTGAGCGTTGTGGTCGCTTTCGCGTGCCCGAGAGCGCGCTACACGGTGACGACATCGCGCCCCGCGGCGATCAATCCCGAGGCGTAGAAGTGCCGGAGATCGTGTAGCCGCACGCCTTCGATACCAGCACGCTGAAGCGTGGTCTTCCACCAATAGTGGATCGTGTTCTGGTGCGGTGGTTCGTTGTTCCTGCCGTAGAAGATCCACCGGTCGGCGCCGAACGTCTTCCAGGTGGCGATGTGCTCGCTCAGCAGGTTCAAGAGTTCGTCGGGCGCCGGGATGTCGCGCTCGGAGCCGTACTTGGGCGGGCGCAGATCGACGAGGCCGCCGGGCTTGCGTTGCACCTGCCGCCGCACGCGGATCTGGCGGTGCAGAAAGTCGACGTCGGGGAGCTGCATCGCCGCAGCCTCGCCGAGACGTAGCCCCGCGAACGCGCAGAATGCGATGAAGGGCCGGAACCACTCCTCGGCGGCGCTCATGATCTCCGCGACCTCTTCCGGCGTGGGGATCCGCATGGCCATGTCGGCCTTCCGCATGCGGGGGAGTGTCACCCCGAGTGACGGGTCCGTGGCGGTCAGCCGGTCGCGGACGGCCGCGCGGAGTACCGCGCGGATGTTGTTGACGCGTATCTTGATCGTTCCGGGTGCGTAGCCGCCGGCGTGCATCTGCTTCACCCACGCCTCGACCTGAGATCGGCGGATGCTGCGCAACTCCACCTCGCGGAACGCGCACTTCGCGACCGTGAGCTTCATCGCGACGGTGGTCGTCGGCGCCCACACCTGTCGTTGCGACCAGTCGGCGAAGTACGAGGCCAGCGAGATCGCACCGGCCTTCGGATCGACGTACATGCCGGTGACCACTTGCGAGGTGACCTCATCGAGCCACCGCTGAGCGTCGCGCTTCGTGCGGAAGTGTCGTGAATGCTCGCGGCGCATCTCGTCCCGGTAGCGCGCTCGCCAGGTGCCGTTGGGACGTTGCTTGATGCTCGCCATCGCTCACCTCCGAGGCCACCATTGTCGCTCAGTGGGTCGTCGACCTGCCAGAGCCGACCCCGCTCCGGTGCCGCGTTGGAGATCGAGCGCGCCGAACCGCTTGCGTATCAAAGGGCGTTGCGGTTGCCGGTGGCGTGGAGCGATATCCCTTCGAGATGGTGAGCCGCCCCCTTCATTCGGTCCGGACGTTCTGTGAGTCGTCGGTTTCCATTTGATGGGTGCACTGTCGAGCG
>NZ_MKSL01000012.1:0-18053 GCF_001897265.1 Microbacterium sp. 71-23
GAACACCTCGAAATCGACCTCGTTCAACGCCCGCACATGACCAAACTGACGAGACAACCCCCGCGCCTCCAACACCGGCGTCCTGGTTTCGATGGTCATCGGATGTCTCCTTCGGTCGGGGTGGCGTCGGCGGATGCCGTGTCGGCCACGCGGATGATGAGGTCGGCGCGGTCTCGCGCGGACTCGACGAGCTGGGCATTGGGCTCATCGACCGAACCGACCCAGTCGACGGCTTCGTCGTGGGGGTGCCCGTGCGATTCGCGACGGGCGACGAGGCGTCGCCGACGGATCGAGGGCTCGACCTCGAGGAACCAGGCCTCGTCGAGGAGCGGGGCGACCCGCTCCCAGCCGTGGCCGTCGTGGAGGAGGTAGTTCCCCTCGGTGATGATCAGAGGGACGTCAGCGGGCACGCACAGCGCGGATCCGATCGACTCCTCGAGGTCGCGGTCGAACACGGGTGCATAGATCGGGGTGCCGGACTGATCGCGCAACCGTGCGAGCAGGGCGATGTAGCCGTCGACGTCGAATGTGTCAGGGGCGCCCTTGCGGTCACGGCGGCCGAGCCGTCTCAGCTCGGCGTTCGCCAGATGGAAGCCGTCCATGCCGACGATGACGGCCTGCGCGCCGAGGGCGTCCTGCAGCTGCGCGCACACGGTGGACTTGCCCGCACCGGGCGTTCCGGTGATTCCGAGCACGCGGCGGGCACCGGTCGATGCGAGCGCACGGGCGCGGTCGATGAGCTCGACGACGTCGTGCGACACCGTCAGAGACGGTGGTGCGGCCGGGGGAGGGGTCACGTCGGACGGTTCCTTTTCGAGGCGACGTCAGCGTCGTTCGCTGCGTCGATGAAGCGGTTCGGAGGGGGCGTTCCCGAAGGAGCTTCCAGCACCGTAAGCTGGGCATGTCACCGGTGTCAAGCTTGATTCGATAACAACAATGACACCGGCGACACGACCGTCCTCCGCGGCGCATCCTGTGTGTCGCCACTGACGATCTGCCCCACGCGGCCGCGGCCGCAGCATCCCTTCAATGACGAACAGAGAGCACCTCCATGAACGAATTCCCAGGTCGAAGCATCCTCGTCACCGGTGCCGGCGGCGGCATCGGCGGCGCCATCGTCCGCCAGCTCGTGGCCGCCGGTGCACACGTGCTCGCTGCCGGCCGCACCGCGGACACCCTCGAGGCGATCGTCGCCGAGACCGGGGCTGAGCCGGTCGTGTTCGACCTCGAGTCCGAGGCCGAGATCCGCGCGGCGATCGAGGGTCGCGACATCTACGGCGTCGTGAACTGCGGCGGCTGGGGCGGCGAGATCGCGACCCCGATGGACACCGACATCGACGTCTTCGACAAGGTCATGAGCATCAACGCGCGCGGGTCGCTCCTGGTGACCAAGTACGCCTCGCGGGAGATGATCCGCGTCGGCGTCGGCGGTGCCATCGTCAACGTCTCGAGCCAGGCGAGCCTCGTCGCGCTGACCGGCCACATCTCCTACGGCTCATCCAAGGCCGCGCTCGACAACATCACGCGGGTCTCGGCGCTCGAGCTCGGCGGCTACGGCATCCGGGTGAACAGCGTGAACCCGACGGTCGTGATGACGCCGATGTCTGCCTGGTACTGGGGCCGTCCCGAGATCGAGGGTCCGTTCCTCGAGGCGATGCCGCTGCACAAGTGGGCGACGGAAGAGGACATCGCCGCGCCCGTCGTGTTCCTGCTGAGCGACGGTGCCGCGATGATCTCGGGCGTCTCGCTGCCGATCGACGGCGGCTACTCGAGCCGCTGACGTCGGCGACGCGTCCGCAGTGTGCGGCGCTGACCTGTCTCAGACCCCGCGCGGCACGGTGCGGTCGTGTCCGCTTCGGCGGCGGGGCGAGGCATCCGCGGGCAGTTCGATCGGCGTGGTGCCGGCGATCTCATCGCTGAACACCTCGGGAGTCGGCGCCGGCAGGCGCAGCGGACGGGTCTCGTCGATCGTCAGGAGGAACCGCCGCGTCTCGCTGCGGTGAAGGCGACCGGATGCCGCCAGCCAGCCGGCCCCGATGGCGCACGCGACCAGGCCCGCGATCGCGCCGACCTGGATGGCCGTGCGGGGCCCGAAGGTCGTCGCAACCCAGCCGGCGATCGGTGCGCCGATCGGCGTCGCTCCCATGATGACCGCCATGTACAGCGCGAGCACGCGTCCGCGCAGCGCCGGCGCCGTCGTCGTCTGCACGTAGCCGTTGGCGGTGGCGAGCATCGTGACGGTGCAGAGCCCCACGAACACGAGGGTCGCGGCGTAGAGCACGTAGACGGGCATCAGCGAGGAGACGAGCGAGATCACGCCGAACCCGCCGGTGGCGATGATGACCACCCGCATGCGTGCGCGGTCACGGCGGGCGGCGAGCAGCGCCCCCGCCAGGGAGCCGATCGCGAGCACCGAGCTCAGCAGCCCGTAGCCGTCGGCCTGCTTGCCGAACTCCAGCGCCATGGTCGACGCGAAGATCGGGAAGTTCATGCCGAATGCGGCCACCAGGAACACCATGATGAACGTGACGATGAGGTCGGGGCGGCCCGCGACGTAGCGGAAGCCGTCGGCGAGGCGTGCGGCTCCCGGCTCGCGCACGCGCGGCACGAGCTCGCCGGGGCGCATCAGCGAGAGGGCGAGGAGCATGGCGACGAAGGTGGCCGCGTTGATGAGGAACATCCAGCCGGTGCCGACCATCACGATGAGGATGCCGCCGACGCCCGGGCCGATCAGGCGGGCCATGTTGAACGACGCCGAGTTGAGTGCGACCGCGTTCGATGCGTTCTCGCGTGCGACGACGTCGGAGACGAATGCCTGGCGTGCCGGGGCGTCGAACGCGTTCACGACGCCGAGCGCGAGGGCGAAGACCCACATGAGCGGCAGGGTCAGGACGTGCGTGAGCAGCAGCACGCCGACCGTCACCGCGAGCATCGCCAGCAGGGTCTGGGTGACGTAGAGCAGGCGGCGTCGGTCGAAACGATCGGCGACCCAGCCGGTGACGCCGACCAGCAGCAGCGGGGGGCCGAACTGCAGCGCCATGGTGATGCCCATGGCCGTCGCGTCGTGGTTCGTCAGCTGCGTGAGCACGACCCAGTCCTGTGCGGTGGACTGCATCCACGCGCCGATGTTGGAGATGAGGGCGCCGCTGAACCACAGTCGGTAGTTGTAGACCGAGAGCGACCGGAACATGGCGCTCATCGCTCTGCCACCCGTCGCATGAGGGCGGCGGCGCGGGCGAGCACCTCGCGCTCGTCCTCGTCGAGGTCGGCGAGCACCGATTCGAGCCAGGCGTCGCGGCGGCGCACGGTCTCCTCCACGACCTCGCGACCCGCGGGGGTGAGCTCGATGTTCACCTTGCGGCGGTCGTCGTCGTCGGTGGTGCGGGTGAGGTAACCGGCCTCCTCGAGGCCGTTGACGGTGCGGTTCATCGACGGTGCGGTGACGCGTTCGCGGTCGGCGAGCTCACCGAGGGTGTGCAGCCCGTGCATCTTGAGTGCCGCGAGCACCGCGAACTGCCCGTCGCTCATGGTGTCGACGGCGCGCTGCGCGCGCAGGCGTCGGGCGAGCCGGAACGTGGCCATCCGCAGATCGGATGCCGCGGCCGACAGCTCGGGGGCGGGGGCATCCTCGGGGCTGGTCATCGTGATCGTTAGCCTAACAAATTAGCCATGCTAAGTAAATCTCAACGGCGCATCGCGCCTCAGCGCCCGGAACGCGGTCACGCGGCAGGGCGTCGGTCAGCCCACGGCGGTCTCCGGGTCGCGGCGGCGTTCGAGCGCGGTCGTCGCGAGCAGGCCGATCGCGAGGAACCCGGCCGCCGAGAAGGCGGAGAGGCGGGTGCCCTCGGAGAGAGCCGCCTTCGCATCGTCGGCGATCGCCGCCGTCTGCGGGTTCTCGGCGAGTCCCGCGATCGCCCCGCCGGCGGAGTCGACGACGGCGCTCACGATCTGGTCGCGCTGCGCCGATGGCACGCCGGCGTCGTCGAGCTTCGCGCCGAGGATGCCCGCCGTCGAGGTGAACAGCACCGTGCCGAGGATCGCGATGCCGAGCGCGGAGCCCACCTGGCGCGAGGTCGACTGCGTGCCCGACCCCTGCCCGGACAGTTCGACCGGCACATCCTGCAGCACCACGCCGGTCAGCTGCGCGGTGGCGAGCCCCACGCCCATGCCGTAGACGAACAGCGCCGGCAGTAACCAGCCCCACGCGGCATCCGGTGCGACGACCCAGCCGACCGCGGCGATGCCGATGATCTCGAGCCCGATGCCGATGCGCACGATCGTCGCGGGCGACACGCGACCGCTCGTCGCGCCGGCGAACCCGCTCGCCACGAACGAGCCGACGGCGAGGGCGAGCAGCACGAGACCTGTCTGCAGGGCGTCGAAGCCGAGCACGAACTGCAGCCACAGGGGGAGGGAGAGGATGATGCCGAACTCGCCGAGGGAGACGACCATCGCGGCGACGTTGCCGTTGCGGAACGACGAGATGCGGAACAGCGACAGCTCGAGCAGAGTGCCGTGCCCCTGCCGTGAGCGCCGGACCTCCCAGACGAGGAACGCGAGGAGCGCGAGCGCCGCGAGGGCGAAGGCGAAGGGGATGGGCGAGACGCCCCACGTCCACGTGACGCCGCCGATCCGCAGCTGCTGGTCGGTCGTCCACCAGCCGTAGGTGCGGCCCTCGATGAGCCCGAACACGAGGGCGCCGAACAGCACGACCGACAAGGCCGCACCGACGATGTCGAGGCCGCCGGTGCGGGTCTCGCGCGATTCGGCGATCGTGAGCAGCACGCCGATGACGATCACGACGGCGAACGGGATGTTGATGCCGAACGCCCAGCGCCACGAGAAGTCGGTGGTCAGCCAGCCGCCGAGGAGGGGTCCGACGGCGGCCATGCCGCCGATGGTCGAACCCCAGACCGCGAACGCGATCCCGCGCTCGCGGCCGCGGAAGGTGGCGTTCAGCAGCGAGAGCGTCGACGGCAGCATCATCGCGCCGCCGACCCCCTGCAGGAGTCGCGCGGCGATGAGTGCGTCGCCCGACGGGCTGAGGGCGGCGACGAGAGAGGAGAGGGCGAAGATCACGACGCCGATGAGCAGCATCCTCCGGCGACCGAAGCGATCGGCGAGGCTGCCGAACATCAGCAGCAGCGACGCGAACACGAGGGTGTAGGCCTCCTGCACCCACTGCACCTGGGTCGACGTGATGCCGAGCTCGTCGACGATCGAGGGGATCGCCACGTTCACGATCGTGGAGTCGACGATGATGAGCGCGACGGCGAGGCTGATGAAGACGAGTCCGAACCAGCGGCGGCGGGCAAGATCGGCCATTTAGCTCTCTTTTCTAGCGAACTTCAGTCATGCGAAGACTACGCCTGTCGCTGGCCGCCCACACCCGTCCCTAGACTCGGCACATGCCCGCGTTCGTCGATGCACACGGCGTCACCGTCGTCTACGACCACCACCCCGCCGTCACCACCCCGCGCGCCGTCGTGCAGCTGCTGCATGGCGTCGGCGAGCACGCCGGCCGGTACGGCGCCCTCATCGACGCGCTGACCGCCGACGGCTACATCGTCTACGCCGACGATCACCGCGGCCACGGCCGTACCGGACTGCAGCAGTGGGGCGATCACGCCAAACTCGGCCACCTCGGCGCCGGCGGCCACCCCGCTGCGGTCGCCGCCGTGTGGCAGCTCACCGGCATCATCCGGCGCGAGAACCCCGACCTGCCGCTCGTGCTGCTCGGGCACTCGTGGGGCTCGTTCCTCGCGCAGATCCTCGTCAACGAGCACCCCGACGCGTACGACGCGCTCGTGCTCTCCGGGTCGGCGCTGCGCCTGCCGGGCACCCTCAACGCCGGCGACCTCAACGCGCCGTGGAAGGCGTCGACCGCCAACGGCACGGAGTGGCTCTCGAGCGACCCGGCTGTCGGCCAGGCGTTCCTCGACGACCCGCTCACCGTCTCGGTGCCACTGCTGCGCCTGTTCGGTGTGATCGACGCCGCACGGCTGTTCGGGCGTCCGCGCAAGAACCTCGGTCGCGACATCCCGACCCTTCTCCTGGTGGGCAAGGAGGACACCGTCGGCGGACCCCGCAGCGTGCACAAGCTCGCCGACGCCTATCGCAGCCGCTCGGGCTTCACCGACGTGACCACGCTCGTCTACCCCGGCGGTCGTCACGAGATCTTCAACGAGGTCATGCAGCAGGACGTCCGCGGCGACCTGCTCGCCTGGCTCGACCGGCGCTTCGCGGCCCGCGACTGACGCGGGGCACCTGACATCGGCGCCCGGGGCCGATCGCCGAGCCGCGGGCGCGACCGGCGGGCCGCGGCATCCGTCGTCGTTCTAGGCTGAGAGCCGTGCACGGTGAGTACAAGGTCCCGGGGGGCAAGCTGGTCGTCGTCGACCTCGATGTCGAACACGGCCGCATCGCGAACGCCCACGTCGCGGGCGATTTCTTCCTCGAGCCCGATGATGCGCTCGCCTCGATCGACGCCGCGCTGAACGGCCTCCCCGAAGAGACGGATGCCGCGGCCATCGCGCAGGCGGTGCGATCGGCCCTTCCCGAGGGAGCCCAGCTGCTCGGCTTCACGCCCGAGTCGATCGGCACCGTCGTGCGCCGGGCGCTCGTGCGGGCTCCGGGCTGGAAGGACTTCGACTGGGAGGTGGTGCACGACGGACCGGTCTCGCCGCGCATGAACCTCGCCCTCGACGAGGTGCTCACGACCCGCGTCGGCGATGGGCGCCGCGCTCCCACCCTGCGCCTGTGGGAGTGGGACGAGTCGGCCGTCGTGATCGGCTCGTTCCAGTCGCTGCGCAACGAGGTCGATCCGGCGGGCGCCGCGCGTCACGGCTTCGATGTCGTGCGCCGCATCTCGGGCGGCGGCGCGATGCTCATGGGCGCGAACTCGATCGTGACGTACTCGCTCTACGTGCCGGCGACGCTCGTGGCGGGCATGACGTTCGCCGACTCCTACGCGTTCCTCGACGACTGGGTGCTCGTGGCGCTGCGCTCACTCGGCATCGACGCGGTCTACCAGCCCCTCAACGACATCACCGGCCCGCACGGGAAGATCGGCGGCGCCGCGCAGAAGCGGCTCGCGAACGGCGGCGTGCTGCATCACGCGACCCTCAGCTACGACATGGACGGCCAGGTGATGACCGAGGTGCTGCGCATCGGCCGGGAGAAGCTGAGCGACAAGGGCACGGTCTCCGCGGCCAAGCGCGTCGACCCGCTGCGGAGCCAGACGGGGCTGTCGCGCGAGGAGATCATCGACCGCTTCATCGACACCTTCACAAACCTCTACGGCGCCCACGCCGGACATATCACCGAAGAGGAATACGCCGAGGCCGAGGCGCTCGTCGCGTCGAAGTTCGCGACGGACGCATGGCTGCACCGGGTGCCGTGACCGGCGACGTCGTCATCCATCAGGGCGACAACCTCGAGGTCGCACGCTCATTGCCGGCCGGCGCCTTCACCGTCGTCTACCTCGACCCGCCGTTCAACACCGGGCGCGAACGCACCCGTGCCGTCGAGACGGTGACGTGGACGCGCGACGCCGAGGGTGAGACGGATGCCGCGACCCGCCGCGGCTTCCACGGTCGCGACTATGAGCGGCTCCGCGGCGACCTGCGCACCTACGACGACAGGTTTGACGACTACTGGGGGTTCCTCGAGCCGCGGCTCGTCGAGGCGTGGCGGCTGCTCGCCGACGACGGCACGCTGTACCTCCACCTCGACTACCGCGAGGTGCACTACGCGAAGGTGCTGCTCGATGCCCTCGTCGGTCGCGACCACTTCCTCAACGAGATCGTCTGGGCCTACGACTACGGCGGCAAGACGCGCCGCCGCTGGCCGCCCAAGCACGACACGATCCTCGTCTACGTGAAGGATCCCGCCCGGTACTGGTTCGACGCCGACGCGGTCGACCGTGAGCCCTACATGGCGCCCGGGCTCGTCACCCCCGAGAAGGCCGCGCGCGGCAAGCTCCCGACGGACGTCTGGTGGCACACGATCGTGCCGACGACCGGGCGGGAGAAGACCGGGTATCCCACGCAGAAGCCCGAGGGGGTGCTGCGGCGGATCGTCGCGGCATCCAGCCGGCCGGGCGACACCGTTCTCGACCTCTTCGCCGGCAGCGGAACGACCGGGGCGGTGGCCGCGGCCCTCGGCCGCCACGCGGTGCTCGTCGACGACAACCCCGAGGCGATCGCGGTGATGAGGGCGCGGATGCCCCGGGCCCGCCTCGCGACCGACGTGCCATGAGCGACGCCCGGCCCTAACCTGGTTCGGTGCGTTTCGGAATCTTCATCCCCCAAGGCTGGCGTCACGACCTCGTCGACATCGATCCCGCGGACCATTGGCGGGTGATGGCCTCGCTCGCGCAGCGCGCGGACGAGGGCACCGCCTGGGAGTCCATCTGGGTCTACGACCACTTCCACACCGTTCCGGTGCCGAGCGAGGAGGCCACCCACGAGGCGTGGACGCTGATGTCGGCGTTCGCGGCCTCGACCGGCCGCATCCGTCTCGGCCAGATGTGCACGTGCACCGGCTACCGCAATCCGGCCTACCTCGCCAAGGTCGCCGCGACGGTCGATGTGATCTCGGGCGGGCGTCTCGAGATGGGCATCGGCGCCGGCTGGTACGAGCACGAATGGCGCGCATACGGCTACGGATTCCCGGATGCCCCGCAGCGACTGCGTCAGCTCGGCGAGGGCGTGGAGATCATGACGCGTGCGTGGCGGGACGGCGAGGTCACGTTCTCGGGTCGCGAGTACCAGGTCGACGGCGCGATCGTGCGCCCGCTTCCGCTGCAGCAGGGCGGCATCCCGTTGTGGGTCGCCGGCGGCGGCGAGAAGGTCACGCTGAAGATCGCCGCGAAGCACGCGCAGTACACGAACTTCAGCTCCGATCCCGAGACATTCGTGCGCAAGCGCGACATCCTGCATTCTCACTGCGCAGCGATCGGGCGCGACCCGCGCGAGATCACGCTGAGCGCCAACTTCTCGACCGTCGTCGCGGCGACCGATGCGGAGGTCGCCGACCGACTCGACGCGATCGAGGCGCGGCTCGCGCCCTACCTCGGTGACGCGATCGGCGGCTACATGGCCGAATACCGCTCGGGCGCGGCGCTCGTGGGCACGCCCGCGATGATCGTCGAGCGGCTGCGCGCGCTGCAGGCCGAGGGACTTGCGTACGCGATCCACTACTTCCCCGAGCACGCCTACGACCGCACCGGCGTCGACCTGTTCGAGCGCGAGGTCGTGCCGGCCCTGCGCTGACGCGGCGGCGCCGGGCACGGCATGCCGGCGCCGTGCGGGCGGCGCCCGGCCGGCGCTCAGCCGCGCACGAAGTCGACGATCGCCGTGAGGGCGGCCTCGGTGTCGAGCTGCGGGGCGTGACGGGCGCCGGGCACCTCGACCAGGGTGGCGCCGGGCACGGATGCCGCCACACGCCGCCCGTTCTCGGGAGGCGTGATGCGGTCGTCGGCGCCGTGCACGACGAGCGTGGGCGCCGTGATGCGCGCGAGCTCATCCCACGCGTCGTGCGTCGACGACGCCTGGAAGTGGCCCCGGCGCACCGGGATCGCCGCGTCGCGGCGGGTGAACAGCGAGATCGCTTGTGGATTGTCGGCGATGTAGGCGTCGGAGAAGAAATAGGGCGCGAGCACATCGCCGGTGCCGTTCGCGAGCGCGGAGGTGGCGGCATCCTCTCGGCGCATCCCCCGCGCATCGCCGCCCGTCGTCGACACCAGCACGAGCCGGTCGACGAGCTCCGGGCGATCGATGGCGAGCCACTGCGCGACCCGGCCCCCCATCGAGTGCCCGATCACCGCCGCGGGCGCGATGTCGAGTGCCTCGATCACGGTGGCCGCATCGCGGGCGAGCGACCGCGTCGACCATTCGGCCGCCTCGCCCACCGAGCTCCCGCCGATCCCGCGGTGATCGTAGACAGTGACTCGCCCGACAGCGGTGAGTGCGGGCAGCACCGGATCCCACGACGTCGCGCTCACCCCTTGGCCGGCGATCAGCAGCAGTTCGCGCGTCCCGGCGCCGGTCTGACGCCAGACGAGGTCGGCGCCGTCGGCGGTGGTGACGACACCGGCGCGGTCGCTCACGCGGGCGCGGTCGCCGCGCGGCGGGCGTCCCAGCCCGAGCGCACCATCTCATCGACGGTGTAGCGCATGCGCCAGTCGAGGTCGCGTGCGGCCAGGTCTCCGGTCGCGACGATGCGATCGGGGTCGCCGCTGCGCCGCGGCCCGATCTCGGGGGCGAAGTCGACGCCCGTCACGCGGGCCACGGCGGTCATGATCTCCTTGACCGACAGGCCGTTCTGGGAGCCGAGGTTGTAGGCCGGCTCGACCGGTTCTCCGGCGGCCAGTCGTCGCGCGGCGACGACATGGGCTGAGGCGATGTCCGCGACGTGCACATAGTCGCGCACGTTCGTGCCGTCCGGGGTGTCGTAGTCGTCACCGTTGATGCGGGGCACCTCGCCGGCGATCAGCTTCTCGAAGACGATCGGGAACAGGTTGTGGGGGCTCACGTCGTACACGCTCGGGTCGCCCGATCCGACGACGTTGAAGTAGCGCAGAGAGGTGTGCCGCAGCGGATGCTCCGTCCCGGCCGTCGCGATCCCCTGGTCACGGATCAGCCACTCGCCGATCAGCTTCGACTCGCCGTAGGGCGACGCGGGGCGTTTGGGCAGGTCCTCGGTGACGAGCGGAACGTCGGGGGTGCCGTAGACGGCGGCGCTCGACGAGAACACGAGGTTGGTGACGTTCGTCGTCGCCATCGCGGCGAGCACGACACGCGTGCCGTCGACGTTCTGCTCGTACGTGTGCAGGGGACGCTGCACGGAGACGCCCGCGTACTTGTAGCCGGCGACGTGGATGACCCCCGTCACGTCATGATCCCGCAACGCGCTCTCGACCAGCTCGCGGTCGAGGATCGAGCCCCGCACGAACGCGACGCCGTCGGGCACGAAGGAGGCGACGCCGCTCGACAGGTCGTCGAGCACGACGGGGGTCAGCCCGTCGGTGGCGAGGGCGCGGACGATGTGGGCACCGATGTATCCGGCACCGCCGGTGACAAGCCAGCTCATGCGTCCATCCTGGCAGGCGCGCCCGGTGCTCGCGTCCGCGCCGGTGCTGCGCTCAGACGGATGCCGCGGCTCAGCCGCCGAGCGCGGCCGTGACGACCTCGCGCGCCTGCTCCTGCACCTCGCGCAGGTGCGCCTCTCCGCGCAGCGACTCGGCGTAGAGCTTGTAGACGTCCTCCGTGCCCGACGGGCGCGCTGCGAACCAGGCGTGCTCGGTGACGACCTTCAGCCCGCCGATCGCCGCACCATTGCCGGGCGCGTGCGAGAGCTTCGCCACGATCTCCTCGCCGGCGAGGGTGGTCGCGGTGACCGCGTCGGGGGCGAGCTTCGCGAGCGCCGCCTTCTGGGACGGGGTGGCCGCGGCATCCACGCGTTGGTAGACCGACGACCCGTAGGTCTCCTCGAGCTCGGCGTAGCGCTGCGACGGGGTCTTCCCGGTGACCGCGAGGATCTCGGCGGCGAGCAGGCACAGCAGGATGCCGTCCTTGTCGGTCGTCCAGACGCTGCCGTCCATGCGCAGGAACGATGCGCCCGCCGACTCCTCGCCGCCGAACGCGACCGACCCGTCGAGCAGGCCCGGTACGAACCACTTGAACCCGACCGGCACCTCGTACAGGTCGCGGCCGAGCGCCTCGACCACACGGTCGATGATCATCGACGAGACGAGCGTCTTGCCGACGGCCGCGGCATCCGACCAGCCGGGACGGTGCGAGAACAGGTAGTCGATCGCGACTGCCAGGTAGTGGTTCGGGTTCATGAGACCCGCGTCGGGGGTGACGATGCCGTGGCGGTCGGCATCGGCGTCGTTGCCGGTGAGCAGGTCGTACTCGTCGCGGCGGGCGACGAGCGAGGCCATCGCCGAGGGGGAGGAGGGGTCCATCCGGATCTTCTCGTCCCAGTCGAGGGTCATGAACCTCCAGGTGGGGTCGACCTCGGGGTTCACGACGGTGAGGTCGATCCCGTAGTGCTCGGCGATCAGCGCCCAGTAGTCGACCGAGGCCCCGCCCAGCGGGTCGGCGCCGATGCGGACGCCGGCCTTCTTGATGGCGGCGATGTCGATGATCGAGTCGAGGTCGCGCACGTACGCCTCACGGAAGTCGTACTCGCCGAGCGCGTCGCCGTCGATGTCGGAGTAGCGCGTGCGGCGCACGCCCTCGAGCCCGTCGGCGATGAGGGCGTTCGCGCGGTCGGCGATCCATCCGGTCGCGTCGGTGTCGGCGGGACCGCCGTGGGGCGGGTTGTACTTGAAGCCGCCGTCGCGGGGCGGGTTGTGGCTCGGGGTGACGACGATGCCGTCCGCTCGACCCGGGTCGGAATCCTCGCGGCCCCGGTTGTAGGTGAGGATGGCATGGCTGAGTGCCGGGGTCGGCACCCACGAGTCGCGGGAGTCGACGCGCACGTCGACGCCGTTCGCGACCAGCACTTCGATGGCGGTGCGCTCGGCGGGAAGGCTCAGGCCGTGGGTGTCGCGCCCGAGGAAGAGGGGCCCGGCGATGCCCTGCGCGGCGCGGTAGTCGACGATCGCCTGGGTGGTCGCGAGGATGTGGGTCTCGGTGAAGCTCGTCGACAGGCTCGAGCCGCGGTGCCCGCTGGTGCCGAATGCGACCCGCTGCTCCGGCACGGTCGGGTCGGGGATGCGGTCGTAGTAGGCGGAGATCAGTTCATCGACGTCGATCAGATCGGATGCTTCGGCGGGCTGTCCAGCGCGGCTCATGCGCACAGTCTGACACCCGCGCGCATGTTCTGCGCGGCTAGGCTTTGTCCCCGTGACGATCGACGCGCCCGAGGCCGATGCCCCTCGCCGCACCTACAGCTACCTCGGCCCCGCCGGAACCTTCACGGAGGCCGCCCTCGCTCAGGTGCCGGAGGCGCGCGAGCACGTGTGGCGCCCCGTGCGCAATGTGGGCGAGGCGCTTGCCGACGTGGTCGAGGGGCGGTCCGACGCAGCGATGATCGCGATCGAGAACTCGGTCGACGGTGGCGTCTCCACCGCGCAGGATGCCCTCGCGACGACGCCGGGCCTGCGCATCGTGGGCGAATACCTCGTCCCGGTGCGTTTCGTGCTGGTCGGCCGCCCCGGCAGCCGGCTCGAGGACGTGTCGCTGATCGCGGCCCACCCGGTCGCCTACGCGCAGAGCCTGCGCTGGTTGAGCGAGACCCTTCCGGCGCACGCGCACCTTCCCGCGGCGAGCAATGTGGCCAGCGCGCTGGGGCTGCTCGACGGGTCGAGTCCCGCGGACGCGGCCATCGCCCCGCCGGGCATCACCGAGCATCACGAACTCGAGGTGCTCGCCGAGGACATCGGCGACAACCCCAACGCCGTGACCCGGTTCGTGCTGGTCAGCCGCACGGTCGCACCGCCGGCGCCGACGGGTGCCGACAAGACCTCGCTCATCGTCGAGCTCCCCGAGGACCACCCCGGCGCGCTGCTCGAGCTTCTCGAGCAGTTCGCCACCCGTGGCATCAACCTCTCGCTGCTGGCCTCGCGTCCGGTGGGCGACGAGCTGGGCCGCTACCGCTTCGTGATCGACGCCGATGGGCACATCCGTGATGAGCGCATGGCCGACGCGCTCATGGGCCTGCGCCGGTTCAGTCCGAAGGTGATCTTCCTCGGGTCGTACGCCCGAGCGGACCGCGCGATCGTGCACTACCCCGACCGCTACTCCGACGAGGTGTTCGTCGAGGCGCGGGACTGGCTGCGCGGGCTCGTGAGCGGCGAGCCGGAGGACTGACCCGCCCGCCGCGGCGTGAAGAACACGTACACGACCGTGCTCACCGCGACGAGCACGAGCACGTAGCCGGTGAACCCCACGGTCCCGCCGCCCGCCGCGCTCGCGTGATAGATCATGGGCGCCGTGCCGCCGAAGAGCGAGTTGGCGATCGCGTACCCGAACCCGACGCCCAGAGCACGCACCTCGGGTGGGAACGCCTCCGCCTTGGCGACCGTGTTGACCGACAGGTAGCCGGCGAGCGCGACGAAGCCGCCGACGAGCAGCCCGAGCAGAGTCCACGGTGACGACGTCTGCGGCACGAGCCACAGCAGCGGCACCGTCGTCACGAGCGCGCCGACGCCGAAGAAGACGAGCAGCGCCCGCCAGCCGATGCGGTCGCTCAGCGCGCCGCCGATCGGCTGCAGCAGCATGAGCACGACGAGGGCCACGAGAACGGATGCCGCGGCCGCCGTCTCGGCCGCGGCCCCGCCGGTCGCGAAGGCGCTGTCGCGGGCGAGGGTCGGGAGGGTGACGGTATCGGTGTAGAAGACGACGGTGCCGCCCGCCGTCATGAGGATGACCCAGACGAGCGCCCCGGCGTGCTCGCGCAGCAGCACGCGCATCGATCCGCCCTGAGCGCGGGCGGCGTTCTCTGCGCGGCGCGGGATCGCGAGGAGCGAGGCGGCGGCGGCCAGGGCCGCGACCGCGAACACGGCGCGCCAGCCCCACGCCGCGATCGCGGGCCGGTCGACGGTGACGAGGAGGACCAGCAGGGCCGCCTGGGCGAGCACCTGGCCGCCGACGATGGTCGCGCTCTGCAGCGAGGAGAACAGGCCGCGGCGGCCGGCGGGGGCGAGTTCGGCGAGGTAGACGGCGGATGCCGCGTACTCGCCGCCCGCGGCGATGCCCTGAACGAGGCTCGCGACGAGCAGCACGACCGCGGCTCCCGCGCCGATCGCGGCGTGCGTCGGGCTCAGGGCGAGGACGAGCGTGCACACGGCCATGAGCAGCACGCTGGCGCGCAGCGCCCGGGCTCGGCCGCGGCGGTCGGCGAGGCGCCCGAACAGCCACGAGCCGAGCGGGCGTGCGGCGAATGCGAGGGCGAACGCGCCGTAGACGAACACGAGGGCGTGCGCGTCGTCGGCGGCGAAGAACTCGTGACGGAAGTAGGGCGCGAACGTCGCGTAGGCGTACAGATTCAGCCACTGGGCGAGGTTCGGCAGCGATGCCCGCACGACGGCCCCGCCGAATCCCCTCCCGCGCTCGCCGCCCACGGCATCACCCTAGAGGGCGAGGGAGCTGCTCACGCGGCGAGCGGCGCGAGCAGCTCGAGGGTGCGGGCACGGCCGGGTGCGGCATCCATCGGCTCGTCGTCGTGGGCGCCCGCGACGGGCGAGATCATGACCTCGTCGAGCCCGTGTCGCGCCGCGAAATCGGAGAGGCGGCGGCGCACGTCGTCGCCGTCGCCGATGAACCAGGTCGATTCCGCCCACGCCCGGAAAGGCGCCGACAGGCCGTCCTCGGCCTCGGCGGCGGCCGCCTGCTCGACCGTCTCGAGGGCGATGAGAGGGCGGCCCGAGCGCAGCCGCGCCATCATGCGGATCTGCGGCAGCGCGCGTGCCGCTGCCTCGTCCGCGGTGTCGGCCGCGACGATGTTGGCGGTGAGGAAGGTCACGGGTGCCGGGTGCTGCTCGCTCGGTTGGTACTGCTCGCGGTACAGCGACAGGGCGCGCTCGAGGCCGTCGCCCGAGAAGTGGTTGGCGAACACGTACGGCAGGCCCATCGAGGCGGCGAGCTGCGCCGAGTAGTCGCTCGACCCGAGCAGCCACACCTGCGGTTGCGACGTCGCGGCCGGGGTGGCGGTCACACCGTACGTGCCACCAGAGGTGAACTGCACGGTCGCGCCCTGCGGGCTCGTGATCGAGAGGATGTCGCGGATGTGGTCGGGGAAGCGCTCCACGTCGCTCGTCGTGCCCGAGCGGTGCAGCAGCTGGGTGATGACCGGGTCGCTGCCGGGCGCGCGCCCGATTCCGAGGTCGATGCGGCCGGGCGCGAGGGCCTCGAGCGCCGCGAACTGCTCGGCGACGACGAGCGGCGAGTGGTTGGGAAGCATGACGCCGCCCGAACCCACCCGGATGCGCGACGTGCGGGCCGCGGCCGCGGCGATCAGCACGGGCGGCGTCGTCGAGGCGACGGCCGGCATGTTGTGGTGCTCGGCGAACCAGTAGCGCGTGTAGCCGAGCTCGTCGGCGCGGTGGGCGAGCGAGAGGGATGCCGCGACCGCCGCGGCGCTCGTCTGGTGGGTGCGCACGGGCACGAGGTCGAGGACGGAAAGGGCGGTGCTCATCGTGTGCTGCAACGGGGAGGCCGCGGCATCCATTCCCCGGCCGCCCGTGCCGTCAGGCGCGGGAGCGCTTCACCTCGTCGTAGGCCGCCAGGGCGGCGCGCCGCGTGTCGCCGAGGTCGACGAGCGGCGGCACGTCGGCCCAATCGGGCGCCCAGCGGTCGATGTAGCGGTGCTGCGGGTCGAACTTCTGCGCCTGGGTCTCGGGGTTGAAGATGCGGAAGTAGGGTGCCGCGTCGGCACCGGAGCCCGCGACCCACTGCCAGTTGAACGGGTTCGCCGCCTCGTCGGCGTCGACGAGTGTGTCCCAGAACCACTCCTCGCCGCGCCGCCAGTCGATGAGCAGGTTCTTGATGAGGAATGATGCCGCAACCATCCGCACCCGGTTGTGCATGACCCCGGTGTGCCACAGCTCCCGCATGCCGGCATCGACCAGGGCGATGCCGGTGCGGCCGTGCTGCCAGGCGTGCAGCGCCGCCGGATGCGGCCGCGGCCAGGGGAAGGCATCGAACTCGCGCCGCAGGTTCTCGGTGTGCAGGTCGGGGGCGTGGAAGAGGGTGTGCCAGGCGAACTCGCGCCAGCCGATCTCCGAGAGGAACCGCCCGGTGTCCTTCCCGGATGCCGCGGCCGCATGCCACACCTGGTGCGGGCTCAGCTCACCCCACCGCAGCCGCGGCGACAGCCCCGAGGTGACGCCGGCGGCCGGCTCGTCGCGCGCACGGTCGTAGTCGTCCACGTCGTCGGCGAGGAACTGCGCAAGGCGCCGGCGCGCGGCGATCTCGCCCGGCTCCCACGTCTCGCGCAGCCCGCCCGCCCAGTCGGGGTTCGTCGGCAGCAGCGCCCAGTCGTCGAGCGCGTCGCTTCGGGGGAGCGTCTGCGGCGCGACGAGCTCGCGGGGCTCGGGCAGCGGCGCGCGCGGCGCCGGCAGGTTCAGGCAGGCGCGCCAGAACGGCGTGAAGACGGCGTAGTGCCCGCCCGACCCGGTGCGCACCGTCCACGGCTCGAACAGCAGCGATGCGGCGAACGAGGCGACCTCGACCCCGTCGTCCCGCAGCCGTGCCTTCAGGGCGGTGTCCATCTCGCGCGCAGGTCCGCCGTAGCGGCGGTTCCAGAAGACGGCGGATGCCGCGGCATCCTGCACGACCTGCGGCACCACCTCGCGAGCGCGGCCCCGGCGCAGTACGAGGGCGCCGCCGCGCTCGCGCAGGCGCTCTCCGAGGTCGGCGAGCGAGTGGTGCAGCCACCAGCGGGCCGCGCCGCCGAGGGGCCGCACCTCCTCCGATGTGTCGAGCACGTAGAGGCCGATCACCGGTTCTCCGCGGTCGACGGCCGCGCGCAGGGCGGGGTTGTCGGCGAGGCGCAGGTCGTCGCGGAACCAGACGATCGAGGTCATGCCATGACCGTACGGCCGAGATGCGGCCGCTGCCGAGGGTTGACACCGACAGTGGATGCCGCCTCCCGCCGCTCGCTCACGTGAACTGATCGATGTTCAGCACGAGGGGGCGCGAGAGCCGGCCGTCGACGGTCGCGATGACGGTGATGGTCGCCAGGCGGAGCGCGATCGGGTCGAGTCCGTCGACGGAGACGTAGACCGTGCTGCCGAGTCGGAACACCTCGGTGCCGGTGCGATCGAGAGCGGTGACCGACACCGTCGCTCCCGGCGGCACGTCGACGGCGAAGAAGAGGCTGTCGGTTGTGGCGCCGTGGACCCACAGCCCGCCGCGGAACTGCGGTGTGGCGGGAACGGTCGGTGTCGACCCGTCGACTCCTGACGGCACCGTGGGAGTGGGAGTGGGAGTGGGAGTGGGAGTGGGAGTGGGAGTGGGAGTCGGGGTCGGAGTGGCGGTCGGGGTCGATGTCGGCGTCGGCGTCGGCGTTGGGGTCGGGGTCGGGGTCGATGTCGGCGT
>NZ_MKSL01000012.1:18142-62727 GCF_001897265.1 Microbacterium sp. 71-23
TCGAGGGGGAGGCGGACGGCCCGTCGTCGGTCATCGGCACGGCTGCGGCGGCGGGCGGAGCGGGAGGCGGTGACACCGACGTCGCGAACATCGTGGCCGCCACAGCGGCCGCCGCGACGGCACCGACGAGGGCGACCGATCCGCCGACGATCGCCGAGGTCGCGATGGTCGCGGATCCCGCCGACACCCCGCTCGCCGTGGCACCTGCGCTCGACGCGGTGGCCGCGGCGCCACCGGCCGCCGGAGCTCCCGAGAGTGCGGCGAACGCCGCTGCACCTGCGCCGAACACGATCGGCAGCAGCACGAGTGCGAGATGCCGGGACAGGTCTCTCGCCTCGGCGGCCAGGGCGCGGCACGCGTCGCACTCGGCGAGGTGACGAGACATCCGCTCGTTCTGCGTCGTCGTGGCCGACCGTCGCACCCGTGCCGCGAGGTGCTCCCTCGTCCACGTGCACTCGGGGCCTGTCGCGCTCGGCAGGTTCTCGGTGATCCACGCTCGCTTCAGACCCTCACGGGCGCGACGACTCAGATTCGCCACCGCCGTCGGGCGCAGGCCCAGCAGCGGCGCCGCGTCGCGCGGCCCGCGTCCCTCGACGGCCGTGAGCCACAGCACCTCCTGCCAGGTGATCGGGAGGCTCCGGAACGCCCGCACGATCGCGTCGCGATCCGACAGGGCGACGGCCTGGTCCTCGGGGGAGTCGACGCTCGGGGCAAGGGCGTCGAGCCCGCGCGGGTCGCTCGTGGGCTCGAGGCCGGCTCGTTCGAGATGACGCCAGGCGAGCCGGCGCACGGTCGTGAACAGGTAGGGACGGAATGCCTCGGTCGGCCCGTTCCCCCGCTGCACCGCCTCCTGCACGCGGGCGAATGCTTCCTGCGCGAGATCCTCCGCGTCGGCCTCCGTCACGCCCTGCGCTCGCGCGGCGCTGATCGCCGCGGGGTGATGGCGGCTCCAGAGCTGCCCCCATGCCGCGGCATCGCCGTCCCTCGCCTGCAGGAGCAGTGCGGCGTCACTCCGGCGCGCGTCGTCGACCATGTCCTCCCCCGTCCGTCTCCCGCGGGCGCATGACGCCCACCCCTGTCAGACAGGAGTCGGGGCGGGCGCGATCATGTCGCGACACGCACGGTTCGGGCGGTGCGCGTCGGCGAGCGGGAGATGTCCTCCGTGCCACCCTACGGAATCCCGATGACGCCGGGGCCGGTCGCGACATGGAATGCCGTCATCCGGATCTTGACCGGTATGAGCACGTCGTCCCTCGATGCCGCGATCACCGCCGTCCCCTGCGACATCCACCCGTCCTCCCTCGTCACGGCGATTCCGGTATGGAAGTTCCCGGGCATCGCGCGCGGCATGACCCGACGCAAGGGCCTCGACCCCGAACGCGCGCTGCGCATCCTCCTCACCTCGCACGTGAGGGTGCACGGCGCCGACGGCGTCGTCACCTGCATCGTGCCGCGCACGCTCATGGCGCAGACGGCGACGTCTCCGGCCGCCTACGTGCAGATGTTCGTCGACATGCACCGCGAGGGCACGCTGCGATGGGATGCCGCGGCGCGGTCGCACGTGTGGAGTCGCGACGCCGTCACCAGCGGCTGACGTCGTGCCCCGGAGGCACGGTCACGAGCAATGCCCCCTCGGCGACGCGGCAGTCGATCCCGATCGCGATGCCGAAGTGGTCGCCATCGAGCTGCACGGCCTGCGGAGTCTCGGTGCGCGTGTCGATCCCGTGCGCCGAGAGGTAGCGCACGGCCCGATCGCGGCGGCGCTCGAGCACGAGCCGGCCGGCCTTGAAGCGGCGCAGCACCGAGTTGTCCCACCAGACCCGTCGCCACACGGCCGCCCAGCCCCAGAACCCACGGGGCTGGATGAGCACGACATCCAGCGCGCCGTCGGCGATCGACGCGTCCGGGATCAGGGCGATGCCAGCGGGCAGTGACCCGCAGTTGGCGAACAGGACGCTGTAGGTGCGGGAGCTGGCGAGCTTGTCGTCGTCGAGCTGGTAGACGATGCGGAACGGCGCGGCCTTCGGCAGCGAGCGCGCGGCGCCGTCGACGTAGGCCACCCATCCGACGGCCTTCTTCATGCGCGGGCGCGTGTTCGCGATCATCGCGGCGTCGAGGCCCATGCCGGCCATGACCACGAAGGACGCCTCCTCGACGGTGTGGTCGAGGCGGGTCATCCGCGCCAGGCCGATGTCGATCGGATGGATCTCGCCGTCGAAGGCCGAGGAGATGACCCGTTCGGGGTCGTCGAGGGTCAGGCGCAGGTTGCGGGCGAGCAGGTTCCCGGTTCCGCTCGGGACGATCGTCACGGGGATCCCGGTGTAGGCCATCGCCTCCGCGACCGCTCTCACGGTGCCGTCACCGCCGGCCACCAGCACGACCGACGCTCCCGCCGCGACCGCGGCACGAGCCTGGCCGGAACCGGCATCGCCGACGGTCGTCTCGAAGAAGAGAGGCGACTCCCAGCCGGCCCGTCCCGAGTAGTGCACGACCTGCGTGCGCAACCGGTCGCGATCCACCTTCACCGGGTTGTAGATGAGAGCCGCGCGCCGCACCGTGGGCACCGGGTCGGTCATGATCCACACCCTAGCGCCGCATCCCGACTCGGGGATGCGCGGGGCGGCCTCGCACCGCTACGCTCGCGCCGTGACCTTCTTCGGGGAGAATGGGGACCCCTGGAACACGCCGCCCCGACGCGACCCGTCGCCCTTCGACGGCGTGCATCGCCGGCGGGCGACGCGGCGCCTGCTTCTGCTCAGCCCTGTCGCCGTGGTAGCGCTCGTCATCGGAATCTGGTTCGCACCGCAGCTCGTGGCGTGGTGGGGAACCGGCGACAAGCCGTCGGCACAAGCTGTGGCGCTCGCCGAGCGCATGTACCTCACGGGGGCGGGTACCGACTTGTTCCTCTCGACGCTGCCGAGCCTCACCGACCTCGCGACAGTGAACACCGAGTGCGCCGGCGCGGGGTCGGCGGATACGATGGCTACAGGGTGCTTCGTATCGGGTCCGGCGCACCGGCTCGATCGCATCTATCTCTACCAACCACAGGATCCGCGGGCGGAGGCGACGGTCGTGACGGCGGCGGCTCACGAGATGCTCCACGCTGCCTACTCCCGCATGACGTCTGCCGAGCAGTCGTCGCTGGATTCGGCGATGGCTGCCGAACTCGCCAAGGTTCCCGCCGACGACCCCGTGCGCGATCAGATCGCTGCGTCGGTCGGCGACGATCAGACGGCACTCGGAACAGAGACGTTCGCCTACCTGGGAACGGAGATCTCGCTGCCCGGCGGCTTCTCGGCCGGCGTCGAGCAGGTCTATTCACGCTTCATCGCGGATCGGACGTCACTCGTGGGTGTCTTCCGGGCGTTCGATGATGAGACGAATCGTCTCATCGACGCACTCAGGACCGCACATCAGCACGTCGCCGAGCTCGATGCCGCCGCCGTACAGGCGCAGGCGGACTTCACACACGCCTCCGACAGATACACGCAGGAGAGCACGCGATACAGCACCGATCTCGCGGAGTTCAACGCCGCGGACCCGGGGACACGCGAGCAGGCCACCGTCACCGTCACCTACCCGGACGGTCGCTGGTACCACGGGCCGTGGCGCGGGTACTTCGACTGGGCCACGAAAGACCTCGCCGAGCAGAGGCAGGTGCTCGATGGGTACCCGGCGAAGATCGCGACGGCCCGCCAGGCGGCAGCGGACGCGAGCGCCGCCTATGAGGCGCAGCGTGCCGACACCGCAGCGCTGATCGAATCCGCGTATCCGGACTCCACCACCCCGCGAATGCCAGGCACCGGCAGCTGAGCCGCCCCTGACCTCCGCCGCTCGATGACGCGCCCATAGACTTGTGGGGTGATCGATCTGGCGCTTCTGCGTGACAACCCCGAGCTGGTCAAGCGTTCCCAGACGGCTCGCGGTGAGTCGCCCGACACCGTCGACCGCGCCCTCGCGGCGGACCGCGCCCGGCGCGCGGCGCTCACGACGTTCGAGGAGCTGCGCGCGGCGCAGAACGCGCACGGCAAGAAGGTCGCCCAGGCTCCGAAGGAGGAGAAGGCGGCGCTCGTCGCCGAGGCGAAGACGCTCAGCGAACAGGTCAAGCAGGCGCAGGCCGCGGTCGGGGAGGCCGAGGCGTCCGCCGACGAGGCTCTCGCGGTCATCGAGAACATCGTGGTCGACGGGGTGCCGTCCGGCGGCGAGGACGACTTCGTCACCCTGCGCACGCACGGTGGCGAACCGACATTCGATTTCGAACCGCTCGACCACCTGGCGATCGGTGAGAAGCTGGGCGCGATCGACATGGAGCGGGGCGCCAAGGTCTCCGGGGCCCGGTTCTACTTCCTCACCGGCATCGGGGCGCGTCTCGAGATCGCGATCATGTCGCTCGCGCTCGACCGTGCGCTGCAGGCCGGATTCACCCCGATCATCCCGCCGACGCTCGTGCGACCCGAGGTGATGCACGGCACCGGGTTCCTCGGCAAGCACTCCGCCGAGGTCTACCACCTCGACGAGCAGGACCTCTATCTCGTCGGCACGAGCGAGGTGCCGCTCGCCGGTTACCACATGGGCGAGATCATCGACCTCGACCGTGGGCCGAAGCGCTACGCCGGCTGGTCGACCTGCTACCGCAGCGAGGCGGGCTCGTACGGCAAGGACACCCGCGGCATCATCCGCGTGCACCAGTTCAACAAGCTCGAGATGTTCGTCTATACGACTCCCGAGGCCGCCGAGGAGGAGCATCTGCGCCTCGTGGCCCTGCAGGAGGGGATGCTACAGGACCTCGGCCTCTCCTACCGGGTCATCGACGTCGCCGCGGGCGACCTCGGCTCGAGTGCCGCACGCAAGTACGACGTCGAGGCGTGGGTGCCCACGCAGGGCTCGTACCGCGAGCTGACGAGCACGTCGAACTGCACGACGTACCAGGCGCGTCGCCTCGACATCCGGTACCGTCCGGCGGTCGAGTCGGGCGCGCCGGCGAAGGCGCAGCACGTGGCCACCCTCAACGGCACGCTCGCGACCACCCGCTGGATCGTCGCCCTGCTCGAGACCCACCAGCGCGCGGACGGCTCGGTCACGGTGCCCGAGGTGCTGCGCCCCTACCTCGGCGGGCTCGAGGTCATGGAGCCGGTCGCGTGACCGATGCCACCCCCGGCGCCCCCGTGTCGGAGGGGGCCCTCGTGGTGCTCGACATCGACGGCACGGTGCTGCTCGAGGACGAGTCGCTGAGTCCCGGCGTCGTCGACGCGGTCGCCGACGCCCAGGCGCGCGGCCACCGGGTGATGCTCGCGACGGGCCGCAGTTGGGAGGGCACGATCGGCATCGTGCGTGCCCTGCGGATCCTTCCCGAGTACGTGGTGTGCTCGAACGGGGCGATGATCATGAAGCGCCTCGGCGACCGTCGCGACTACGAGCGCTTCCACGCGGAGACCTTCGACGCGACCGAGGTGCTCACGCTTCTGAAGGCGCACCTGCCCGACGCGCACTACCTTGTCGAACTCGCCGATGGACGTCGCCTGTTCACCGACTACCTCGACGACTGGCAGCTCGAGCGGGCGTTGCGTGTCGGCTTCGACGAGCTCGCCGCCGAGCCGGTCACCCGCGTGGTCGTCGTCTCTCCCGAGCAGACCGAGCACGACTTCATCGACCTCGTCGCCCGCATCGGCTTGAACCAGGTGTCGTACGCCGTCGGCTGGACGGCCTGGCTCGACATCGCCCCGAAGGGGGTCGACAAGTCGACCGCGCTCGAGAAGGTGCGCGCCTGGCTGGATGTCGCCTCCGACCGGGTGCTCGTGATGGGCGACGGCCGCAACGACATCGGCATGTTCACCTGGGCCCTCGCCGGCGGTGGCCGCGCGGTGGCGATGGGCCAAGGCCCCGACGAGGTGCGGGAGGCGGCCGGCGAGGTGACCGCATCGGTCGCCGACGGCGGGGTCGCGCAGGTGCTGCGCGCGCTGTGAGCCGCGGCATCCGTTCGACTCATCGCCGACACGCACCTTTCGTTCAGGCGCCGCTCAGCGCTCCGTTGCGAGAATTGCCGCCGAGCCTCGTCGACTAGACTCGTCGCCGGTTCGACTCGACCGCTTCGGCGGACGTGTCGGGAGGGTTGTCCGAGCGGCCGATGGAGCTGGTCTTGAAAACCAGTGGGCAGAGATGTCCCGTGGGTTCGAATCCCACACCCTCCGCAGATCCCGACGGCTGCCCGAACGGCCCGAGGAGCGAGGGACCGGCCGCCGGCCGACCCTGACCCCGAGAGGACCTGAGTGACACCGTCGACTCCCCAGCCGCGCCGCCGCACAGTGGCCCGGCACGGGCAGCTGCGCTCGCCGCGGCCCGTCTCTCAGCTGTTCAAGATCCTCGCGGTCGCGGTCGCCTCGGTGCTGGTCGCTGTGGTGGGCGTCGTCGGCTTCACGGTGTACAGCTTCACGACCGACTACGTCAGCAACGCGGTCGCCCTCCCGGGCGAAGACAGCGTGCCGCCGGACATCGGTGCGATCCAGGGCGGCTACAACCTGCTGATCGTCGGAACCGACGAGTGCCTCCCCGACTTCGCCGCGATGTTCCCCGGCCGATGCAGCGGCGCCGATGACGGATCGATCAACAACGACGTCGACATCGTCGTGCACATCTCCGACAACCCGCGTCGGGTCACGGTCATCTCCTTCCCGCGCGACCTGATGCTTCCGATCCCCTCGTGCACCCGTGACGACGGCACGAAGACCTCCGCGATGAGCAAGCAGCCGCTCAACTCCACCTACTCGGTGGCGGGCCTCGGCTGCGTGGCGCAGACAATCACCTCTCTCACCGGCATGCAGATCCAGGGTGCGGCGAAGATCACGTGGGGTGGTGTCATCCAGATCACCGATGCCATCGGCGGGGTCGACGTCTGTGTGTCGGGCCGGATCTACGACCCGACGAACACGGGGCTCGATCTCGGACCGGGCATGCACACTCTCGTGGGCCTCGAGGCACTGGAGTTCCTGCGTACCCGCCACGGCGTGGGCGACGGCAGCGACCTCGGCCGCATCTCGAACCAGCAGCAATACATGTCCCGCCTCGCCCAGAAGCTCATCAGCGCGGGCACGCTGTCCGACCCGACGACGCTCCTGCGTCTCGCCTCGATCGCCGTGAAGAACATCACCCCGAGCAAGTCGCTCACGAATCCCATCACGTTGGTGCAGCTCGCGACGGCCATGAAGGACGTCCCGTACAGCGACATCGTGTTCGTGCAGTACCCCACCCTCACCGACCCCTCGAACCCCAACAAGGTCGTGCCGAACACGTCGGCGGCGAGTGCGCTGTTCACAGCGCTCGAGAACAACGAGGCACTGCAGCTGACGGGCAAGGTCGGCCAGAACGGCGGTGTCGTCGAGGTCACACCGTCGGCCACTCCGACGCCGGCGTCGACGCCGTCGACCACGAGCACGCCGTCGACCTCGACGACGCCGAACCCGACCGCGACCCTTCCGTCGTCGATCTCGGGTCAGACGGCGGCGCAGGAGACCTGCTCGGACGGAAACCTCAAGAAGTGACGGATGCCGCGGCCCCGCGCGATGCGGAGGCCGCGGCATCCACCGCTCCATGACGCGCCCCGCCCGGGTGCCGAACGGGTTTCGGACACACGCGCTCCACCGGTTATGCTTGCCGGGTGCGTGCGCGGTTCTGCCGCCGCACGCCTGGAGACGTCGCATAGTCAGGCCTAGTGCACCACCCTGCTAAGGTGGAGTCCTCGCAAGGGGACCGAGGGTTCAAATCCCTCCGTCTCCGCCAGTATTTTCAAGGGATTCCGGCGGATCCGTTGACACTAACTCGAAATGTGTTGACACGAGCCCTAGTCTGGCGGGCATGGCGAGCGTTCGGAAGCGGGTCCAGAAGACGGGTGCGGCGTCGTTCGCTGTGCTGTGGCGTGACCCGGAGTCTGGGCGCCAGACGAGCATGACGTTCCCCACTGAGGGTGAGGCGGAGATGCTGCGCCGGTTGCTGGACGCCAACGACCAGAGGTTCGCCTTGGCCGAACAGATGCTCACCGCCGCGGCGAGTCGCAAGCCGACCGTCAGCGAGATGCTCGAGCGGCACCTGTCGCTGCTCACCCGGGCGAACGAGGGCACGATTGCCGGCTACCGCTCGATGATCGCGACGCACTTCACCGAGCAGCTCGGTGGGTTGCGCGTCGACGTGGTCACCGACGAGCACATAGCGGCATGGATCCAGCGGCAGCGGCGCGACGGGGCGACGCGGAAGTCGATCGCGAATCGTATGGGCCTGCTCTCGAGCGCGTTCAAGACCGCGGTAAGGAGGGGGTGGCGAGGCGACAATCCCTGCGAGCTCGTGGAACTGCCGAACGAGGATCGAGCCGGACGGCGCGCCACCTTCCTCACGAAGGCTGAGTTCGACACGCTCCTTGAGCACATCCCCCAGCGACACCAGATGCTCACGCGAGTTCTCGTCGGCACCGGAATGCGCTTCAGTGAGGCGACAGCGCTGACCTGGGATGATCTGCACCTCGACGCTGACGTTCCCTACATCCAGGTCGACAAGGCGTGGAAGGGTGACGCGCACCGGAAGTTCTTCATCGGCTCGACGAAGAACACGCCGAGCGACCGAGATGTGTCGATCACGCCGGGACTCGCCGCGGATCTCGTTGCCGCCAATCGCCAGCACGATCTGGTGTTCCCGAACACGCTGGGGTCGCAGCTCACCAACACCACCTTCCACAACCACGGCTGGCAGGACGCCGTCGACGCCTCGAAGCTGCGGAAGGAGCCGCGGCCGCACGACCTACGGCACACCCACGCGTCGTGGCTGCTGCAGGAGGGCGTGCCGATCTTCGTCGTTTCCCGCCGGCTTGGGCACGAGTCCGTGCAGACGACCACCCAGATCTACGGTCACCTGATGCCGGAAGCGCTTAAGGATGCCGCTGATGCGATGGCTCGGATCGATGCCCGCTAGCGTCGCTCTCCCTTGCCGCGATCTCGTCGCGTGCGTCGAGCAGCGCGCGCGCCGCCAAGTCGATGGTGGGTTCCTTGAGCGCCTCCTGCTCGGCCGTCAGATCTTCGATCGGAATCATGGTGCGACCATGCCACTCAAGGAGAAGGACACATGAATATCAGGAGCATCATCGCCTCTGCGGTCGGAGTTGTCGCCGTCGTTGCCGTCGCCGGGGGAGCGTACGCGTTGATCACGAACCTGCCGCGACTTGAAGAGCAAGTAGCTACGACGGTTTCGATCGTCGATACGACGACGCCCTCGCCAACTCCGTCGCCGACGCCTTCTCTCACATCGACGCCCGTCGAGCAGGTGTCCACGCCGACTCCCTCTCCCTCCGTGACGCAAGCACCTCCGACCACGCAGAAGAAGCAGAACCCAGCACCCGCGACGAAAGCACCAATACGGTGCCCGGCCGGGTCCTCGGCGAATAGCAACGACGGCGTCAACGACACGTCGTGCTACCCGGTGATCTGCTTCTCGATCGCTGTCCCGGACCCCGCGCATCCGGAATGTGACAAGCCGTTCAAGCCCTGACGATAGGCTCTCGCCATACACGATCGGGGGACACCATGACGGACAGCGAAGCACCAACAGGACCGACGGAGGGCCGCGGTGCGACCGCTGTCCCCCGGTATGAGCAGGACATCAGTGGCAACGCGTTCGCAGGAATCCTGGCAGGCGTGTACGCCGTGTTCGCGATCATCGCCGCGATCGTGCTTCTGAGCAATGCGAACACCACCGAATACGGTGGAGACGCGTACACGGGAATCCAGAACGCGATCGTATGGGCCGTGCGCGGGATCGCGTTCCTGCTGATCGGTTCGGGTGTTCTTGGTGTTCTTCTGGTCCTGCGCGGCCGTCCGATCTGAGATTCGACCGCGGCTAGGAGCGGGTGCCACTCGGACATGCGGTCATCCTGCGGGATGCCGCCGACAACGCCGGAAACCCCCGACTCCCACCCTGGGAAGGGTAGAAGCCGGGGGCTTATATGTGCGCCGGAGAAGCTATGCGCTTATCTGCGTCAGGTGCCTCGGATCGAGCCGCGGACGGTGCCGGTGGTAACCTGCACGTAGACCCCGCTGGGGCAGAACACGGGCTTCGAGAGGTCGCCTTTCGCGACACCGCCCGCGACGATCGGCTCGTCGATGATGACCGGCCCGGACGCGCTGCCGTCACGGATCACGACGCGCGCGGCCGCGGGGGTGCCGGCGTTCTCGGTGAACGTGTACGAGCTGATGTAGCGCATCTTCGTGGTCAGGTCCGCGGACCCGACGATCGCCTGGTAGCCCATTTCATCCCTCCGATGACTGGTAGATCACGACCGGCGCGGGGTCGACCGGTGGGGTGCCGGTGTCGACGATGACCACGTCGACCGGGTCGGTGTCGTCCGGGGGTGTCGCGTAGTCGAGGTTCACGGGCACGTCCCACGGGATCGGGAGGTGCGCGGGATCCATCCAGTCGTCGCCGACGGACACGAGCCCGCACGAGCAGATGCCGTTCGCGCCGGCGTGGTGGACGTGTGCGGCCATGTCAGTCCTCCGTGATCGCTGAGACGGTGACGGTGAACGCGGGTGACGCGCCGCCGGTGAACTTCGGGAGCAGCACCAGCGCCCAGGTCGGGAACCCGAGGATGCGGCGCTTCCACTGCTTCGGGTTAGTGAACAGCTTCCCCGACCCGTTCGAGTCGCCGGTGATGCCCGGGAACCGGAGCGTCGCGGACGATCCGGAGGTGCCGTCCGCGCCGGCCGATCCGACGGCGTCGATGATGTTCGACGCGCCGTGCGCGATGCCGGTTCCGGAGATCCGCTGCCCGACGACGAACGGGTGTGGCAGGGTGCCGCCCGATCCGATCGAGATCGCGAGGCTCCCCGACGCGGTCACGACCTTGTCGATGTTCAGCTTCGTGGTCGTCTGGTCGGCGAGCATCGTGTCCCAGTCGCCCTCGGGAAGCGCGAACGGGTGCGTGTCCGCGTCGAGCCGCGTCCACATCCCGCCGGGGTACGCGTTCGTGATCGCACCGTCCGAGGTGGGTTGGAGGACCTCGAAGTACGCGGTCAGGGCCGCGGCGGTCGGCGCTCCGGTGCAGTCGGTGACCGAGAGGAACACGTCCGTCGGTTTGCTCGTCAGCATCCGTCGCAGCCGTACCGGCGCGGAGATCGCGCGACCGTTCGCGAGCAGGTTGAACGTGCTCATGCTGCCAACATCTCCATCCGCGGTCGGGAGAACCACAGGTCCGCTTGGACCTGCCCGGTGTTGTTGCGCCCGTACAGTTCGACGCACGCGTTCGCGCCGCCGTAGAACGACGCGACACCGCCCTGGTTCAACGGGTGCGCCCAGCCCTTCCCGAGGTTGTAGAGGCTGAGGTCGGAGTAGGGGTCCGCGAGGGCCTGGTTGAGGAACCCGTACCCCTTGCCTTGGACCTGCAGCCCGACGACCCGCTGGTCGACGATCGACTGCATGATCTTGATCTTCCAGACGCCGGTCTTGTCCTCGTTGTAACCGTACGGGTACGTGATCGGTGCGCCGTACATGTCGACGAGATCGACGAGAACGATCACGGACCCGATGACGAGCGCGGCCCCGTTGAGAGTCGCGGTCGCGGGGGCGGACAGGGTGATCGTGTTGTTCGTGCGGGTCAGGATCGTGGTCCCTGCCGGGATGCCGGAGCCGGTGACCGTCGCGCCGACCTTCCCGATGTCCCCCGACGAGTAGCCGCCGACGACCGCGGAGCCCGACGTGAGGTTGCCGGTGACGTTGCCGCCGTTGTCGCCGTGGCGGGTCTGGAACTTCTGCACCAGCGCGCTGCTGTTCGACTCGTCGATGACGAGGTAGCGGACCGCGGGCAGCGCCCGGTTGTCGATCTGCCCGCCCTGGTAGAGCCCGTACCCGTTGTCGATGCCGATGTCCACGCATCGGGGGCTCGCCCACCGGTTCTGCGTGTTCCAGTACGAGCCGAGCGCGACCTCCATCTCGAGCGTCATGAACTCGTACAGGTTCCCCGTCGCCGGGTTGAACGGCAGCGACGCACGCTTCACGGCCATCGCGTAGCCGTCCGCGTTGTACGACGCGCCGCCGTCCTCGATGCCGAGGTGAAGCGATGACGCCCCGTTCCCCGGCATCGTGGACGGGACGAGCACGCCCTGCGCCGCGGTGCCGTTGATCAGCCCCCGCCACCCGCGGGGACCGGTCGAGAAGTCGGTGTCGTCGAACACGACCACCGGGTCCGGTCGCTGCACGAAACGGGCACTCCCGCTCGTCAGCGTCGAGTCCTTCGCGATCCCAGCCATCAGAGCTCCACCCCGTTCATGAACAGACGAACATCCGGGTCCGCGGGGTCACCGGTGATCGTCGCGGTCACCCCGTTCGCGACACCGACGAACGCCTCGCCCAACTCCGTGGACGCGGCGAGGGCAGTGCGGCCCTCGGGCGTGTCCTGGAACGCGCCGTCGGCGGTGACCGAGGCGTCGTAGATGCCCTGCTCGAAGTGATCGAGCGCGGCCGCGTCGAGCGATGTCGATATGTACGGGCGCTGTCGCCACCCGCCCGGCCGCACCTTGATGTAGACCATCAGTCGCCCGTGGTCGGTGCGGGAACGTCGACCGGCGCGACCTGGTTCACGACCAGGGAGGCGACGTCGCTCGGGGACATCTGGGCGGTCGGGAGCGCGTAGGTGATCGGCAATGTGGCGCCCGTGGTGCTCGTCGCAGGCGTTGACGTCGTGCTCGATGTGTTCGCACGGGCGAGGGTCGCGACCTGGGGCGTCAGCGCGGCGTACGCGCCCGCCACGGCCCCCAGGATGGCCGCGGCCACGCTCACCAGGAGCGGCCACCCCAGGGCGGCCACAGCGGCGAACGAGGCCGTACCGGCGATGATCCCGGCGACGATCGCCTGCAGGGCGAGGCCGATGAGGATCCACGCGCTGTACACACGCTTGCGGGTCGAGGTGGACTCGACGATCGCGCCGAGCGCGCCGTCCTGGACGGTCACTGCCGGGATGCTGTTCAGGGACATGGTCAGGTTTCCTTTCGGTTGCGGTTGGCAGTGGTCTCGATCGCGTTCCACTGGTCCCGTTCGGACTTGCGGATCTGGCCGATCTCCTCACGGATGCCGAGGATGTCTTGGCGTTGCTGCTTCTGCTCGGACCGGACGGCTCTCACGAGGTCTTTCAGCTCGTCGATGTCGTCGCGGAGGATGGTGCCGCCGTGGGAGTTCACGACGTGGTCGACGGTCTTCTCCACGCCCGTGCCGATGCGCTGCAGCTTCCCCGCGGCCGGGGCGGCGACGCTCGTGACCGCCCCGACCACAACGAGGATCTGCAGGATGATGCTGTCCGGGTCCCGCAGCCACGACTGCCCGTCGGGGGCGGGCGTGCCGCCGAGGAGGATCAGCCCGGAGATCACGAACGTCAGCACCCCCGCGGCGGAGAACACCCACCACGCCCGGTTCATGCGGGTGCGGGGAGCGGCGGTCATGCCGGGGTGCCGTGACCGACGTAGTTGTAGCCGGTGCCGGGACCGAACGTCTTGGTCCACTCGTCGGAGCCCATGAACTTGTACGGGTGGTTCTCCGCGAACCAGGCCCGCAGCTGCGACTTCGGGTCGTTGCCGAGGTTCACGAGCGTGCGGTCCTTCACATTGACGAGCACCATGTTGTTGCTCGTCTGCTCGATGATGAGTGCTTCGTCCATGGTCAGGCTCCGTTTCGGGACAGGGGTGAAGGGTGTTGCGGTCGTGGCCGCGGGGGTACCGATGACGCCGAGCAGCCCCCAGTACGTCCAGTGCCACCACTCGCCGAAGCCCATGCCCTCGCAGGTGATGTTGTGGGCCTTCGCGAGCTGCTCGGCGGCGCGGTGCGCGGGCGTGTCAGCGTTGTACGGGGCGGCGAGATCTCCGGACCGTTTCCGGCCGTGGTTGCTGGACCCGGGAATCGCGACCGGGCCGTCCGCGGAGACCCGCACCCACCGGGTGCCGCCAGGGAATCCGTACGCGGACCCGTCCCACGTGCGCACGTCACCGAACGCGCCGGAGCCGGTCGCCTGCTGCCGGTACCGGGTGGTGAAGAGGTGGATCTCCTCCGTCATGTCCCGGTCGCCGAAGTTCACCGTGATCGGCGGGTAGCCGGCACGCACGAGGTCATCGGACAGGGCACCGAACGCGTCCCGGGTGCCGGCCGCGTCGAGGCGTGCTCCGGCGGCGATGATCAGAGACGACATGGTCAGCTCGGCCCGAGGTAGCGGATCGAGAACTCGCCCTGCGCGCGCGCCGTCCCACCGACCGTCAACGCGGCCGTCACGGACGAGATCCACACTCGCAGCGACGCGCCGGCCACCAGGAGCACCGAGGCGACGTCGAGCTTCAGCATCGTCTGCTGCGAGGAATGCGCGTTCACCGAGTCGAGGGTGAGCACGTCGGTCGGGCTCCCACCACGGATCAGGTACGCCTGCGCGGCACCGCCTGACGCGGGCTGCACCGCGAGACGCGCCGTGATCTGGTAGCGGCCCGCTTTCACACACGTGATGTCGCCGGTCGTCGGGTTGTAGGTGAACCACTCCGTCCCCGCCGGTTGCACGATCGACTGCCCCGACCCGGGCGCGGACCACAGGTTCACGTTCGCCGACCCGCCGCTCGCGACCGCGATGCTCGTACCCACGACCACGTCGATCACCGGCATCACACCCGCCGACGGCGACCACGCGCCACCCGCCCGCGTGTAGAGCGTGCCGGTGTCCAGACGGAAGGCGAGGGAGCTGTCCGCCGGGGTCCACGCGGCGAGCTCGGTCGCGTTCCGAACCAGCACGACACCGCCCGCCGCGGCGGTGTACGTCGCCGTGGTCGTCACGGCGACGCCGCTCGCGTTCGTCGCGGTGACCCCCGACGGGATCTGCACCGTCCCGATCTCGACGGCACCGGTCGGCATCGACGTGCGGGCCGTCGCGAAGTCGGACGTCGACAGAGCCGCACCCACCACCGGGGTGTTGTTCGGGTCCGTCCCAGGCGACACCGACTCGTTCTGCTTCGCGTACACGACGTAGTAGTTGATCCCCGCCGGCGGAGAAACCAGCGGTGACGGGAGCTGCACGACCCCGTCGTTCGCGATCAGGATCGCGCCACCGAACTGCACCGCGACCGCCTGGAGCGCGGCGATGTCGACGTTCAGGTCCGTGCGGGCGACGAGGAGCTGCGTGTTCACCGGGGAGAGGACGCCAGCGCGAACCGCGCCGGTGCTGTCCGACGCGAACAGACCCGAGATGGCCTTGCGGGCTTCGGTGGTGCCGGTCTGACCAGTGGGGCCAGGCCACGAACTGCGAACGGTCATCAGTGTCCTTCCATCAGGGATTCGAGGCGCGTCACGCGCTCCTCGAGCGCCGCCCGCGCGGCCTTCTCAGCGCGCGCGACCGCGAGGAGCGGGACGACGAGCATCGTGTAGTTCACGGAGTCGGGGAGGCCGGCGGCGTCGTAGTACACCCACGGTGTGAGGCCGGCGGCGTGCAGGTCTTCCGCCATCAGGCCGTACTCGTCGGCGACGACGTAGTCGGGGCCGACGTACCCCTCGAACATGGGGTCGTCGCGCTTCCGGACCTCGGCGATGTAGTGGAAAACGAACGGCACGATCGTGAGGAACACATCCGCGTCGATCTGCGCCTCGGTGATGTCCTGCTTGTAGCGGCGCGACGATGACGTGTTCCCGAAGCGGCCCGTCGCGGTCTCGATCCACGTCGCGTACCGGCCGCTGGTGATCACGTTCGTGACCGCGTCGAGCGCGCGGAGTTGACCGCCGACGACCGTGTCGCTTCCGGTGGTGAGAGCGCCCGCCGTGGACATGCTGCCCGACGCGGTCACCGTCGTCGGCGCGATCGCGCCCGGGCTCGCGACCAGCGCGTTAATCTCAGCCCGCGTGTACGAGTTCGCGTCGATCGCGGCGGTCACTGTGGTGGTGATGTCGGCGATCGCCTGCTGCACCTGGTCGACGAGGCTGTTCACGCTCGTGCCCGTGGGGGTCTCGAGTTCCTTCAGCCGCGTCTGCACGTCGCTGAGGATCCGCTCCAGCTCCCCGTACTCGCCCTGCGGCGGGCTGGCGTACCCCTTACCCATTGACCGCCGCCTGAGTCGTCACGTTCACGGTGAGTCCCTTCGCGTTGCCGTCGAACGCGACGATGCGACGCCGCGGGGTCGACTGTTCGAACACGTACGGGTCACCGTGGCCCTGATCCGGGTCGTACGCGGGGATCGTGATGTCGCACCAGTCGCCCTCCCAGTACGCGCCGAGCAGCGGCTGCCGTGCCGCCTCGACTGTGAACGTCCACGTCTCGAGCGGGGCGCGCCCGAACGTGGTCGCCTCGCCCGAGTAGCCGTCGAGCGTGTCCTGAATCACGACCGTCGAATGGCTGGTGTCGAGCGACTCGAACAGCGGGAAGCCGAGATCGGTGAGTGTGGGGTCGGTGGAGCGGGACACGAGCACCGAGTCCACCGAACGACCGGCGGACGCCCACGCGACCGACGCGAGAGTCGTCGCGTCGACGCCGACCTTCAACGCCGACACCCCACTGCCCGGCACGCCCACCGTCCACTGGTGCACCGCGGTGCCGGTGATCAGCGGGTTCGCGTCCGTGCCGGTCTGCAGCAGGAACTGCACGCCGAGCCGGTCCGCGGCGAACTGCGGCTTGAACCGGATATCGGGGCCGTCCTCCAGCTGCGTCAACTGGGTGAGCAGCGTGCCGATGTTCTTGAAGTCGACGGCGTCCGCGTTCCGCTCGCGGCCGCCGGCGCGATCGGCTTCGAACACGACGGGCACGTTGCCGCCGGTCCACGCCTGCGCCTGCTGCACCCACCGTTTCGCGATCGTGCCGTACTCGAGGTTCGACAGGTTCGTCGCGAGCGCGGCGTTCGGCATAGTCTTGCCCGCCGAAGCCGGGTCAGAGACGATGAACGTCGCGACATCCGCGGTCGCTGCGGCGAGGGGCAGCAGGTAGCGGTGATCGAAGTACGACCACAGCCCGACCGCGGTCACCCGCAGCGTCTTCTGATCGCGGTCGTAGTCGTGAGCCCACACCGGCCCGGCCGCGAGGATCACATCGCCGACCGCGACAGCGAGCACCGACCGCCCCGGCCGGATCGTCTGCCGAGGCCGCAACGCGATCGTCGCGGGGTCCTGCATGTCGAGCACCGCGGTGAGCTTCTCCGGGGCGTTCAGCGAGCGTGACCAGGTTGACTCCGCCATCACCTGGATGTCGATGAGTTGCCGTCCGGTGCGGAGATCGGCGATGAACCAGCGCAGCATCCGACCCCCTCAGTTCGCGTCGGACCACGACAACGTCAAGAGCGGGGTGCCGATGACGGTGCCGAGCGGGTTGAACTGCACGATGCGGGATCCGAACGCGGGGATCTGGAACCCGTCCCATTCCCTGCGGGTCATGAACCCGGTGATGTCGTTCTCGGGCAGGTCGAGGTACGCGACCGACAGCGACACGTCGAACACGACCGTCGAGCCGACCGGGATGACGCGTTCCAGGCGCAGGATCCGTCCGGACAGGATTTCGACGAGCTCGACACCGTCCGCACCACCCGTGACAGCGAGGACGAGGGGGCTTGGGGCGCTGCCGCCGTTCTCCGCGGTCGCGCGGCCGTCCATGCCCGGGGTGCCCCAGTCGACGGGCCACACCTGCGGCCACGGCTGGCCGGTGCCGGACGTCGGCGGGGTCGTCGACGCGGAGCGGATCGGCCCGTACATGAGCGGGTCGGTCGCGAGGACGACGAGCTGGAACTCGACGAGCTGCGCGCCCGGGTTCGGTGTGGGCACGAAGCGCCGCACCGACACCACCCGCGTCGTCTCCCCGAAGTCGTCGACGACCGTGATGGTCACGGGCACCCCGACGATCAGGATGCTCCGCAACGCCATGAGCATGGACGCCCAGCCCGCACCGCGGAAGCGGCCCGCCATGTTCAGCATCAACGACGACCGCCAGTCACGGTCGATGCCGAACGCGCCGTCGCCGGCGGGCCGCTCACGGATCTCGGTCTTCGAGTCGGACACCGTGTACCAGTCGGAGAAGAACTGCGCACCCACCTGGTAGACGCCGTCGGCGCGCTGGTTCTCGCCGTACATCGTGACGGACCCGCCGATGGAGGTCAGGGTGACGGTGCTCACTTCTTCAGCACCCGAAGCTGACGCCCGACCTCGCCGCCGACGACCGCGCCGAGCACGCGCGGGTCTTCCTGGTTCACCCCGGACACGTGAATGTGCACCTCCGTCGCCTTTTGCTTCACGGCCTGCGGGGCCTGCTGCATGGTCGGGATCGTGGGCGTGTATCCCGCGTTGATCTGCTTCAGCAGGGCGCGGTTCCGGTCGGCCTGCCCGAACACGTTCGAGGTGACCTCTTCACCGTTCGCGAGGCGATAAAGGCCGGCCGTGTCCGACCCGGCGGTGCCGCGGCCGAGCACGCTGCCGCCGCCACCGCCGGCGAGCCCGCGGGGTGTGCCACCGTTCGCGAACGCGACACCACCGGTCACATTCGACAGGTTCTCCGCGCCATGCAGCTTCACCGCGATGTCGATGTTGCGAGAGAGCTGCTCGAGGTTCTTCTGCAGGGCCGCGATCTGCGCGTTCGCGGCCGCCGTGTCGACCTCGACCTTCGTCTTGGGCACCTCGGCGGGGATCTGGAAGATCGAGTTCACGAACGCCTCGACCTGCTTCCGGTCCTCCCCGAGCTCCACCGCGTGCTCGATGATCGCCTTCTTCATGTCGACGAGCTTCTTCCGCGCGTCCTCGCTGCTCGCACCGTTGTCGCGATAAGCCTGGGCGGCGTTCTGCGCGGCCTGCACGGACGAGATCAGCTCGCCCCGGTTCGCGACGGCGGCCGCCGACATCCCCTCAAGGTTCGTGGTCGCGCGCTTCACGTCCTTGCCGGTCTTGTCAATGTGGGCGCCCATGTTCGCGAGCGACGAGTCGAACCGGTTCTGCGCGTCCGCGGTGGAGATCGCCTTCCCGTTAAGCAGGTCGAGCTGCTGCTTCAGGAGGCCAGCGGCGTCGCCCTGCAGGTACATCTGCGCGGTCGCCTCCTCGGTCGAGGACTTCATGTCCTTCTGCGAGGCTCGAGCGGCCTGGATCGCCGACACGGAGATTCCGAGGGCAGCCGCCGCGGCCGTGTCGGCGGAGGTCTGAGCGTTGGTCGCTTCGGTCGTGTCCCCGAGCGCGTCCTGCAGCTCCTTGTTCCGGGTGATCTCGCCCGAGATCGCGTCGCGGTTGGTGTTCACCGCGGTGGTCAGGTCGGCGGCGGCCGTCGCGACGTCCAGCAGGTTCTGGCCGGTCTTGTCGGTGGTCTGGTTGAGCCACTCCTGCTGGTTCCGTCCCACGCCGAGCGCCTCGTTCAGCTTCTTCTGCGCGTCCGCGTTGCCGAGCACCGCCTGAGTGACGACCTGGGTGCTGATGCCGAGGAGCTTCGCGTTCGCGTACGCGCCGGCGTCGGCGAGCTTCTGCGCGGCCTTCTGGCGCACGTTCTCACCGATCACGCCGTTGTCGGCCTGCACCGCGGCGGTGTAGTCCTGCATGGCCTGCGTCGCGTCGGTCTGCTGAGCGATGACGACCGCGAACACGCCGGCGAGGGCCGACAGCCCCGCGACGATCCACCCGACCGGGCCCGTCGCGATGGTCGACGCGACACCGACCGCGCCCATGGTGCTCGCGATCGACGCGAGCATCGGGGCGATGAAGCCCCAAGCCTTGAACGCGACCGCCCCCCACGTGATCGTCACGATGAGCTGTGACAGCACGTCGACGGGGATAGCGTCGATCGCCGTCGCGATCCCGGACAGCACTGTCAGGCCGATCTGACCGAGCGGGGCGAGGGCCTCGAGGATGTGCATCACCATCGCCGCGAGCTTGCCGAGCACGTCGGTGACGGTCGGGAGCATCGACAGCGCGTAGCCGGCGAACTTCTCGATCCCTGACCCCGACGCCCACCGCTGGAACCCTTCCGCGAGGCTCTGCACGTACAGGCCCGCGGTCAGGAACAACGGGTTCAGCACACGGAGGCTGCTGATCGTGCCCGCGATGGCCGCCGAGCCCGTCCGCCCGAGGATCACCGAGAACTGCCCCACCTGGGTGTTCAGCATCGGCATGTCCGCGCGGATCTGCGACACCACGTCCCGGAACGAGCCGAGCATGTTCACCGCGGCGGTGCGCGACAGGGTGTCGAAGATGCCCTTCAGGTCCGACAGGCCGTTGCGGTACATCCCGCCGACGACCGTGCCGTCCTGCATCTCCTTCCGGATGCCGAACAGGGCGAGCACGCCGGCGGAACCCATCCCGAGCAGCGCACCCGCGACGCCGACCGCGACCGCGCCGACAGGGGCGAGGAGGGGGACGAGGAGCGCGACGGCCGCCGCGATCGCGCCGACACGGGTCACGTTCGTGCGGTTCGCTTCGTTCGCTTTCACCGTGGAACGTTCGACGTCGTCCTGCGCGGAGGCTTCCTCGAGCGCCGCGGCCGCGGCGGCCTGCTGCGCGGCGGTCAACGCGACCTCCGACGCGGTCGCCTTCTCGTTCGCGACGTCCAGACGTCGAAGCGCCTCCGTCACCGCGAGTTCGGCGGCCGCGAACCGGGAACCCGTCGTCACGCCGCGGTCCTGCAGCTCCGTCAACCGCATCTGCGCGAGCTGCGCGCGCGCGTACGCGGTGTCGGCGGCGTGCATCGCGGTCGTGAGACGCGCCTGCGCGGCGGTGACGGTGTCCGTCGACCGGGACACGCGCCGCGTGGACTGCTCCACCGCGGCGAGCTTCGCGACAGCCTCGCCCGTCGTCGCGCCGACCCGGATGTTCGGGTCCGCCGACTCGATGTCGTGGATGTCCTTCTTCGTCGCGGCGAGCTGCGCGACCCACTCGTCGCGATCCATCCGCAGCTTCCCCACGATCGAACCGACCGTGGTGGGACCCTCATTCACGCTCACCGGGCACCTCCTGCGGTTCCTCCGGCGCGAAGTACCGGGCGAGTGGGGTGTCGGTGGTCATCAGGAACTTCACGCGCGTCTCGAACCAGCGCCACGGCTTCACCCGCCACACGGACTCGAGGTCGACGTGCAGGACCTGATGGAAGGTGCCGACGAGCAGCACCCACTGGGCGAGGATGTCGACGAACGCGACCGACCCGGACGGCTTCCTCAGCTCTTTCGGGAGGTCGTAGCCTTCGAAGATGCCGGTGACGGGGTCTTGCTCGCCCCACCCGTACTGCGCGATCGCCTCGTAGCCCGATTGCCCTTCGACTTCAGGTACTCCACCATCGCTTTTGGGTCGGCACCGGTCTCCCACATCGCGGTCGCGTACTCGCGGCCATACTCGAAGTCGGCGAGGATCGTCGCCGCGGCGCGCGTGACGAACAGGATCGGGACCCCGTCGGCGCGCATCTCGTCGAGCAGTTCCTGACCGAACAGGTCAGGCCACATCTCTTCGAAGCTGCGGTCGGCGTCCTCGCCCTTGTTGAGGATGCCGGACAGGCGGATGCCGAGGTCGATTCCGATGGCGGGGGCGGTGTAGACCTTGCCCTTGTAGGGGAAGGCGAGGGGCCCGTCGGCGAAGTCGGTGAACTCGCGCAGAGTCATGGTGGTGGGGACCTTTCTGTGGGGATGGACCTCGGGCGCGCGCATCCCCATCCGCGCGCCCGAGGGGTGTGTTACGCCCGGGTGTAGGGGAAGGCGGCGGAGGTGCCGGACAGGTTCGTGGTCGTGATCGGCGCGGACCCGGCGGAACCGGCGGGGAGGACGGCGACGATCGTGTTGTCGGACACGACGATGTAGCTCGACGCGTTCGTGCCGCCGATCTTCACGCCCGCAGCGCCCGTCACGCCCGCGAAGCCGGAACCGGTGATGTTGATGATCCCGCCGGCGGCGACACCGGACGGCGACGCACCGAGGATGATCGGGGCGATCGGGTCGCTGAACGGGTTCGCGATCGGGGACAGGATCCCGTCGCCGGTGAACGTCGCGGTGATCTCGTCGAGGTCGGTGACGCCGGTCTTCGACGGTACCCATCCGACGATCGCGACGCCCTGGAACGCCTCCGGGCCGCCGTTGCGGTCGTACCAGCGGACGTTCACGCGGGCCGCGTCGCCCCAGCCGAGCTGCGCGGCCCGGACGAGTTCCTGGCCGGCGTCGAACACCCCGGCGACGGTCTTGCGGAGCGCCTTCGCGGTGACGACCCAGCCCTGCATGGTCTTCTCGAACGACGAGAACCCGTTGGTGTCGTAGTCGTCGGCGGCCTGCAGGTTGGGGCTGACGGGGGTGTTCAGGTCGTTGATGCCCTTGAAGGGCAGCCACGCGGTGGGGTTCGCGATCGACGAGACGTCGAGTCGGAACCGTCGGGCGAGAGCGGTGGTCATGATGAGCCTCCTCAGGCTGATCGGGGCAGGGTGAAAGCCCCTCACCAAGCGGTTCGGGGGCGGGCACCGACGGGAGTGTCGGTGGTCGAGGGGTGGGGATTACCAGGCGCCGCGTTCGGGGCGCAGGTCGGTCGGTGGGGCGTCGACGTCGAGGTAGTACTGGTCGGCGCGTTCCCAGCGTTTCGACTGGTCCGTGCCCATCGGGGCGGAGATTCGCCGCAGGCACTGGATCACGGTCTGCGACCCGACGGTGATGCCGGTGAGACCGTGGAGGACCGTGAAGATCGGGTCGAGGAGGTCATCGACGTCGGTCGGGTCCCCGGGGACACCGCGGCCGCGGACCTGCAGCATCTTCGAACCGAGCGGCATCGTCGGGTCGTCGCTGGTGTCGACGATCGTCAACGCGATCGCCCGGTCGGGTGCGGGGGGGAGCACCTTCCGGAAGATGCCCGTCTGGTCGGCGGTGTACACGCCCGCCGGATCCCACACGGCGATCCCCGCGGCCGAGATCAGCGCCGCGAACCCGTCGATCAGTTCACTGGTGGTGCCCATCAGAACGCCTCCCCGAGCGTGTCGGCGATGATCTTCAACGCGGCTTCCGCTTCGGTGCGCATTGGCTGCTCGAGGTACAGAGCCTGCCCGTGCGTGTGCTTCCAGGTCAGTTCGAAGTGCTGGCGGCGGGCGTACGGTCCCGGGTAGGTCAGGTTCGCTTCGTCGCCGTGCACGGTCACCGACGCGGACCCGACGAGGTGACCTTCGCGGATCGGGGTGAGGTCGGCGGCGACCCCGCGGATGTGCTCCATCCCGCGTCCCACAGCGAGCGGGGTGAGATCGTCGACCGCCTGCTCGAGGGCGGTGAGCTTCTCGAACAGGCTGCCGTCGGACATGTCGCTCCTACGTCAGGTAGACCGCGATGTGGTCGGGGAGGTCGAGGTCGCCGGAGTCGGACTGGGCGACGGTGATCACGCGGGAGTCGACGCCGCCTGTGGAGACCAGGGAGTCGACGGTGAAGAGGTCGGCGGCGGCCGGGTAGGTGTAGAGGGTCGTCTCGGAGACGACTTCCGCGCCAGCGTTGTTGCGGACGAGGCGGCGCTTGCGTTCCACGAAGCATCCCGTGCCGCCGGTGGGCGTCAGCATCACCGGGTCGTTGAACACGTCAACGCCGTACCCGCTGGTGCGAATGCTGGTCTGCACGGTGACGGTGTGGACGTAGAAGTCCGCGAGCTCGTCGCTCATCCGAGTGTCCAGATGTTCGTGCCGAGCAGGTTGCGCTGCTGCAGGTACGAGGTCGCTTCCGGAACGAGGCCGCTGTACGCGGCAGCGCGCGCGGCGGCGACGGCTTGCACTTCCGCGTCGGAGTACTCGATGCGGGCGGACCCGATGCCCTTGGAGCGGGCGTTCTTCGACGCCTGCACGATCCCGCCCGTGGCCGGGTCGATGCCGAGCGCGATCCACGCGGCAGCCTGAATGCACGTCGCGTCACGCAGCGCGCCGGCGATGACCGGGTCGGTGGCGAGACCCGTGCTCGGGTCGACGTCGCAGATCACGCCCTGGACAGCCTCGAGCACGAGAGTCGTACAGGAGCGGAGGATCGCGTCAGCGTTCGAGGGTGCCGCGTCGCCCGTCCAGTTGGTCAGGTCCGTCGACTCGGCGAGGCGTGTGGGAACGACGAAGCTCCCGAAGGACATGCTCATGACCGGCTCCCTTCGTGTGGTGCCAGTGGGCGGGGCGTGTGAGGCCCCGCCCACCAGGCGGTCACTTCCCGATCCCGAACTTCTCGATCAGGTCGTCCTTCGTGGCGGCTTCGGCGTCGTCCGGCGTCATGCCGTTCGCGACAGCCCAGCCGACCCAGGTCGCCTTGCTCGCGTTCAGTGCGGGTCGCTGTGTGGGCAGGCCGGCCGTTTCCGGGCCGTCCTGTCCGGGGGTGTACGGGTCGCCGTCCGCGTTCGCGACGCGCACGAGGTGGCCCTTGGTGAGACGGTCCTCGATCGTCTCGTGGAGGGGTAGGTCCATCTTGAAGATGGCCCCACCCTCTCCACGGACGAACAAGTGAGGCTTCTCAGCCGACGTGTCGCTCATGGGATCAGCCCACGTAGCGGCCGTCGACCGAGAACGCGGTCACGGTCATGACCACGGACGTGTCGATCGCGAGGGAACCGTCCGGCTGCTGGAACCGGGCGGACTCGAACGGGCCGAGCCAGCGCGTCGCCCCGGCACCGACCGTGTCGGCGAGGCTGCCCTGGCCCGACGCGATCGCCGACGGCTGCGAACCGGCGAGGACGGTCGCGGTGCCGGATCCGCCGGTGCCGTTGGTGACGCGGAGGAGGATGTGCTTCGATCCCGCGTACGGGACGGTGAAGCCGTTTCCTGCGCCCGCGGTCGACGCGGTGCCGGCGGGGTCGTTGATGCCCGCGTTCGGGACGAGGGCGGTGGGGGTGAGAGTTGCGCGTGCCATGTGTCAGCGCTCCTTTCTCAGGCCGTGACCGTGACGAGCGCGCTCGCCAGCGAGTCGGGACGGACGTTCTTCGCGCCGAAGAGGAGCAGGCCCTTCACGGCGTCGGAGAACGAGGACTGCGGCCGGTACGGCTCGACCTTGTTGATCTGATCCGCGAAGGTGATCGCGCGGTCGTTGCCGGCGATCGTCGCGAACTCGCTGCCCGTGGTGTTCGGGGCGTTGTTCGTGAGCAGGATGTCGAACCCGGCGGCGCGGCCGACGAGACCGTTTCGGAGGCCCTGGTCGGTGCCAGCCTCGTTGACCTTGATGAAGCGGGGGTCGCGGAGGAGGACACCGTGGAAGTCGGGCGTGACGGCGACGGAGCGACCCTGGGTCGCGACGCTCGCCTTGTCGAGCTTGACCTTCAGCGGCACCAGCACGTTGTCGTACGCCTGCCCGGGGGTCGCGGCCGACACCGAGATCGAACCGAGCTGGTTCGCCTGCTGGATCGACGTGTAGAACGACGCGATGTACTGGTCGACCGTGTCGGCGAACGCGTACGCGGCTTCGTTGGTGAGCTGCTCGAGGATGCCGCCCTTCGCCTGGCGCTTGTCGACGTCGTCGACCTGGAAGGCAAAGTACTTCGCCTGGTCGACGACGAGGGTGCGCTGGCTGTCCGCCACGGTCTCGGGCGCGATCACGGTCGTTCCCGGGACGTAGTTCGAGACAGTCGGGCGGCCGACGGAGGTGATGCGGACGGTGTCGCCCGCCTCCGCGATCTCACCCTCGTAGTCGCGGTTGGTGAAGGCGCTGTACACCAGCGACTTCCGGAGGGCGATCAGGAGCAGGGCGCTCCAGATCTCCGGCTTGAACTTGTTGAAAGCCACGAGGCTCTCCTTTCAGGGGTTAGGTGAGCAGATCCTTGAGGAGGCCCTTCTCGTGGGCCTCCGCGATCTGCTCGGGGGTCATCTGCGCAAGCTGCGCTTCGGTGATCTGTCCCTGCTCGCCGGTCCCGCCGGGAGTTTCGACAGTGCTCGCGCCGACCGCCCGGGTCGCCTTGAGGGTCTGATCTGCGGTCACGGCGGCGTCGATGGCCGCCTTGATCGCCGCACCATCGGTCGGGTCGATACCGCCGATGGAAGTGAGGAACGAAGCCCGGTCGAGGAGCTTCGACGGGTCCGCGCCGGCCGCAGCGGCCTGCTTGAACACGGCGAGCTCGCGGGCGGAGGTGACGGCGTCCTGCTGCGCCTTCGTCAGCGACGCGGTGAGCGCGGCGGGGTCGGTCGCGGCGTCCGGCTTGAGGCCGAGGGCGACGGCGAGCTTGTCCGTCAGGGCCTTCTGCGCCTCCTCCGCGGCGGTCTTCGCAGCGGTGCGGTAGTCGCCCGCTTCCTTCCGGGTGTCGCGGATGACCTTCTGTGCCCAGTCGGGGAGGTCCTCGACCTTCTCGCTGGGCGCGGGCGGTGCGGCCGGTTCGGCGGGCGCGGCCGGCGCAGCCGGAGCGGGCGGGGTCGACGTGCCTTCGACGGCGTCGCCCACGAACCGCAGCAGCGGGAACGGCTTCTTGATGAACATGGTCGTGCTCCTTCCGAGCGCCAGGCTCGTGGTGGGGATGGTTACCGGCCGCGGATGACGAGGCCGGCGAGGATCTCGGCCATCGACGTGAGACCGAGGCTTGGGGGTGTCGGGACGCTGGGGGCTGTCTTCGGCGTCTTCGTGAACGCGATGCCGGCGCGCTTCCGGGCCTTCCGTTGGCGGGTGGGCATCAGCGGAAGATGGCCTTGCCCGCCCACATCAGCGCCTCTTCGAGGTGCGTGAGGGCCAGAGATGCTTCACGGCAGGGCTGCACATTCGCCTCGATCTCGAACGCGGCGTCCCAGAGGTAGCCGCGGATGGCCTGCTGAGTTGCCAGACGCCTTGCGTGATCGGGTGCAGGGGGCGAGTCGGACGCGATCCTGAGTCGATCGTCGGTTCGCTGGGACGCGGCCTTGAGGTCAGCGTCGTCGTCGTGGTCGACGAGGTCAGAATCGGTGAGTGCCATGATCGTTCTCCTTGCTTGGGGATGACCCGACTCACCGGATGGGAGTCGGGAGCTTGATGCGGGCGTCGGTCAGGTCGACCTGCTCACGCCGGTAGTCGCGGGCGAACCCGGACGTCGCGACGAAGTCGCGCAGCTTCGCCTGACCCGCACGCACCTTCACGCGCGCGTCCGCGCGGGTCTCCGGAGACACCGCGAACTCGAGCTGCCGCTTCGCCTTCCGCACGTCCAGCTCGAGGCGACGCTGCTTCTGCGACAGGTCGTACGCGTCCTGCATCTCCGGGGTCCACACGTGGGCCTCGGGCAGCACCGTCACCCCGGGGAACACGGGGATGAGCGTGTGCTTGCAGTTCGGGTGGAACAGGCCCGCCGCGGTCGCTTCCGCGATCGTCGCGTCGACCGGGATCGTCGGATACGCGACCGGGGTCGCGGTGAGCACACGCCCCTGCCACGGGAAGCACAACGGGCACGGATGCCCCGTGTCGGGCACCGAGAAGTAGTCGACGCCGAGGGCCTGCATGCGGGCGAGGTGTGACGCGTTGTACGCGCGGGTCGCGGCGGTGCGGACAGCCATCTCCGTGTACGCCGACAGGGACCAGTTCCGGCCGGACTTGTCGGTGAACCCGGTGATGCCCTGCGACACGAACACCCGCCACGCCATCGCCTGCGCTTGCGCGGGGGTGACGTTGTTGTCGAGGACCTGCCGGACCGCGCCGTTCGGGGCGATCATCTTGTAGATGTCGTCGGGGAGGCGGGTGATCCGGAACCGGACGTCATCGAGGGACGACACGATGTCGTTGCGGATCGCGGCCGCTGCGCGTTCACCGTGAGGCATCGACAGGTCGAACGGGTCACCGCCGGGGAACGTCACATCCCGGCCCGGGGGGACACGCCCACCACCACCGCCACCGGCCTGGTGCGCCCGGGTGAGGACGAGTTCCGCGTCCCGGCGGCCCTCAGCCACCGCGGCAGTGATCATCGCCTGCAGCATCGGGGTGGACCGTGCCGTGAGGTACGTCAGCACCTGGCGAACGAGGAGACGCGCGCGGGTCAGGATCAACGCGTCCCGCGACACCGACCACGGCATCCGCAGCACCGCCGACACTCCCGCGAGCAGCTCATGCTCGGCAAGGACGTACAGGCCGATCAGTGCTGCCGCGATCTGTTCCGACGACGGCTCAGCCGGCTGCGGGGTCACCCGACGCCGCCTGGTCGAACGGGTTCATCATCGGGTCGGGCAGCGTCTGCGCGAACTCCGTCTTGATCTTCGAGACCTCGTCGTTGATCTGCGTCTCGTCCCAGTCGGGGTGCAGGATGCTCACCCGCTCCTCGACCGACGCGGACTCCGACGCGTACAGGGCCTGCACGGTCTGCGCGAGATGCAACTGCGACTCCTGCACACCATCGGAGAACTCGACGTGCACTTCACCGCTGCTCGGGTGGCCGAAGAAGTCACGGTCCACGGCGAGCAGCTTCTCGATGTACGCCTCGAGTGCGGGACGCCAGATCCGAATCTTCCGTGCACGGGTCATCAGGGAGCGGCGTTCGCGGGCTTCGATCTCCGTCGCCGTGCGGTCGCCGCGCTGCTCACCCTGCACACCGAACGTCGACATCGAGTAGCCCGCCATCTGCAGGATCTGCTCGACCAGCTCGTCGGCGGTGGCCTTGTACCCGGCGGGGTCGAACGCGGGCTGCATCACGTTCATCCGGTCCGCCATCGACAGGGGTGCCGTGCCGGACTGGCCGCTCATGTCGGTCGAGACGTACGTCTCCTGATCCATGTCGACCACGGACGCCTGACCGGGGCCGGCGGACTTCGCGAGCTCCTTCGACACCAGCACGCGGGCGCGCGCGGCGCGGCGTGCCCGCATCCAGTCCGACATCGTCTCCGACAGTTGATCCATCAGGTGCTCGATGCCGTCGAGGTCGGAGCGTCCCAGGTTCTGCCCGAGCGGGTCGTGACGCCACGACCGGTTCGGGGTCTGGTTCGGGATGTACGTGACCGCGAGGCCCGGCGACAGGGTGTCGATCGTGCCCTCGGCGGAAAGGTCAGCGTGGATCGCGAGAGGCGCTGTCTCGGGGCGGCTGGTGAGGCCGACGCGCATGCCGAGAGTCGTGTCGTCCCCGACGTACAGGCCGTGGAGGATCACACCCCGCCCGAGCGCGGTCAGCTCGTGGCGTTCCAGGTGACGCCACACGTTCTTCCCGTCGCGAGCGACCACAGCCCAGAAGGTGACCGCGGTGAGCACACCGAACCGGAACTCGGGGATCGCTTCGTCAGCGTCCTTCACGGTCGTGAACGGGCCGTCGGGCTTCACGGTGTCGTCCCACGTGACGCGGAGGTACACGCCGCCGAGCGCGGCCGACATCTCCGCGGCTTCCGCGACCGACGAGTGGAACCCGTCGTCCAGCAGTTCCCCGACGCGCGCCTGCGTGGCCTCGTCATTCGCGGTCACCGTCACCGGGTCGGAGAACAGCAGATCCGCGGACGCCTGGCAGATCTCCGCAGCGATCGGGACCGGGAGCTTCGTGTTCAGGCGGGTACCGATCGCGGGCTGCGCGACGAACCAGCGGATCGGGCCGAGCGAGTGGACCTTGATGCCGCCCGTGTCGGAAGCGAAGAACCCCGTCCGGTCCGGCATGATCCCGCCGCCGTACACGTACTGCAGCCGGTTCAGGTCGTTCGCCCACCACGCACCCCACCGGGCCATCGCGGGCAGCAGGTTGTCGAGGACCTTCGGCGGCCACTGTGCGGTCAGGGACGAAGCGGGGAGCGGCATCAGGTTCCCCCTTCCCAGGTCAGAACGTGTGTGGTCTCGGGCCGACTTCGTCGCGCCACTCGTACTCGGTGGAGGCGATCACGTAGCGGAGAGCGTCGAGGGAGTCATCGCGGTCCTTGATGGGCTCGTCGACGCCGCGTTCCTGCGCTTTCGGGTCGTACCGGTACTCGGGGGCTTCCTTGATGACGCCCCAGCACCGGTCGGTGACCTTCAGCAGGCCGCGGGCAAGGAGAGACGCGACGAGGCCGATGCCGTACGCGACGGAGTTGTCGGCCGGGGCGGTGTCCACTCCTTGCGACTCGCGGAGTTCCTGCCGGTACGCGAGCGCGGCCGGGTCGGCGAACAGCCCCTCGGGTCGCAGGAACCCCTCGGGGAGATGGTTGATCTTCAACCAGTCGGCGATCGCTTTCGCCTGTACTGATGGGGCTTGGCGGTGCGTCTGCGCGTCCGACTCGATGCGGAGCTCGTCGATCGCGTACAGCTTCCGGTCGTAGCCGAGGCCGAGAAGGATCACCGACGTGGCGTGCTGGGTGCCGAAGTCCATGCCGACGCCGAGGAGCCTGTACATGGGCGGGAGTTGCTCCCACGGGATCACGTGCTCCGCCGGGTCCCAACCGTCGTAGATCGCGCCCTCAGCGTTCGTCCACAGGCCGCGGATGAACCGGTCGAAGAACAGCTTCGACTTCCGGAACGACGCTTCCATGTCGGCGATGTACGACGGGCCCGGGTCGCCGCCCTCGAAGTAGAGCGGGTTGTCGTGCATCGTGAAGTGGAACACGATCATGTTCTGCGCGTCCGCGTCGAGGATGTACTTCACGCGCAGCCAATGCTGACTGGATCCAGGGTTGGTAGTCGCGAGGAGGCGGGCGCCGGCGACACGCAGACGGGTCAGCAGCATCGCCCAGAACGCCTCGGGAACCAGCGTCGCCTCATCGACGTACGCGAGCTCGATCGTCGACCCGCGGATCTTCTCCTCAGAGCGCGCGTCGTTCGCGCCGACGAGATGCACGACCCGGCCGAGGATGATCGCCGTGTTCGACCCGGTCGTGTGCTTCACCTGCTTCGCGAGACGCCCGAACAGTTCCGGCTTCTGCATCTCGCCGATGACGTTGCGTTCGATCGTCTGCAACGTCTTCCCGACGATGACGATCAGGCCGCGACCCTTGGTGTGCCGGATCGCGATGAACAGAGCGAGCAGAGACACCATGGTCTTGCCCGCCGACACCGCACCGACCCACAGCGCGATCTTCCGCCGCGACGCGCGGGCGATGCTCCACCGCTGCTTCCGTGACAGCGCCGGCGGTCGAGTCACCCCACGCCGCCGAACTCGGTGTCGTCCGCCTCGGCGAACTCGCCGTCGAACTCCGCCTCGATACGGTCCAGCACCGACTCCGCTGCGGCCGCACCCTCCGGAGTCGTCCCGAGGTGACGCGCCACCTTGTCCACGACGGTCGCCGCGGAACGGATCGCCATGTTGCGGACGTCCATTGGGGCAGCGTCGAGGAGGTGCGAATGGATCTCGCCATCCATGCCCCCGAACGACCACACGAGGTACGGGGCGTTCAGCAGGTCGAGCTCTTCCTGCACCTCAGCGACCATCATCCGCAGGAGCGTCTGCTGCTCAGCAGCGATGTCCAGCGCGTGAGCCCGCACCGCGGCTTCGGTCTTCGACCGGTCGAAGGTGATGCCCGCCTCCGCGCAGATCCGCGTCACCGTCTCACCTGAGACGCTGAACTCGCGGGCGATGGAGTTACGGCTACGCGAGCCGTCCCGAGCCGCCTCCTGGATCTTCTCGCGCGTAAGGGCTTCGACTGGTCGATGTGCACGACGGGCGCGTGTGGCCATGGTGGTTCACCTCTTCGGTGGCGCCAGGCCACGTTCAGGGTTGGCGCGTGATGCGCGGTCAGCGGGTGACGTGGTGTGAGCGTTCGGCGAGGTTCGAACTCGCAACCCCCGACGTGGGAGGTCGGTGCTCTGCCTGTTGAGCTACGAACGCGGGATGGTACGACGAAGCCCCGGTTTACCTGTGGTCAGGGCCGGGGCTGAGTGTGTTCGGTGGGCGTAGTTCGCCACCATCTCGGTCAGATTGCAGCCAGTGCGGCTTAGTGTCAAGTAGGCGGGCGGCGTGTCACGCGTGTGGGGGTCGTGGTTTCCGGCGTCGGCCGTTCTGGCGGACGCTCTCGACGCGGAGGACGTCGTCGAGGTTCACGAGGGCTGGTTCGTTGGAGCGTTTGAACGTGCGGACGCCTTCGGAGCGGACCCACTCGTAGATGGTGCGGGTGCTGCGGTTCACGGTGCCGGCTGCCTGCCCGATCGGGACGTAGCCGGGGGGTGCGACCTCGTAGTACTCGACCATCTGTTCCCCTCCATCGCTATACCAAAGTATAGCGGGTGTTGCTCTACCCAGGTAGAGTTCTCCGTGTGGCCGTGGAAGACGATCTGGCAGCCGCGCAGGCCAAGCTCGAGGAGCTAGAGCAGCGCACGAAACAGCAGCGCCAGTACCGCAACCACGTCCTGCGTCAGGCGCTCGGATCCGGGGTGACCTGGGTGCGCGCCGGCGAGATCACGGGACTCTCGCCGCGCGGCATCCAGATCTCCCTGAAGTCGTCGGACTAGCCCGCGGCCTCGGCGACCGTCACCCACTCCTTCGGCTGGGAACTCATCGGGTCTCCTCTGTGGGTGACGGATCGGTCGGTTGCTGAGCCACGCGATCGCGGAGGCGACGGATCGCGGCGACGCGCACCCTGTCAGCGAGTGCGTGGACGTTGCGGTAGTGGTTCGTGTAGGCGAGGCCGTGACGGCGGATCGCTGACGCGTCACCCAGTACCGAGTACCGTGCCCACGCCACGCCGTAGCGGAACGCCCACACGACATCGTCGGGATGCATCGACTTCGGCACCCGCAGATTGATCGGCTCAGGCATCGTCAGACCCCCGATCGGTCGTGCCGCCCTCGCCTTCCTCGGCGATGTAGTACCGGTCGAAGTCGGTCTGCATCGCGACGCCCATGAACGCCTTCTCTCGGGCGCGCCGGTCGAGGTTTGTCGTGTCGATGCGGTGGATAGTCTCGTGCGTCTCGATGTCGTGGATCACTATCGCGGTCATGCTGCTGTCCTTTCATGGAGGTGAGTGAGCGCCTGGCCCCCGAGCCATTCGGTGTAGACGGGCGGGATTGCCTGCGCGAGTTCGTGCTCGTCACGCATGTCCATCCAGTCGATGCCGAGCAGCGCAGCTCGAACCGGCAGCGCGGGGGTGTAGCCGCCGCGCCGCTTCTGGTCGCGATCCTCGGGTGTGCGTCGCCGCGCGCCCTTGTAGGAGCCGCCGACAGGAGCGCCATCGTGCGCGCACGGTGCCGGGGCCATACCGACTGTGAATGACGTCTCGAACAGGCGGTGACGCTGTAGCTGCAACTCGACCCCATCCACGTCGGGAGCGCGTAGGCCGAACATCGATCCGCACAGCAGCACGGGATCGATCAGGGGCGCGCGTTCGACGTTCTCGATGATGTACGGCACGCCGAGCGATCGCAGTACCTCACGCGTCGGAGCGAGCAGGTCGGGATGCTTCACGTCGTGCGCGTTCGCCGATGCGCTGTACACCTGGCACGGCGGCGAGGCGTGGATCACGTCGAACTCCCGACCATGCTCGACCGCGAACGCGAGCGCGTCGGCAACGTGGTGCTCGAACGGGTAGTGCGGCTGCGGCACGATGTCGACACCGACGACCTCGAACCCGGCACGGTGATAGCCCATCCCGGCACCACCCGCACAGCTGAACAGATCGAGCAACCTAGGCATCCCGGCCACCATCCGTGTGGTCGGGTGACGGATCGGTCGAATGGGTGACCGACTCCCAGAGCACGCGCGGCACGTTGTCGGCCCTGTTCGTGCGCGGTCGTGAGGGCGTGTCCCAGCCGGGGCGAGGCGGGCGCTGAGCGACGACGCGGAAACCAGCCGCGTGAAGGCTCGCGCCACCTTCGTCGGCCTGCGTGTACGTGATGAGCCGGTCGTAGCCGAGCGCGAACGCGGCGCGGCGTGCAGCGCCGTAGAGCATGCTGTTCGCGTTGCGGGTGCCGTCCGTGGCCGTGCGGATCACTTCGAGCGTCGCGCCCTGCGACTGGATCACCCGCGACACCGGGCGTCCGACGATCGCCACGCCTACCAGCTGGTCACCGGACGCTACGCCGACGCTGAACTTGTGCCCGATCGGCGGTTCGTTGTGGCGGTGATGCGCGGCGACGAACGCGCGAGCGTCTTTCAGATCGACGGGCACGATGCGCAGATCACTCACCTCGGCTCCCATCCGTGTGGTCGGGTGATTCGGTGGCGTGAGGACACTCGCGCGGGTCGATGTCCTCGATGCGGTCGATCGTCACGCGAGCGTCGCTTGGGTGACCGCCCCATCCGAGGTCGACGGCGCGGTTCACGGCTTCCTGCCTCGTCGCCGCGATCACCGTGTAGGGCCTTCCGTAACCGGCGTGCCGGTTCGACGCGTGCACGCGGACGTGGAACTTCGCGAGACGCTCGGTCATGATGCGTTCCTTTCGATTCGGCGGATGACGGCGAGCTTCTCGACCCGCACGGGCCGCCACCCCTCCGTCGGGTCGGGGACATACGAGAGCGCTTCCTCGCCCTCACGGATGGTGTGTCCGCAGGCCGTGTTCTGGCACTTCACGGTCACGAGCTGCCCGTCGGTTGCGGGCGGCCGGCGGGTGAGGGTGAGCTGCTTGCACGACGGGCACCGGACCCGTCGAAGCTCCGTCTCCGCTTCCTCCACAGGGTGGTCGCGGTACGCGCGCTGCGCGGCGCGGGTGAACTGGACCGCGTCCGCCGCGCCCGCCGGCGTCGACACCCACTCGTCGAGGGAGCGTTGTGTGAACGACGCGAGGAACCCCCAGCACTCGTCGACCGACAGCGACGTCAACGGGATCGGGATGTGCCCCTCCGGGCGGGTGCGGACGCCCGCGTTGTCGCGTTGCACGGCACGGTCCACGCCCTGGATCGTGCGCGCGAACCGTTCCCAACCCGCGTACACGCTCTCGAGGCGAGCGAAGCACCCCTGGCAGAGGTAGCCGCGGTGCGCGAGCCTCGGGAGGCACCCGCCGCACGTCGGGTCGGGTGCCTCGCCGTGTACGTGGCTGGCGAGGGCGCGGTTCACGTCGCGGTCCGGGCACGTGATCTTGTGCTCGTCTCGGACTGTGCACGGCCGCATCCCCGGGATGGGCGTGTTGGTGATGCAGATGATCGTCACGTGGGGTCTCCGATCTGCGCGAGAATCCGCGCTGTGGTGTCGTCATCGAGGTGACGGAGGCCGAGAGCGCCCTTGAACGGGATCGGCTCGATGAGTGGCCGCGGGTTCGCGAGCGAGAGGTGCCATGGGCCATCCGCCCACGGTGAGCAGAAGGACGGCGTATCCCAGCAATCCGCGCCCTGGTGCACGTCGACGAGGTCGACGAGGCCGATGGTCTTGCCGACGTTCAATCGCCATGGATGCCGATTGCAGTCCGCCTCAGGCTGGTCGTGCCAACGCTCCGTCGCGTCGTCGAGAGCGGGACTGTCAACGTCCTCGGCGAACCTGCCGGAGACATGGATCGCGACAGGCCCGCGGTAGGAGCCGGCGATGTTGCGGGTGCGGTTCTCGACATCCTTCCCGCCGTGGATGATCGCCCACGCCCACGGCTGCCGAACAGTCAGAATGCGCATCAGAACGGGACCTCGTCGCCGTAGGCGGTCGGTTCCGGCGTGGCCCACTCGCCCGCAGGAGCGCTCGAAGGCGTCGCCCACGGCTCCTCAGTCGCGGGCGCGTGCGGCCGGCCTCCCGGGCCGCCCGTGGAGGCCGCGCGTGTCACCTGCGCGGTCGCGTAGCGGAGGCTCGGGCCGATCTCGTCCACCTCGAGTTCGACACTCACCCGCGTCTGACCGTCGCGGTCCTGGTAGGAGCGCTGACGCAGACGTCCGGTCGCAATGACACGGGACCCCTTCGTCAGCGAGCCCGCCACGTGCTCGGCGAACTCACGCCAGACCGACGCACGCAGGAACAGGGCCTCGCCGTCCTTCCACTCGTTCGCCTGACGGTCGAACGTGCGGGGGGTCGACGCGATGGTGAAGTTCGCGACGGGCAGCCCGTTCTGCGTGTAGCGCAGCTCGGGGTCGGCCGTGAGGTTGCCCACGACGGTGATGGTTGTTTCTCCGGTCATGCTGCTGCCTTTCGTTTCATTGCCGTCTCGAATCGGACGGCCTCGAGGGTTGCTTGGATGGATCGGTGAGCGTCGGTGTCGAACAGCTCGCGTTGCAGGCGCGCGCGATACTCGCGGTCGAAGGCGTACCGCTCCCGGCACGCGGCGATGTAGAGCTCGAGGCTCTGTTCGGTCTCGTCCGGCTCTCGCTCCGCGATCACGACGCCACCTGCAATGGCTCTGTGTCGGATGCCGTTTCATCGGCAACTGGGGGCTGTGGATAACTCTCGCGGGAATCGACCGCATCTTCGTTAGAAGATGTTGCTGTTGCTGTTGCTGTTGCTGTTGCTGTTGTAGAGGGCTGGTAAACCGTTCCCCTCACTGCGGGCGATCCGTCACCTAACCGCTTCCCTAAGCCGGTGGGTAAACCGGCACCTAACAGGTACGTTGCGGTGCCCGTGGGAAGGTCGGTCGTCATCTCCCTCGGGTTCACCGCGTTCTGCTTCAGAACCGTCTTCACCTGGGGCTTCTCCCACGCCGGCAGGTCCGGCTCCGACCGCTTCAACCGCTGCAGCTCCCACACGATCGCGGCGCGGATCTTGTTCGACGCGACGCCTCCGAAGTCCTTCGCCATCGTCACCGCGAGGCGCGGGTTACGCATCAGCGGGTCGTGCCTCAGGTAGGAGCGGATCATCACCTCTTCGGTGTCCTCGTCGATGACCACGAAGTAGGCCTCCGCGAGCTCGAATCCGGCGATCACGACGTCCCGGCCGGTGCATTCCTTCGCCCGCTGGGAGAGCTTCCCGGGGTGCCAGTCCGTCACGCCTGCGTAGGTCAGGCGGGGGTCGGAGAGGAGGAGCATGTAGAGCCACTGCGCTGGCGCGGTGAGCGCGCGCCAGCGGTCGTCTGACCACATGTCTTGACGGATCTGGGCATAGTCACGAGGCATTGGACATCACCCGCCAGAACTCGTTCTTCCGGCCGTCGACGTGCAGCGCGACCAGGTCGCGCTCGTCAGTGAGCAGCCCAGCGAAGGCGACACCGTCCGCCCACCCGGCGTCATACCCGCTGCCGAAGACGACCGAGTCGCCGGCCACCATCGAGCGGGTGCGGTCCTCTGCGCCGGCCATCATGTTGTTGACCACGCCGCCCGCGTACTTCACCTTCTGGTTAGGCCGCGCGGGACCGGCCCAGGCGATCGTGAATGCCTTCTCCACGACTCGCAGCGGCACACCGCGTCGGAACCAATCCGAGGCGAACGATTCGATCTCGCCAGGCGCTGACCCCTTCGAGTAAGACGGCGCGGCAGCGTCCCACGCATCCCACATTCCCGTGAGGTACTCAGCCTCCGCATCAAGATCGGCGTCGAGCGCACGCAGCGCTATCGTGCGAGCGTGGGCGTACTCGGCGGCCTTGCGGTCGATGTCCGCAACCGTCGCCGCATCGGCTGGGACGGACGACTTACCCGCGTTGCAGTCAGCGCACGCGCTGACCAAGTTCGTGGCGTCGTCACTGCCGCCCAAGGCGACGGGCGTGACGTGGTCGATCGTGAGTCCGCTGCCCGTTTCGTTTCCGCGGACGCCGCAGTAGTAGCAGCGGTACCCGTCGCGTCGCAGAATCTCGAACCGTGTGCGCTTGGTGACAGCCATCACGCGCTCCTCTCGTTGGTGTTGTCGTTGACTTCCAGTTCCGGCATCAGCGCGCCCCCATCGCTTCCGCCACGGTGATCCGCTCCGTCGCCGACAGCAGGAACCACCGGGTGCCGTCCAACGCCTCCACGGGCGTCTCACGTGCACGCACCAACGTCTTCTCGTGGGTCGCCGCGGGACGCACCCACAAGCCCCGCTCCTCCAGCTCGAGGAGCACCAGCGAGGTCGCGTCCGCCTTGTCGCCGTTGCAGATCCCGCACGCGGCGATCAGGTTCACAGGGTCGTTGAGGAGTCGCGATCCGCCCATGCCACGGTTCGCGCGATGATCGGTCGTCGTCGCCTCTCCCTGGCAGCGGTGCAGGGCAAGGAGGCAGAACCCGCCATCCCGACGGATGACGGCGCGCTTCACGTCCACCGGAGGGTGCGCGGCGCTCATGCGGCGGCCTGCTCTCCGGTGAGGAACGCGGCGACGGCGAGGCCGCGGTCGCCGGCGGCGCGTGGAGGACGCCGACGGCCGGCGCGCATCATTGGCCCGCACCCGACTCGAGCGCGGAGAAGTCGAACGCCTGCTGCGACAGCCTGCGCACGATTGCTTCGCAGTAGCGCTCCTCGAGTTCGACCCCGATAGCGCGGCGGCCGAGGTTTCGCGCCGCGATGAGCGTTGCACCTGAACCCGCGAACGGGTCCGCGATCACCCCAGGAGGGCAGCTCGAAATGAGATCCTCCATGAGTGATACCGGCTTTGGGGTGGGGTGACCGAACGCGTTCTCGTCGCCGCTGGACCCCCCCCGGCCGCGCGACGTGACGATCACGCTGCCCGTCCGCTTCTTCCCGGTCGCTGCCACATCCCAGCCATCACCTAGGACATGGATGTCCTCGTGGGCGGGCCCCCAGGGCAGACGCAGGTCGCCCATGCCGGGTCCGCCTCCGGACTTGAACCAGATGACGCGCTGACGCTCTCCGACGGGAGCCGCAACAGACCAGCGACCGAAGACGATTGCTGGTCGATGGTCTGGCCACAGCTCGAGTACCGCGTCGCGAAGTGACGCGTCGTCGTCGCCGACGATTCGGGTGAACTTGCCGGACCTTCTGTGGTTGGACTGGAAGTTCATTCCGTAGGGCGGGTCCGTCACGAGGACGTCTGCCCGAGTCCATCCGCGGACCGCACGGCAGTCGCCATGGTGGAGCTCGATGTACTCGTCTTCGTAGTAGAGGCTCATCGTTCCCACTCCCGACCGCAGTCGATGCACTGCCAGTTCTCGTAATCGATGGCGTCGTCGATCGCGATGAGACGCGACCCGATACCGATTCGGTGCGTGTCGAACGAGCCGCACCCGCGGCACTTCACGCGTTCGGGGCGGTCAGGGAACTCCCGCTCGGGATCGGCCTGCGCCTCCGTGACCCACTCGTGTACGGGGCGCACCCTCATGCCGAGCGTCGCCGCGACGTTCACCTCCAGTCGGGCCCCGCCGGATGCTTCCCATCCGTCGAGAATTGCCACGCCGTCGCAGGTGATGAGCTGCGCGAGCCCCGCACGAAGCCAGCCGTGGTAGTCGTCGGGAGTCGGGTTGGTGTTGGTGGATGGGTCCTCGACGACGTATCCCGCGTCCCGTAGCTCGGTTGCAGCGGCACGGAAGGCTGGATAGTTGAAGTCGGGAAGGCCGGTCATGGGACCCGCGACATACAGGGTCGTCAAGAAGCCACCTCCGCGGCAGTCACGGTGACCTCGGCGCCCGGGACGTCCCGGTAGCGCTTCTTCGCGTGGAGGTCGACGACGCGGGAGTCGTCGGTGTACACGCCGCCGGCGGTGAGGCCGTCGAGCACCGCTCGGGCGAGCTTGTCGATGTCGGGTCGCACTGACGGCAGCGGGCGCTTCACCGACTGGGGGCGGGCGAAGAAGAAGGTGATGGTGACGGTCACGGGTACGTCGATCGGGGACGCACCGTTCATCGCGTCCGCGGCGGCCGCGGCGACGCTGTCCCGCCACGGGGCGGACATCTTGCTGTCTTCGACGACACGGGCGCGGTTGCCGACGACGTACGCATGCTTCGAGCCCTGCGGGGCTGGGGTGCCGCGGACGATGAACGCGACGCCGCGGAAGGGTGTGGGGGATGCCTGAGGGGGCATCATGGGAATGCTCACGCTGGACTCCTGCTAGAGGCGGTGGTGGGTGGAGGGGGCCGAGCTGCTGCAATCAGCTCGGCCCCCGTTTTCGTTCGGTCGACGATGGGGGACGCCGACCGGACGGATCAGGCGGAGGGCTTGCCCGCGAAGATCGGGATCTCCCCGATGCCCTCGTGCACGACCTCGTCGCCGTTCTTCCGGCCCTCACGGATGTCCGTGACGATGTCGGCGAACGCGGCCTCGAGGGTGTTCTCTGGGCGCTCGAGCTTGAAGCCGAGGAGCACCTGGCCGCCGCGGAGCCGGTAGCGGAAGTGCGCCCAGATCGCGTAGGTCGGGCCGCCGACGTAGGGCTTCAGGCCGAGCTTGATCTTCTTCGGGATCTCGATGTCGCCCTTCTGGCCGGCCTTCGCGGTCGTCTTCTCCTCGAACGTGAGCTTCACGTCGCCCGAGTCGAGTCGGACACCGCCGTTGAACTCGACGTTCGTCTTCGCGTGGAAGGTGGTGGCGATGTCGATCAGCACGCCCGCGTCCGGCTCGAGCACGTCGGACCAGCGGTCGTCGAGGAAGTCGGCGAACTCGTCCTGCGCGAACAGGTGTCCGTCGGCCTTCTCCCACGCGAGCCACGCCTTCGTCTTCTCGAGGTCGAGGGACACGCGGTGCTTCTGCCATCCCGCGGTGTCAGACGTGGAGGCGGGGTGGGAGTCGAGGATGCCGACGACCTTGGACGTGTTCGTGTGGGCGTACACCTCCGTGCCGGGGCCTCCGTGACGGTGGATGTACGCGCAGAACGATGCCGCGTCGGACACGCTGCGCGCCGCGGCGATGTGCCGGGGCGTCGGAGCGTATGCGTCGGTGTCGATGACACGCAGGCCACCGTCACCGTCGCGGACGATGAACACCTCGCCAGGCGTGATCGGGGTGCGCTGCTGATCGGCTGCGATGTCCGCGAGGGACGCGATCGCCCCCGCCTCGGTCGGGGCCGGCGCCAGGGTCTTCTCCGTGGTGCTCATGCGTTCGGGGTCTCCTTGATCTCGCCGGTACGGGGGTCGACGTTCGCGCCGGCATCGCGAATGTCGTCGTCGGTGAACAGGGGGCTGCTGGTCGGGTCGCTGCGCGAGAGACCGTTGTCGTCGGTGACGAACGCGGTCGTGCCCTCGCGGGTTCGTTCGGGGAGACGGAGCTTCAACGCGTCGTTCACGATGACCAGACGGTCACCGCCGTTGACGGGCTTCACCTCGAAGACGACGCTGAGCGTGCCCTTCTTGCCCGTCGCCTTCACCTCCTCGATGAGCTTCGCGAGGTTCTCCGCGAGCTCGACGTCGGTCGACGGTCGGATCGTGGCGAGCATCGCGGCGAAGCTCGGCGGTCCTTCCTGGGTCTTCTTCTCTGCCACCTGGGTTCCTTTCTTCGGGGTGGTCACTGCGCCGCCGCGATGAGGCGGCGGACGAATCGGAGCGCGTCGGGACCGGTCGGGAACGCGCCGAGCACGGTGCGACCTGCGCGGACCTTCCAGGGGCGGTCGCCGGGTTTCCGGGACTTCATGACGCGTAGGCGGTCGCTCATCGGCTCGCTCCGCTCGCGATGTACGCGCTCGTGAGAGCGCGGTTCAGATTGAGATAGCCGTTCAACTTCGCGGTGAGCGCCCGCTGCAGCTCCTCAGCCGCATGCAAGATCTCCTTCGCGTTGTCGAACTCGTGCTTGAAGGGCATCGCCGCGAGATCCGCCTCGGCCCGTTGCCGAGTCACCGTCGGCTCGGCGGACCGCATCACGGCCTTCGCGCGCTCCTCGATGAACTTCCGCTCCGCGGCGTACCGATCCGCCCACAGTCCACGGATCACGGGCACCGCCCGCTCGAGCCGGTCACCGATCTCCCGGATCATCTGCTCCAGCTCGAGCGGGGAGGCCGGTTCGTACTCGACGATCTCGCCCGTCGAGAGGTGCGCCACTTCAGACACGACCGGCCACCTCCCCACGCGCGACCGCGGCGTCGTACTCCGCCGATGCCGCCGCTTCGTACGCGTCGGCGGCGTCCGGCGCGGCCGGGGTGCTCAGCACGGCACGGCGGGCGTTCAGGCTCGCGATGATCGATGCGTTCAGCCATCCGTCGCGCTCCGCGGACTGGTAGATCTCGTGCAGCTCCGCGACGGACGCGGCGGCCGCGACCTGCTTCTTCCACTCCTTCGGCGCGGCGGCGGGTGCTCCCTGCTGGGATGCGCTGTTTCCGTCGTCGTCCTGATCGGGAGCGACGCCGGTGACCGCGGACAGCGCGTAGCGCTTCGCGTACGTGATCGCGGACCCGACCGCCTGTGCAGTGCTCTCGGTCGGATTCGGGAGCGGCCAGGAGCCGTCGATCCGTTCCCCGCCGACGTGCTGCAGGCTGTACTCGAGCCGGAACCCGGCCTCCGTCATCGTCGGAACGGTCACCCAGGCGAGGCCCTGGCGGGCGAGCGCGGGGAGGACGACGCCGACGACGTCGGCGAGGTCCGCGTACGACGACTTGAAGTGGTCGTTGCGTGCACCCTTCTGCACGCGGGGCAGTTCGGCCTGGAAGGCGCTGAGCGCCTCGGTGAGGGTCGCGGGCGGGGTGGGGTTGGTCATGTCCATGCCTCCTCTCGGGCGGCGTCGAGCAGCTCGACGACGCGGTGCGCGATGGGGACGATCAGGTCCGTCGCGGCGATGATCTGTGGGTGGTCGCGGTGGAACGTGCGCGACTGCACGGGGCGGCGCAGCCGCCACAGTCCTGGCGCGTCGGGGTCGCGGACGAGCTCGCCCCACACCCACTCCGCGTGGACGGCTTCGGGGATGCAGTAGAACTGCCACGCGAGCTGCCGGACCTCGTACGGTGTCGGCCCGGTCACGACCTTGTTGTGCTTCGTCTTCGTCTCGACGATCGCGAAACGGTCGCCGACCGGCTTCGTGCCGTCGATCGTCGCGCCGAACCGGGGATAGTCGGGGTGGTGGATCAGCAGGCTGTTCGGACGCGCCCCGACCGCGCCGAGCAGCGCGGGCTCCCAGTCGTTGCCCGACCGGGTCGCCTCGTTCCCGCCGAACGTGCGGGGTTCGAGGATCTGCCGGACGTAGAGCTCCACAGATCCCGGCTTCGCAAACTTCCCCGCCGTCGATGAGCCGATGACCTTGTCGTGCGCGTCCAGCCAAGATTCGCGGTCGGCAGAGTCCGCGAGGGTGCGATCCAGGATCGCGAGGGCGCTCACAGTCCGACCCCCGCCCGGAGCTCCCGCGCCGCACGCTCGACTCGGGCAAGGCCGTCGCTGCTCAGGATGTGGCCCGCGTCCGCCTGACGCGTCGCGACATCGTGGAACGCGATGAGGTTGGCGAGGCGCTGCTGCTCGACAAGAGCGAGAGTCGCGTGCACCTGCGCTTCGAGCGCAAGCGTGATCTGGTTCGTGGCCTCATCGACTCCCGTGATGTGGCCGAGAGCCTTCAGCGCTTCGGAGGCATGGTCGATGCGCGCGGTCATGCGAGAGCGCCGTCCTGGATCGTGAAGCCGATCCGGCGGGACTCGTCACGGTCCCGCTCGACGAGCACGGTGTATCCGCGCTCGTCGGCGAGATCCCGGATCGCGGCGAGGGAGTCGGCGTCCAACAGGTCACCGTCCTTCACGATGACGAGACGCAGCTTCGGGTCTCCCGCGGTCGCGATCGCGAACGCGACGCGGCGACGCATGGCCGAGTTGACCTGCGTGAACGGCACGCCGTCGAACGTCACGCCGTCCTCGTCCACGGACAGCCCGTCGACGGGGAACGTCGCCGCTGCGAGGCCGTCACGCTTGCGCTTCTCGATCGAGGCGAGGTCGCGGTTCGCGGCGGCCTGAGCGGACTCCGCGGCGGCGCACTCGTCGGCGACCTTCGCATACTCGCGACGCGCTCGCACGGCCGCGTTCCATTCGTCGACGGCCGCGAGCTTTGCCTGCAACGGCGCGAGATCCGCGCGCGGAGCAGCGGCAGCGCGCTGGGCCACCTCGATCCTCTCGACCCAGACGGCGCGGTCCGCGCGCGCCTGAGTGATCTGCTCCTCCAAGCGCTCGATCGTGCGGTCGGTGTCGAGGACCTGACGTCCGAGTTCGGTGACGAGATCCTCGGCCCGGTCGATGCGGTGGTTGTGCTCCTGCACGGACTCGATTTCGGCGAGGACCGCGGCGCCCGACACCTCCTCGTTCGGCGCGTCCAGCGGGTTCGGCATCGCCGACAGGGCACCCTGCAGGCGTTTCACGTCACGGCCAGCGATCAGGCGGCGCTCCTCCGCACCAGCCTTCTCCCGCGCCAACGCGTCGACGTCGAACGGGAGGTCGACCTTCGCGAGGAGCGCGTCCCGCTGTCGCTTCTCGTCGAGGTTCAGGAACGCGACCGGGTCGAAGATCAAGCCGCCCGTGAGCGACGCGACGACGTCGGCGGGCTTCGAGTACTTCGCGCCGTCGAGCGCGAACACCTCGAGGCGTCCCGCGTCGTTCTTCTTCCAGGTGCGGACGATGCGGACACCGAGGTCCGTGTCGGTGTACTCCGCGCGGGCCTCGTCCTCGCCCTCACGGATCGGCTTCGGGGTCAGGCGGGTGCCCTTCGGGTCGAACAGCTCGACGAACGCGTCGATGAAGCTCGACTTCCCGGCACCGTTCGCGCCGGCGACGACGATCAGCGACCCGGTCGGGCTCAGTTCGATCTCGCGGACGCCCTTGAAGTTCTGGACGGAGAAGGTCTTGCTCACGACGCCACGACCTTCCCGCCACGCAGCGAGTACCACGTGTCGGCCTTGATGGCCGCACCATCGACGACGACGCCGGCCGCCGCGATGATGGTCCAGTCCGACGAGCGCTCAGTGAGGAAGAGGGCGGTACCGATAGCTCCGCGCGCACGTCCGTCGTAGCCGCTGGCCAGGGCAACGGACTTCTCCCCGGACGCCGTCGCCGCACCGTAGTACCCGGACGCCGTCGCCGCACCGGAGTCCCCGGACGCCGTCGCCGCACCGTAGTCCCCGGACGCCGTCGCCGCACCGTAGTACCCGGACGCCGTCGCCGCAC